>PWWP01000263.1 GCA_003562075.1 Gemmatimonadota bacterium
CCAGTGTTCCGACGAAGGAGACGCAATGGAGGGAGCCAACTCTCAGGAAGGGCCTGACAACGGAGTCGTTCAGCACCTGGGCCCTGAGGCGGTGGAGCGGCACCTGACCATGGGGATGGCGCTGGAGGCAGTGGAGGCGGCCTTTCGTGAACTGGCCCGGGACGAGGCGGTCCAACCGGTCCGGACGCATATGACCCTGCCTGGTGGGGACCGGCATCTTCTGGTCATGCCCGGATACCTGGATGGGTCCGGGGCTCTGGGTGCCAAGCTCCTGAGCCTCTTTCCCCATGACCAGGCCAGCTCCCGCCCCTCCCACCAGAGTGTGATCCTCCTCTTCGATCCGGAGACGGGTGCGCCCATGGCCCTCCTGGATGCCGCCGCAATCACCGCCTACCGGACTGCGGCAGCCAGTGGGGTGGCCACCCGGCTTCTGGCCCGGGAAGATGCATCCGAACTGGCCCTCCTGGGGGCCGGTCTCCAGGCGCGGAGCCACCTCCGGGCCATGATGGCGGTGCGCCCCATCGAGGGGGTGCGGGTCTGGTCGCGGCGGGAGGCCACCGTCGAGAGCTTTCTGGACTGGTGTGTGAAGGAAGGCGTGTCGGTTCCGGTGAACCGGTGTGGGACTCCTGAGGAGGCGGTGCAGGGAGCGGACCTGGTCTGCACCGTCACCGCTTCGCCGGTTCCCATCCTGAAAGGGGAGTGGCTGGGGCCGGGGAGTCATGTGAATGCCGTCGGTGCCCACACGGCCGAGACCCGTGAGTTGGATTCGGATGCCGTGGCTCAGGCCCGCTTCTTCGTGGATCAGAGGGAGGCGGCTCTGGCCGAGGCCGGAGCCTTCCTCATTCCCCGGCGGGAGGGACGGATCGGAGGGGATCACATCATCGGGGAAATTGGTGAGCTTCTGGAGAACCGGATCTCGGGTCGCACCAGTGCCCAGGACCGGACGGTCTTCAAGTCGCTGGGGCTGGCTGTTCAGGATCTGGCTACGGCGATCCGGGTGGTAGAGTCGGCCGTTGAACGGGATGACTGACAGGCTATTGTAGGATCGGGTCCTTCAGGGCCGGACCCGGGCATGGGATGGGATGCCCAGCATTCACACCGGTCAGGAGTGAACGCTGAGGGGACTCCCGATCCAGTTCGTCCCTTGAGCCCATCCCATCACTTCGGGTACTCTTCTCCGTCTCCGGTCTCCTCCCGGAGCCAGGCCACCTTCACCCGGCCCAGGGTCGACCATGAAATCAGCCTACCATCGGCACTTCACACTTCCCGCTGATCTTCACTACCTGAATTGCGCGTTCATGGCACCCCTCCCCATCCGCACGGAGCAGGCGGGGATCCAGGGGATCCGCCGGAAGAGGAATCCAGCTCGGAGCCGACCCCAGGACTTCTTTGACGAGAGCCAGGAGGTGCGGGAGAGCTTCTGCCGTCTGATTGACGGGGAAGACCCGGACCGGGTGGCTATCCTCCCTTCTGTATCATATGGCGTTGCCATCGCCGCTCGGAATGCCGGCCTGAGAGAGGGCGATGAGGTGGTCCTCACCCGGGATCAGTTTCCTGGAAATGTCTACGGTTGGCGGCGGGCCGCCTCAGAAGTGGGAGCGAAGGTGAGGCTCATCGACCCCCCAGAGGGTGTGCTCCCCGGGGAAGGGCGGGCCCGGATCTGGAACGAGAGGATCCTCGAGGCCATGGGGCCCCGGACTCGAGTGGTGAGCCTGGGGCACGTGCATTGGACTGATGGATCACTCTTCCAGCTCCAGGCCATCGGAGCCCGAGCCCGGGAGGTGGACGCCCTCCTGGTCGTGGATGGCACCCAGTCGGTAGGTGCGCTCCCCTTCCACTATCCCACCATCCGCCCTGACGCAGTGATCTGCGCCACTTACAAATGGCTCCTCGGGCCCTATTCGGTGGCCTTGGGATATTTCGGCCCGGCCTTCGACGACGGGATTCCCCTGGAGGAGACCTGGATCGCTCGGGAGGGGAGCCGGGACTTCGGGGGACTGGTCAATTACCGGGACAGCTACGAACCCGGAGCAGTTCGATATGACGTGGGGGAACGGAGCAACTTCATCCTCCTGCCCATGGTCCTCCAGTCCCTCAAACTCCTCCTGGAGTGGACGCCGGAGCTGGTGGCCTCCCACACGGCTCGGCTGTCGGCCGAGCTGTTGAGCTGGGCTCGGAACGAGGGATGGGCCGTGGAGGACGACGACTGGCGAGGATCCCACATCTTCGGATTGCGACTTCCCGCCGAGGTGGATCACCAGGCCCTGGGGGCGGCCCTGGAGTCGGCTAAGGTCGCTGTGTCCCGACGAGGGGACGCTCTCCGAATCTCTCCCCACCTCTACAACGGTGCGGAAGACCTGATGGCTCTGCAGGATACGCTGGACTCGGTTCTTCGGGAGGGCCGGAGGTGACGGATCCAGGCGGCCAGCGAATCGGACCCCGTCGGGGGTTCCTTCAGTGGGTCGGCGTCTATCTCCGAGGAGCGGCCATGGGGGTGGCCGAGCTCATCCCCGGAGTTTCGGGCGGAACCATCGCCTTCATTACCGGGATCTACGTGGAGCTGGTCCAGTCCATCCGAGCCCTGGACCTTTCAACCCTCCGCAAGGCGTGGCACGGACGATTGAGGGAAGCGTGGGAAGGAGCCAACGTGGGCTTCCTGGCCATCCTCGGGGTGGGCATGGTGACCAGCGTCTTCACCTTCGCGGCTGGTGTGAACTGGCTCCTGGAGAACCGGGAGGTCCTGGTCTGGGCCTTCTTCTTCGGCCTCATCGTGGCTTCGGCCATCTATGTCGGGCGCTTCGCCCGCCCCTGGAGCTACATGCGGATTGTGGTGGGTGCGCTGGGGGTGGGAGCTGGACTCCTCCTCTCCACCATTCACCCCCTCCCGGCTCCGGAGCACTGGTTCTCCACGACGCTGGCTGGGGCCGTGGCAGTGTGCGCTTGGATTCTTCCGGGAATCTCCGGGAGCTTCATCCTCCTCCTCCTGGGCCAATACCAGTTATTGGTGCGGGCCCTGACGGAGCTGGACGTCGCCTTCCTGGCGGCATTGGGAGCCGGATGCACCATCGGACTCCTGGCTTTTGCCCGCATCCTCACCTGGCTCATCCGGACCCGGTACGAATCCACCCTGGCCTTCCTCTGCGGACTCATGGCCGGATCGCTTCAGAAGCTCTGGCCCTGGCGAGAGACGGTGACATCGTACCTGGACTCGGACGGTCGAGAGGTCCCCCTTGTGGTCCGACCAGTGAGCGCAGGGCAGTGGGAGGCCCTGACCGGGCAGGATCCCATGGTGATGGGAGCAGTCCTTTCCATGCTTCTGGCCTGTTCCGTGGTCCTGGGGCTTGAGCTCGTCTCTCGCAAGCGAAGGACCCATGCCGAGGAGGGCAGAGGGTAGGAGGAAAGAGGGAAAGTTGTGGCCGGTGGAGTTCCAGCGCATGTTGACCCTCAGGGTGGATCGGATCTTCCCCCGGTCTTCCTCAGCTTCCTTCCCACGGTCCAACTCCAGCCCGGGTCGGTCAGAGAATGCCACGTGAGATTCGAGATGTATTGGCGGCCAATCGGGGCGAGATCGCCGTCCGGATCTTCCGGGCCTGTACCGAAATGGGTATTTCCACCACCGCCCTGTACAGTTGGGAGGACCGCCTCAGCATCCATCGATACAAGGCTGATCGCGCCTACCTGGTAGGAGAGAAGGGGAAGCCGGTAGAGGCCTATCTGGATGGTCAGGCCATCATCCAGCTGGCGCTGGAGAAGGGGGTGGATGCCATCCATCCCGGATACGGGTTCCTCAGTGAGAATGCCGACTTCGCACGAAGCTGCCAGGAGGCGGGCATCGTCTGGATCGGCCCCCCTCCCCGGGCCATGGAAGCCCTGGGGGACAAGATCTCGGCCCGAAAGGTAGCCCAGGAGGCCGAGATACCGATTGTTCCCGGTTCGGATGGCGGGGTCGCGGACCTGGACGAAGCCAGGGAAGTGGCCGGGGAGATTGGATATCCCCTTCTGATCAAGGCAGCTCACGGCGGTGGTGGGCGAGGGATGCGGGTGGTCCGGTCCCCGTCGGAGTTGGAGGAGTCTTTCTTGGCAGCCCGCCGAGAATCCCGAGCCGCCTTCGGGAATCCGGAGGTCTTCCTGGAGCGGTACGTGGTGAATCCTCGGCACATCGAGGTTCAGATCCTGGGGGATGAGCATGGGCACCGGGTCCACCTGTTCGAGCGGGACTGCTCCATCCAGCGTCGTCTCCAGAAGATCGTGGAGCTGGCTCCCGCTCCCAGGTTGGATCCGTCCATCCGGGATCGACTCTACGAATACAGCCTCCGGCTGGCCGAGGTGGTGGACTATTCCAGTGTGGGCACTGCCGAGTTCCTGGTGGAGGAGCGGGAGGGGGACACCCGAGTCTACTTCATCGAAGTGAATACCCGGATTCAGGTGGAGCACACCGTCACCGAGATGATCACCGGGCGGGACCTGATCCAAGCCATGATCCGGGTAGCCCAGGGTCATGAGTTGGGGGACAAGGAGATTGGGATCCGGAACCAGGCCGATATCCAGCGCAGGGGCCAGGCTGTCCAGGCTCGGGTGACCACCGAGGACCCGGAACAGGACTTCGCCCCTGATTCGGGACGGGTCATCACCTACCGATCGGGAGGTGGGCACGGGATCCGGCTGGACGCCGGACTGGGCGGCTCAGGAGCGGAGATCCTCCCCTTCTATGACAGCATGCTGGTCAAGGTTACGGCATGGGGTCAGGACCTGGAGGAGGCAGCCCGGCGGTTGGGTCGCAGTCTGGCAGAATTCCGGGTGCGAGGCGTCCGGACGAACCTCCCCTTCCTCCAGAATGTGGTTCGCCATCCCCAGTTCCTGGCTGGCCATACACACACGCGCTTCATCGATGAAACCCCAGAACTCTTCGTCTATCCGGCCCGGCGGGACCGGGGGACAAAGGCTCTTCGGGCGCTGGGCGACATCATCGTGAATGGTCCACCCGGCGGAACGGAGCGAGTGCCCCGTCCCCAGCCTCTTTTCCGTCCCGACCCCATTCCCGTTCCGAAAGGTCGGCGACCTCCTGAGTCACCGGCCATGGCGGTCTTCCGGGCTCAGGGAGCGGAAGGACTGAGTCAGTGGATGCGGGAAGAGACGGCTCTCCTGGTCACGGACACGACCTTTCGGGATGCCCACCAGTCCCTTCTGGCGACGCGAGTCCGGACCCGGGACCTGGTCGACATCGCCCTGCCCACAGCCCATGCCTTGCCGGGCCTGTTCTCATGGGAGGTGTGGGGAGGCGCCACCTTTGACGTCTGTCTGCGCTTCCTGCAGGAGGATCCATGGGAACGGTTGGCGGATCTGAGGGCCCAGGTTCCAGGAGCCCTCTTCCAGATGCTCCTGCGGGGAGCAAACGCCGTAGGCTACACGAACTATCCAGACAACGCGGTGCAGGCGTTCGTGGCGGAAGCGGCCGGCGCCGGTGTGGATCTCTTTCGGATCTTCGACGCCCTGAACTATCTCCCCAATATGGAGCTGGCCATCCAGGAGGTGGTGAGAGCGGGAAAGATCGCCGAGGCCTCCATCTGCTACACCGGCGATGTCCTGGATCCGGGTGAGGCCAAGTACACGCTGGAGTACTACACGAAGCTGGCCAGGGCGCTGGAGGAGCGAGGAGCCCACATTCTGGCCATCAAGGACATGGCCGGGCTTCTGAAGCCGGCGGCGGCTCGGGTCCTGGTGAAGGCGCTTCGGGAGAGCACCTCACTCCCGGTTCATCTTCATACCCACGATACGGCCGGGAATGGGGTGGCTATGTATCTGGCGGCTGCCGAAGCCGGGGTCGACGGGGTGGATTGTGCCATCTCGAGCATGGCGGGCCTGACGAGTCAGCCTTCCCTGAATGCCCTTGTGGCAGCCCTCCAGGGCGACCTACGGGAACCTGATCTGGCGCTGGATCGACTGGAGCCTCTGGCGGACTGGTGGGAGTTGACCCGGGAGATCTACGGCCCCTTCGAGTCCGGCCTGAAGGCCAGCACCACCGATGTCTATCGCCATGAGATTCCCGGGGGTCAATACTCCAACCTCCGGCCCCGAGCGATTCAGTTGGGACTGGGGGACAGGTGGAAGCTGGTTCGGGAGACCTACCGAGAGGTGAATCGCGAACTGGGCCACATCATCAAGGTGACGCCCACCAGCAAGGTGGTGGCTGACTTTGCCATGTTTCTGGTCAAGAACGAACTGACCTTCCAGGAGATCTACGCTCGCCACGAGCAAGGGGAGGAGGTGGACTTTCCCCAATCGGTGGTCGATTACTTTGCCGGCCGTCTGGGTCAGCCCCTTGGAGGGTTTCCGCAGCGTCTCCAGGAGGTTGTCTTGCGGGGAGCTGTTCCCCTCTCAGATCGGGCCGGAAAGGGTCTCCCCCCGTATGACTGGGTCGAGCACGATGAGCACCTGGAGCGTCTTCTGGGCCGGGCTCCGCACGAGCGGGAACGGATCTCCTTTGCCCTCTACCCGAAGGTGTTCACCGACTTTGCTCGCCGGAAGGAGGAGTTCGGGGAGTATCGGTCCTTCGAGACGGTGCCCTTCCTCTATGGGATGGAGGTAGGGGAAGAGACCATGGTGGAGATCGAAGAGGGAAAGACCCTGGTCATCCGCCTGGTGGCGGTTGGGGAAGTAGAGCCCGATGGAACTCGAAGAATCCACTTCGAGCTGAACGGACAGCCCCGGGCGGTCCAGGTGGTGGACCGTTCGGTGCAGGCAGACCGGCCATCCCGTCCCAAGGTGGATCGAACCCAGCCAGAACAGGTGGGTGCTCCGATGGCCGGGCGCGTCTTCTCGGTGCAGGTGGTGCCCGGTCAGGAGGTGGACCGGGGAGACACTCTCCTGGTTACTGAGGCCATGAAGATGGAGACTACACTGTCAGCTCCCCTCGAGGGAGTGGTGGAGTCGGTGGAGGTGGTGGAGGGCGACCCTGTGGAGCCAGGAGACCGAGTGGTGACGATTCGGCCTAAAAGGCTGTTGAGGAAGTAGAGGCGCCACCGGGAAGGGGTCTTGCGGTCCCGGTCGAGGCGGGTCGCCGCCTACGATGTGGCTCCCTGGCGCTCCCAACGGGGGCACTTCTACTTCTTCAACAGCCTTCTGACGGCAGCGGCAAGGAACGGCAGCCTCAGGGATAGGAGGGGATGACCAGGTGCACGGTCTCGCCAGGCCAGGCCATGATGGGCTCAGTGGTGAATCCACCGGCGGCCAGGAAGTCGACCTGGATCCTCAGATCTCCCTGTCGAGCCTGGATCTCGAAGCGTTCCTCGGTCTTGCCGATGACGGTTCCGATCCTTCTCCGATCCCCATTCCAGAGCGTGTAGATCCGAGCATCGTT
The DNA here is from genome assembly GCA_003562075.1 of Gemmatimonadota bacterium. Classification (GTDB taxonomy): domain Bacteria; phylum Gemmatimonadota; class Gemmatimonadetes; order Longimicrobiales; family Gaopeijiaceae; genus PWLA01. Next base: position 7,358 of record PWWP01000263.1, read on the forward strand.
GAAGTTGTCGTTCTGAATCTCCAGGATGACTGGTCCGGACCGATCCCTGGCTCGGAACGGGTCGTCGTCGTCCATTCCCCGGCCAGCGCAGGCCGTGGTGAGGAGGACCAGGAGTCCCAGGGCGAGACCCCGCGCCCATAGACGACCCGGTGTTCCCAGTGTCGAGCCGGGCTGGCGATTGCTGTTCATTTGGCGACTCCTGTCCTGCTTCGTCAGATCTGGAATGATGATCGGGTCCGGGGTGGGGGAGGGCCTCCCTCCCGCGCCCTGAACGCATATGGGATCCGTGCAGGGCCATCCGACCCCTTCCTTCTACCCCCCATCTCCGTTATTCGTGGCACCCGTGGGCCACCTGGGACGCCGTGGCCGGAAACGGACTGGAAGGACTTCAATTCGCCAGGAGATGTGACGTATGCAGAAGGCCCCGCGACAGGGGGGACTGGCTCCCTCCATCCGACGAGCCCACCGCCGGGTTCAGATTGCCTGGTATGGGTCTTTGACGCACAGTCTGGTTCTTCTGGCCATGGCTGTCCATCTCCTCACGGGTGCCGAACCCCGGTGGATCCTGGGGGGCATGTGCGTCGTGGGGGTGGGGCTGGCGCCCTTCCTTGGGCGGACGATGTACCGCGGAAACTCCTTCAGCGCCTTCCTTCTCCTGGTTTCAGTGGTGGCACCCTTGGTGGTGGCGTTCCTGGCAGATCGCAGTCTCACCCTCCCTCTGATCCTGATCCTCTTCGCCCCGATCTACGTTCTAGGGGTGAAGGGAGCCACGGGACTGCGGGGACGGAGAGGATCTCGACGGTCGGGGAGCCGTTAGAAGGCTGTTGAAGAAGTAGAGGCGCCACCGGGTCGCCGCCTACGATGGAGCTCCCTGGCGCTCCCAACGGTGGTACCTCTACTTCTTCAACAGCCTTCCAAGGCCACGACCCTGGCCGGTGCCGGCGCTACTGGGTAACGGTCGGCTCCCCACCCTCGTCGGCGATCCCGCCGGCCGTCGCCAGCTCCTGGGTCAGCTCTGAGATGACCCGCTCCAGGAGGCCGGTGGAGCGGCATTCCGCTCGTCCGCCCGTTCCGCCGGGAGGCTGGGCCGTGGCCTGGATCCGGGTCCGGAGAGACGCCGTACCGTCGGGTCCCGCCAACACCTGCGTGCCGATGCGAGCGTCGATGGAAGCTCGATCGGCAAGGGGTCTGTTCAACCCCGGCTCCACCCCGCAGTTGAAGAAATCGGCCGCCCTCCGATCCAGGATTCGACCTCGAAACCGCCGGTTCGATACGCCTAGCTCACGCTGAGCCGGGACGGCAATATCGGGCTCCAGACTCAGGGCACGATAGACTTCAGGGAGGAGCTCCCATGCCTCCTCCGGCGACAGGGGGAGGCGCTGGTCGGAAGGGGGCTCGATGCTCCGGCGAACTTCGATGTGCTGTCCATCTCCGGTGATGATGGAGACTGTCCGACTCTCCGATCCCCCCCCTGACCCTCCGGCACACGCTGCAATGACGGTGAGGAGCAGGATCAACCCAGCCAACGGGAAGATCCGGCCAAAGCGGAAGGGGGCCCGAAGGGCGGTCTTGAAGGGGGTCCCCGCCGGGGCCCGACACGAGCGGTTCATGGGTGTCTCACCTGTGGAAGATTCCTGGGTGCCGCTGGGGCGACGCCCCCCGGTTCAGGAGGATCCGCTCCGGAAGGTGCGTTCATTGCCCGTGGCGTCCATGGCCTCGCCCAGCCTCTCCAGGGCCAGGATCCAGGCGGCGGTCCGGAGAGGGACCTCCCGCTCCCGGGACAGGGCCCGGACCTGTTGCGTCTGGTTGACCATCCGTTCCCGGAGGCGGGATCGAACGGTGGCTTCCGTCCAGCGATCCCCCTGCCGATTCTGCACCCACTCGTACCAGCTTACGGTGACGCCCCCGGCGTTGGCCAGGATGTCCGGTACCACTTTCACTCCCGCCTCGTCCAGGATCTCGTCCGCTGCAGAGGTGACGGGCCCGTTGGCGACCTCCACGATGGTTCGGGCCTGGATCCGGTCCGCATTCCCTTCGTGGATGGCTCCCTCCAACGCCGCCGGCACAAGGAGCTCCACCTCCAGTATCAGGAGCTCCTCCGGGTCATCCAGCTCGGACCCGGACGGGGGATCAGCCAGGCTTCCAGTCTCTGACTTGTGCTTCCGGAGAGCTGTGATGTCCAATCCCTCCGGATCGTGAACGGCTGCCGAGGAGTCGCTGACGGCCACGACCCGGTAGTTGTCATCGGCCAGAGATTGGGCCAGTTGGGCGCCGGCATTACCGAATCCCTGAATGGCCACTCGGGGCTCTTCCGCTCCACCGGTCAGGGTGGCTCCCAGCTCCCGGATCACGTGCAAGGCTCCATCGGAGGTGGCGCTGCTGCGCCCCGGAATGCCACCCAGCGCCAGGGGTTTGCCGGTGATGACCGCCGGTACCGACCGTCGATGGATCTTGGCGTACTCATCCGCCATCCATCCCATGACCAACTCATTGGTGGCCACATCGGGGGCCGGGATGTCGGTGTCGGGACCAATGGCATCGGCTACGGCGGCGACATAGCCTCGGGAGAGGCGTTCCAGCTCGGCCATGGAGAGGGTCTTGGGATCGACTGTGACGCCGCCCTTCCCGCCGCCGAAGGGAAGGTCCATGATGGCGGTCTTGAAGGTCATCCAGTACGCCAGGGTGATGGTTTCATCCATGTCCACCCGGGGATGGAACCGAATTCCGCCCTTGGCCGGTCCGCGGGTTGAGTTGTGGCGGACGCGATAGCCGGGGAACACCTTCAGAGTCCCGTTGTCCATCCGGACGGGGATGGAAACCTTGAGGGAGGATCGGGGCTGGCTGAGTCGGGCCAGGGCTTCTTCCGAGATTCGAGCCTCGGGCCGGGCAGCGTCCAGGCGGCGTCCGGCATCGGCCAGGAGGGAGTCGCTCAATGGGGCTCCTTTGTGGAGTGAGGAGAAGGCTCGGAGTGGATGGGCGTGCCTTTCTCAGATCCTTGCACCTTTCGGTTCGGAGGCTACGTTGCCTCCACCTGAGCCGCCCTGGCTCGTGAGCCGTCGAACCGAATGCCTCTGGAGGACCTGGTCGTATGGTGGACCCCTCACCCCCCCTCCTGTGCCGTTTCTTGAGCCTGCCGCGTGCTTTCCGAGGAGGGAAGGGTGCGCATGGATCCTGCCCCGATTTCCCCATTCGGCTGCTCTTCCTCCTCCTCCTGACCGGGACTCCTCTGGTGGCCTGTGCCAACGCCACCCCGGATCCGGAGCCATTCCCCGTGGTGGAGGCATCCATTCGGGGGATCCAGGCGGCCATCATGGAAGGGCGGGCCACCTGCAGGGAGGTGGTGCAGGCCTACCTGGACCGGATCGAGGCCTACGACCAGCCTTCGGGGCTGGGGGCCATCAGCGAGGTGAACCCCCGGGCCTTGGAGGTGGCCGATTCACTGGACGACGCCCTGGCCCGGGGAGAGCGGCTGGGCTCCCTCTTCTGCGCGCCGGTGCTGGTGAAGGACAACTTCGACACCTACGACCTCCCCACCACTGGCGGGTCCGTGGCGTTGGCCGGGAGCATCCCCCAGCAAGATGCCTTCATGGTCCAGCGGATCCGGGAGGAAGGCGGTGTGATCCTGGCCAAGACCAATATGGCCGAGTGGGCCTTCAGTCCCCGGCAGACCGTCTCTTCCTCCTACGGAGTCACGGCCAATGCGTATGCGCTGGACCGAACCCCGGCCGGATCCAGTGGGGGGACGGCATCGGGAGTGGCTGCCTCCTTCGGTGTGGTGGGATTGGGGAGTGACACCGGGAATTCCATCCGGGGACCCAGCTCCCACCTGGCCCTGGTAGGGATCCGCTCGACCCTGGGTCTCACCTCTCGGATGGGAGTGGTTCCCCTGGCCTTCGACCGGGATGTGGCGGGGCCCATGACCCGGAGCGTGGAGGATGCGGCCCGGGTCTTCAACGTGGTGGCGGGATATGATCGCCGGGACCCGTATACCGAAGCGGGAAGGGACCGAGTGGAGGACGACTACACCAGCTTTCTGGATGTGGACGGATTGGAAGGGAAACGGATCGGGGTCCTGGAAGCCTTCGCCGATCCAGCCGAAGGGGACACGGCCGTCCTCGCTCGTTTCTCCCAGGCGCTAGAGGATCTTCGGGAGGCAGGGGCCGAGTTGGTCCCCGGGTTTCAGGTGCCGGATCTGGAGGTTCTCCTGAGCGGAGGGGTTTTCTGCCGGCGGTTCCGCTACGATATGCACCAATACCTGCAGTCCCTGGGAGAGTCAGCCCCCATGACAGATGTGCTGGAGGTCCTGGAAACGGGGGCGTACGGAGCTGACGCTCAGGGAGGTCTGAATCGCTTCGCCGAAGGCCCCCTGGATGTTCATCCGGCCGACGGAGACCCGCCCTGTCCCGACTTCCACGAGCATGAAGGGCGGCAGGCCCTCCTGGTGGCGGTGACGGCGGCCATGGATGAGGCCCAGGTGGACGCTGTTGTCTTCCCCACCTGGAGCCATCCTCCTGCGCCCCTGGATCGGGCCAACGAGGAGTACCGGGGTGACAATTCCCAGGGACTGGTTCCTGCGGCCGGCCTTCCGGCCATCACAGTTCCCATGGGCTTCACGTACGGAAACTTGCCGGCAGGGCTGCAGATCATGGGGCGTCCCTGGAGCGAGGGGCTCCTCTTCCAGTTGGCCTACGCCTATGAGCAGGCCACACAGCATCGACGTCCTCCGGAACACTTCCCGCCCCTGGACCGGTAGCCTGGCCCGGTGCCTCCCCCATTGGGTCCATCAGGCCTCTGGCAGCGGACTCCGGAGCCCCAGGGTCCGTGTCAGGGTTCAGGTCAGGGGCTCCCGGGTCGGCAGGTCTGGTTCAGCGGGGGAGGTGGTTGTCCAGGTGCTCCGGAGCCTGGACCAGGGCGGCGAAATTTCCGGCCCAGCTCTGCCAGATGAGGACGATCCCGGCCACCACCAGAACCGCACCGGCCCCCTGAAGGATCCGCCGGTACCAGGTGGGATTGAGTTGGCGGCGGCCGGTGGCCACGGCCCAGGCCAGGAGGATCATGACCCCCAGGAAGCAGCCCATGAAGGTGACCAGGAAACCGATCCCATGGATGGGGCCTACATTCCATCGATTGAGGAAGAGGGGGCCGCCCAGGAGGAACCAGAAAGCCCAGGGACTGGGTGAGAGGATTCCGAAGAGGAAGACCCGGGTGTAGTGGCCCATGTTCCGTCGTCGGACCGCGGCATGCATGTCAGCCGAATTTGCGCCTCGAGCCACCTTCCAGGCGATGACCAGGAGGACGGTGCCTCCCACCATTCCGACCCATCGGAGGGCTCCCTCCGGCATCCTTGCCAGGACCAGAACCGAGGCCAGCATGACGGGGAGTTCGGTGAGGATGGGAATCAGAGCTACCCGGATCCCCGGCCCCAGTCCCCGCTCCAAGGCGGTGGTGACCACCACGGTTGAAAAAGCACCGGGAATCATCCCGGCGAAGAGTCCCAGCACCACACCCATCAGAAGCGTGTCCATGGGTGCCAAAAGAAACCCGCCTCCCCCTTCCGCTCAAGGCCTGGCCGTTGGAAGGCGGTTGAAGAAGTAGAGGACGCTCCCAACGGTGGCACCCTGCACTTCTTCAACCGCCTTCCAGGTTCGATCCTCGTTGGGGTCGGTCAGATGGTAACGAGGTCCTGGTGATTCCCAGACGGGGAGAACCGTTCTCTGCAAAGAGTCACGCCGTTCCCCTGGAGGTGGCTTCCGTCGTGTGGCCTCGTTCTCCTTGCTCGAAATCCCGGGCCTTCCCAACCAACCTCTTGAACTCGTTGGAGACGGATTGGAGGCGCTCGTCCCAGACCGGATCCACCTCCAGGCCAGCGATGGCATGGTGGTACGTCAGGACGATGTAGGCCGTGGCGAAAGGCTCGAAGATGGCCCGGATGGTCAGTGAAGTCAGGAAGAAGACGGCAGCGATCATGACCACCTGGAACCAGATGGCGTTGAAGGCCAGGAGGATCAGGACGGCGGGGATCCCCAGGGCCAGGAGGAGGGCCAGGAAGAGGGCCCGTCCCAGGAGCCAAACCTTCACGGCCGTCATGAGGACGGGGGGATAGGCCTGGGCGTAGAGGATGAGTCCGTGACGAGCGCTTCGCCAGACATTCGGCTCGTCCCGAGCGATGGCGTAGGAGAGGATGGCCTGGTCCACGTAGGAGAGGGAGCGGTTCACGATGGCTGCCGCCCACCGGGCCACCTTGGTGGCACCTCCACCGAGGGGAAGCCAGTCCACCACGCGGACGAAGCGCCGGGTAAAGCGTTTCACCGTCCGGTCCACCATTCGGTCCAGGACGAAGAGGATGCTCACGTCCCGGAAGTGGGTGGCGACCACTTCCCGTCCATAGGCGATCTGCCCCTTCCCCTGGGGGAGTTCTTCATCGACCAGGAGTTTGGTGATGACGGCGATGTGGGCACCCTTCACCAGATAGAGGAAGTACCGGCGGGCAAACATGAGGATGCCGCCCGGACCAAAGACCGCCAGCAGGAGAAAGATCCCGCCGAGGATCTCCACTCTTGGACCAACGATGGCTGCCAGGCCGCCAAAGACCACGAGCCAGAGGACAGTCCCCAGGAAGAAGCCGCCATAGATGGCCAGGTTGAAGAAGAGGAAGGGCGTCGTCTTTGTGAGGAGCTTCACCGCCATCCGGAAGGGGGGAACACTCCGGGCTGCCTGGTTCATCGTATGACTGTGGGTTCAGGGTGGGGTATTCGGACCGGCCCACCGGGCAAGGGGGACCGGGGTCAGCGGAGGATCGGGCCTGGAGCGGTCAGGAGGGTCCTCATCGAGCCTCCAACTTCTCAGAAGCCTTTCGGGCCGCGATGAGGACTGGATCCCACACCGGAGAGAAGGGAGGGGCGTAGGAGAGGTCCATTCCCTGGATCTCTCCCACCGTCATCTCATTCCAGAGGCAGGTGGCCAGAACGTCGATGCGTTTGGCTGCCCCTTCCAGTCCCACGATCTGGGCGCCCAGGAGACGGCCCGTATCCTCTTCTGCGATGATCTTGGTGCTCATCCGCCGTGCGCCGGGATAATAGTGGGCCCGGGTGGTGGACTGGACGACCACTGAGGTAAAACGAAATCCTGCCTCAGCGGCCTCTCGGCTGCTGAGTCCGGTCCGGGCCACCTCTACATCGCAGATCTTGGACACGGCCGTTCCCACAACACCCGGGAAGGTGGCGTATCCTCCTCCCAGGTTGATGCCAGCCACCCGTCCCTGCTTGTTGGCGTGGGTTCCCAGGGCAATGGCCACGGGCTGATTGGATACGCGGTGGAAGGTCTCGATGCAGTCACCGGCCGCCCAGACGCCGTCCTGGTCGGTCCGCATGCGGATGTCGGTGAGGATCCCCCCGGTCTCGCCGATCCCGATCCCGGCATCCCGGGCCAACTCGGATCGAGGGCGTGTACCCAGTCCCAGGATGACCAGGTCGGCAGGGAGCGTTCCCTCGCCGGTCTGGACGCCCGTGACACGGCCGTTCTCTACCTGGAAGGCCTCCACCGGCTCCTCCAGGCGAAGCTGGACCCCGGCTCCCTTGAGGGCGTCAGCCACTCGTGCACCCATGTCCGGGTCAAGGGTGGTCATGGGCTGGGGCGCCTGTTCCACCAGGGTGACGTTGATCCCCTGGAGCACCATGGCTTCAGCCATCTCGAGCCCGATGTAGCCACCGCCCACGACCACGGCCTCCCGGGGCTTCTCCTCCACGGCAGCCAGGACGGCGGTCCCGTCGTTCAGAGTCTGGACTCCGTAGATTCCCTCGGCATCAATCCCCGGAATGGGAGGTCGGAGGGGTGCGGCGCCTGTGGCCACCACCAACTGGTCCCATCCCTGTCGGAAGGTTCGTCCCTCTTCCAGGTTTCGGACCTCCACTTCCTGGGCATCCAGGTCGATGCCCACGACCTCGTGGCGGATTCGGGCGTCGATCTGGTATTGGTCCCGGAAGGTTTCGGGACGGCGGGCAATGAGTTCATCCACTTCCTCCACCAGGCCCCCCACCAGGTAGGGGATGCCGCACGCCGCATACGAGGTGTAGTCACCCCGTTCGAAGGCGATGATCTCCAGTTCCTGGGCGGGCCTCCGCTTTCGCGCCTGGGATGCGGCGCTCATTCCGGCTGCGTCTCCGCCGATGACGACCATTCGTTCCATGATCCCTCCCGTTGAGTTCCAGGGGTCCGAGAGTAGGTCGGACGGCAGACCGGAGGCAAGGTCGAAGGGCAACCTGGACCGCCTGGCCAGGGGGAACGGGAAAGAGGACGGAGCCCATGGAGAAGAACCGGGTACCCCGGTCCAGAGAATGGCAGGTACGCCGTGACCGCAACGTGATGGTGGCTGGGCGAGGGAGGGTAGTGGGATGACGACAGACTGGACGGCCGTTCTGATCCCGGCAGGGCAGGTGGGGCTGGCGGTGGTGGGCGGGCTCCTGGTGCACTGGGTGGTTTTTGCCACCCTCCCGCGGCTGGGACGGGAAGGATCCGGGGACACCCTCGGCCTCTTTGCCGATCGACTCCGCCGCCCATCTCTTCTGGTCTTCCCCCTCATGGGGATCCAGCTCGTCCTTCCCTCGGTGGAAGCTCTCCCTGATCCCGTTGGGCACCTCCTGACACTGGCGGTCTACGGGGCCTTGATCTGGGTGGTCGTGGCCTTCCTGGGTGGCTTGGAAGCAGTTGTCCGGAGTCGACACGACGTGACGGTGGCCGACAATCTGGAGGCTCGGCGGGTCCATACCCAGATCTCCGTCATGACCCGGGCTCTCATGGTGGTGACGGTCATCGTGGGGACGGCGGCGGCCCTCATGACCTTCGAACCCATCCGAGCGTTGGGCACGGCGATCCTGGCCTCGGCCGGTCTGGCCGGCCTCGTCATCGGGCTGGCAGCTCGCCCGGTTCTGGAAAACCTCATCGCCGGCCTTCAGATTGCCCTGACCCAGCCCATCCGGTTGGATGACGTGGTGGTCATCGATGGGGAGTGGGGGAGGATCGAAGAGATCACCGTCACCTACGTGGTGGTCCGGATCTGGGACCAGCGACGCCTCATCGTTCCCTTTTCTCGGATCATCGCCCAGCCCTTCCAGAACTGGACCCGACACTCCTCGGAGATCCTGGGGACTGTCTTCATCCACACCGACTACACCGTCCCGGTGGAGGCGCTGCGAACGGAACTGGAAGCCGCGGTGAAGGAACGGGAGGAGTGGGACGAGCGGGTCTGCGTGCTACAGGTGACCGATGCTGGGCCCTCGACCATGGAGCTTCGGGCTCTGGTCAGCGCCCGGGATTCGGGCCAGGCATGGGACCTCCGGGTCCACCTCCGGGAGCGACTCCTGGAGTTCCTGCAGCGGGAATACCCGGAAAGCCTGCCACGGACCCGGGTGGAGCTGCCCATCGGCGAGGGCGTCTCCCCTGCCGGAGGGGGCAGCGACGATGGCCCGCCTGCGGCCACCGGGGTAGATTCGCTGGACCCTGGCCCATCCTGATGGCGGGCCGACTCCGGCCAACCCCCTCGTGTTTCTTCAGCCATGGAGACCTTCCATGATACCCCATCGAGTGCTTGCTGACCCATCGTTCTGGATCCCACTTGTCCGGTTCACCCGTTCGTGAAGGCTCTCATCGCAGGGTGCGGATACGTGGGCACCGAGCTCGGCGTGCAACTGGCGCGGGAGGGGCATCAAGTCTGGGGATTGAAGCGGGACCCCTCCACCCTCCCCCCGGAGATCCACGGAATCCAGGCGGATCTCCTGGCACCCGGTCTGACGTCCCGGCTTCCCCCGGTCGATGGGGTCGTCTACGCCGCTTCGGCCGGCGGGAGCAGTCCCGACGCCTACCAGGCCATCTATGTAGAGGGCGTGAAAGCCATCCTGGCCGGCTTGAAAGAGAGGGAGGGACCGCCGGTGAGGCGGTTCGTCTTCGTTTCCTCCACCGGGGTCTATGGCGACTCAGGGGGTGCGTGGGTGGATGAGGAAACCCCCATCGACGACCAGAACTTCCGGAGCCGGTTCCTGGGTCAGGGCGAAGCGCTGGTCCTGGAGTCCGGGATCCCGGCCACTGTCCTCAGGCTGGGAGGGATCTACGGTCCTGGCCGGACCCGTCTCCTCGAGAGGGTCCGGGAGGGCCAGGCCAGGTGTCCCGGTGATGGCCCCATCTGGTCCAACCGGATCCACCGGGACGATGCGGCCCGGGCGATCCAGCACCTCCTGACCCTGCCAGCCCCCAAGCCCATCTACCTGGGGGTGGATGACGAGCCTGCCCCCCTCTGTCAGGTCTACCGAACGCTTGCCGGGTACCTGGACGCCCCGGAGCCTGTCATCGACCCTGACGCGTCCCGCCGCCGTTCCAACAAACGATGCTCCAACCGCCGCCTCCGGGCGTCGGGGTTCTCCTTCACCTACCCTTCCTTCCGGGAGGGATATAGGGCCATGATTGCCGACGGTGCGTGAAGGCCTCCTCTTGTGGCGCTCCTTCCGCACTGAACCCAGGCCGGGAGTGACGTCATCGTGATTGGACTTGTCTCGGTCCTCCTGGGGGGCGTGGGAATCTTCCTTACCGGGATGTTCCTGCTGACCGAGGGACTGAAGGCTGCAGCCGGTGACTCCCTCCGGGCCGGCCTCCAGCGCTTTGCCAGAACGCCGGCACGGGGGCTGGCTTCCGGCACTCTCCTGACCGCTCTGGTCCAGTCCTCCTCAGCGACTACCCTGACCACCATCGGGTTCGTCAGCGCGGGCCTCCTGACTTTTCCCCAGGCTCTGGGGGTGATCTTCGGGGCCAATCTGGGGACCACCAGTACGGGGTGGATTGTTTCGGTCCTGGGACTCAGGGTCTCAGTGGGTGCCATGGCACTGCCCCTGGTGGGTGTGGGGGCCCTCCTCCGCCTCCTGGCCAAGGGCCGGTGGAGTCACGGCGGAACGGCCATGGTCGGTTTTGGCCTCATCTTCGTAGGGATCGATACCCTTCAGGCGGGGATGGAGGGGATTGCTCACCAGATCGATCCTGGGGCCTTCGGCGGAGAGACCCTCCTGGGCAAGGGGGTCCTGGTGGTGGTGGGACTCCTCATGACGGTGGTCATGCAGTCCTCCTCAGCAGCCGTGGCCACCACCCTGACGGCCCTCCATACCGGGACCATCGGCTTGGAGCAGGCCGCTCTCCTGGTGGTGGGTCAGAACATGGGGACCACGGTGAAGGCGGCGCTGGCTGCCATCGGCGGATCGGTGCCGGTGAAGCGGACTGCCGCAGCCCATATCCTCTTCAATCTATTCACCGGAGCCCTGGCCCTGGCCCTCCTGCCGGGGCTCCTTTCGCTTTCGGTGGCCATCGTGGGGGAAGGGGATCCAGCTGTGGCTGTGGCCCTTTTCCACTCGCTTTTCAATCTGGCGGGAGTGATTGCCCTGTTTCCCTTCCTGGGAGCCTTCGCCGGGTGGATTGAACGCCGGATGCCAGAAAAGGAGCTTCCCCTTACCGGCCATCTGGACCCGTCCCTCATCGAGCTGCCCACGGTGGCGGTGGAAGCCGCCCGGAGGGCTGGAGCGGGAATCGCACGCGAGCTCTTCACACAGGGGGTCCGCACCGCACGAGGGCTGCCACCCCTTCCCCGGAAGGAAGCCCGGGTGGAGACGGCTGGTGAGGCGGTGGTGCGGCTCCGGAGCTTCCTGACCCGGATCCACAGCCCGGCCGGTGAAGAGCAACAATTTGCCCGTCACCTGTCGGTCCTGCACGCTGCCGATCACCTGGAGCGCTTTCGACGGGCCTTGAAGGAGCCCGCTCCCCTGGATCTGGAACTTGCCCGGCCTGTGGCTGACGCACTTGAGCGTTGGACGAAAGAGATGCAGGCCGAAAAAGGAGGGATCCCCGGGGACGAGGACTTGAAGCACTGTGCCCAGGAGGTGGGAGAGGTGCGGAAGGCTCGGCGAGCTTCCCTTCTGGAGGCGGGGGTCACCCGGGAGATGGATGCTGGAGACCTTCGGGACCGGGTGGATGGATTGCTCCGGCTGGACCGGATGGCCTACCACGCGTGGCGGGCCGCCCGACATCTCCGGAAGGCGGCCCCTGGCCAGGAAGGAACCGAAAGCAGTCTGGAGGAGGAGCCCGCGTCAGCTTCGCTTGCGGACGACGTCCATGAGGCCCCCGAATAGGCTTCGACGGGGCTCCTTGGTAACCTGGGTACCGGTGATCTTCCCGGCCAGGGCCAAGACATCCCGGGAGTACTGAGAGGCCTCGCGCATCACTGCCGGTGTCCGCTCGTGGATCGACTCATTGATGGGAAAGAAGTCGGCGCCCAGGGAGTGGTAGACCTCCAGTCCCACAGTCCGGGAGATCTCATCCAGCGAGATGGGGGCGTCAGGGGGGAAACGATTCACCACCATGCGTACGGAGTCGTTCTCGCCCGAACCGGAGGCCCGCTGGAGGAGAGGTAGGCTCCGGGTGACGTTTCGGAGGGCCTGAAGGTCGGGGGTGGTGACCAGGTACCGCTCGTCAGCCTCCTCCAGGACCTGGTTGAAGGCTGGGTGGAACGTCCGGGGCCGGTCCACCACCACATAGTCATAGTGCTCCCGGAGGAAACCCATGACTTCCTTCATCCGACTCCCGCTCACCAGCTTCAGGTCTTCCGCCTCCATGGGGGCCATCTGGAGGGGCGCTGCCAGCAGGTCGATGCCCGAGGCCTCGTGGTGGTCGATGCAGGCAGCCAGGAGGCTCGAGACCAGGGGGTCGTAGTTTCTGAGGAGTTCCAGGAGGCTGAATCGAGGCTCCATCCCCAGGAGGATTCCGGTCTCACCCTGCTCCAGGTCGAGATCCAGGAGGAGGACCCGCTCCTCGGTGATCCGGTGGATCTCCACCGCAAGGTTGGTTGCCAGGGCCGTGGTCCCGACCCCCCCTTTGGCTCCCATCAGTGCTAGAATCCGGCCTCGCCGCGTCCGTTCTTTCTCCCTTTCCTCGCCTCGTGGAGCCGGGAGGCGGCCTCCACGCCGAAGAACTCGCTGGAGGGCCTCCCGGACATCCATGTGGTCCAGGGGCTTTGCCAGGACCTCCATGACGCCGGCTTGAAGCGCACGAAGGAGGAACTCGTGGGAGAGGTCCCGGCCAGCGGCCACGACGCCCCCCACATCGCCCGATTCCAGGAGTTCTTCGATGAAGGCCATTCCCCGTTCCGGATCCGACTCCAGATCCACCAGAGCCAGCTCGGGTCCAGTCCGTTCGAGCTCGCTCCGCTCCATCTCCCCGACCGCGCTGAAGGGGCAGTCGATGGCCAAAGCGAGCTGGAGGGGAAGGGCATCATCCGACAGAGCCTGCTGCACCGAGGACCGGAAGTCGCCATCGGTGGAGATGACGGCGACCCAGCCCGGGTCGGGTGCATCAGGGGAAGAAGCGTCTGTGGCGAACACGGCAGGTCATGGGGAAGTGAGGAACGGACCCTGCTTTGTCACGGTAGGGTCGGGTTTCGAGTAGAGCAAGAAGGTAACCCCATCTCGAAGGTGGGATCCCTGAGGGCGGCCCGGGGCTTCTCCCAGGGTCTCCCTTGGAGCGCGGTGGGCTTCGGGCCTGAGATTACAACGCCCAGTGCGGGCTCCATTCTGGGACCATGTCCTGCCCCTGCACCCGGGTGGCCACGATCTCCCCGAGGATGGGCCCATGCTTGAAGGCGTGGCCTGAGCCGCCACCGGCGATCCAGACGTTTTCCCAGGCCGGATGTCGGTCGATGATGAAGTGATCGTCGTCGGTGTTCTCCAGTTGGCACACCCGGCTGTGGACCAGGGGCTGATCCATTATGCCCGGAAAGCGGAGGGCCAGGTAGCGACGGGCTCTCTGGAGCCAGTGGGCCGCCGGAACCCGTTCATCCCGATCCGGATCGAAGGGGTCCAGCCCGCCGAAGGGCGCCACTTTGAACCCGAACCCGTCCAGGTCCGGGAAGCCGTACACGCTCTGGGAGCCCTCAGAGAAATTGGGGAGGTGTGGGAAGGAGAATCGGGGATCGCCGGCTGGGGGACCGAAGAAGAAGACGTCCCGTCGAGGCACGGAAATCCGGTCCCCCAGAAGTTCGGGGAAGAGGGCAGGGAGCCAGGAGCCGCAGGCAAAGACGAAGGCATCTCCGTGCAGCTCTCCGCCTTCCCTCAACTGGACCCCAGGGAGGATGCCCTCCCCTCGGGGCGGTTCCACCTGACCGATTTTCAGGGTGCCCCCGGCCTCTTCCACCTTCCGGGCTATCAAACGGCATGCAGTGTTGGCCCGGATGGCGGTGGCGCCGGGCTCGAAGAGGCCCACTTCCACTCCCTCCACCGTCATCTGGGGCCAGCGGCGCTGGATTTCCTCAGGAGTCAGAAGTTCGAACTCCGCCCCAGCCTCGACCAGGACATCCTGGATGGTCTCAAGGGCTGGGGTGCTCTCCGGATAGAGGGAGATCCGGCCGGTGGTGAGCATGAGTCCGGTCTCCCACTGGGTTTGTCGATCTTCCCACCGGGTCTTGGCCTGTATGGCCATCTCCGTGTACATCCGGCGGTCGCCGTAGGCAAAACGAAGGCCCCGGGAGTCGCCTCCGGAGGTGGCTCGGGCACTCCCGGCTCCGTACGCGTCCACCAGGACCACCTCCATTCCTGACTCAGCCAGGTGAAGTGCGGTCCACCCCCCGAAGGCGCCGGCACCGATGACGATGATGCGGCCGGAAGTCCGAGCCGTCCATTGGCGTGAGGTGCGGGAGGTCGAGGTAGCCCCCTGGCCGGCGCCGGCTGCGGCCGGGCCCAGGGCCGCAGCGCCCAGGGCTGCGCCGGTTCGGGCCAGGAAGGTTCGTCGGTGCACGGCTGGAATCTCCGCTCAAAGGGTCCGGAGCACGTTGGGTGAGACTACGAGGGGGACCGCGCTTCGGCAAATACGAGGGGGCTGCAGGACGCCTGACCCTTCGCCTGGCCAGATCCATGGGAAGATCCCCCCATAGCCAGTGCCGCGGCGATTCCCAGATGGTCCGGGCCACTCAGGATCCGGGTGAGCGTGAGGTTGAATCGAGGGCAGACTTGCCAAGGGGAGGTTCCTGGCGCTCTCTTTTGCCGACCTGACTGATTCCCGTGGTTCACGTCACCGGACCCCTTCCGAGGGGCGTCCCTGGATGCGGGCGTGCCATTTTCCCCTCGCCATCGTTTCTTCTGGTGTACTCTTCTTTTTCTGACATCCATGTCGGGAGTATCCGACCCGGCCGAGCCTCCGAACGCCGCCGGCAACGCCCATGCGCTGCCCCCTCGTTGGCCCTCCTGGCCATTGCGGTTCTGCTGATCCTTCCCTCTCCTGTAGCCACTCAGACCCTGGAGGTGGGGCTGTCCGACGTGGAGGTCCTGGCCAAGGAGCATAGCCCGGAATGGGAGCAGTTCGAATCCCGCTTCCAGTTTCTGGCTGCCGGGGAGGAGGCCTTGGCCCGTCCGGCCGACCCGGCCCTGGGATATGAGATGGAGTTCCTGGACGAGTCGGGAGAAGGGATCTACGAGCACGCCCTCTTTGTGGAGCAGGGCTTCCGGATGCCCGGGCTGCGGAGGAGCCTGCAGGCCAGGACGGGGAGCCGGGTTCAGGGGTTCGCCCTGGAGCGGGATCGGGATCAGGCCCGGTGGCTGGCCGAGCTTCGAAAGGGGATGATGGGATGGGCCATGGCCCAGGAGGAGACCCAGCGGCTCCAGCAGCTTCGAGGACTTGTGGAAAGGGTGGGCGCCGCCGCCGCCCGGCGTGCCGATGCAGGCGAGGTGTCAGGGATCGATCTCCGACTCCTGGAAGTGAGCCGCTTCCAGCTGGACGTGCTCATGGAGGAGCGGGAGCTTGAGCGTGACCGGATGGCTGCTGAATGGGCGGCACGGATGGGGCTGGAAGGTCTGGACCTCCAGGCCCGAGAAGGGGTGGTCGGAATCAGGGCAGCCCTCCCGGAGAACCACGAGCTGACTGTCTGGCTCGAAGGGTCGCCGGTTCTGCAGGCCGAACTCCAGGCCCTGGAGTCGGCTCGACATGCCCGGGAGGTGGAAGAGCGCCGGCGCTGGCCTGGCATCGCACTCATGGCCGGCTACCGGCAGATGACTCCGGATTGGCGGGGCTTCCAGCTCGGGGTGTCCCTCCCTCTGCCCGTGCGGGACGGGAACGCGCTCCGGGTGGAGGAGGCCCGGGCAGGGGAGCGGGGCCAGGTGTTGTCTCTCCAGCTCCATCGAGAGATCCAACGCGTCCGGGCACGCCATGCCCTGGAGAGCACCGGGAGACGGGCGACCCGATTGGACACCTTTCCTGAAGATCTGGCCGACCCATCGTCCATGTTGGAAGCGTTGGCTGTTCTCTATGAGGATGGGCAGGAACCCCTGGCCTCCGTTCTGAGCTCTCTCATCGTGCTGGCCGACGGCTACCGGGCCTACTTCGAGCAACTGGAGCGGTATTTCGACGGGGTCTTCGAGTTGGAAGCCCTCACCGGACGGTCTCTGCTGGACAACTGAAGACTCTACGATCGTTGCCATGAAAGCCAAATACAGCATGTCCGTCCTCCTGGTGGTTCCCATCTTGTGGATTGCCGGATGTGGGGATCCCGGAGCGGCCCAGGATGACCATGATCACGACGAACATGAGATCCATCGACTGACGGTCTGGGACGGAGAGTGGGAGTACTTCGTTCAGGCCGAGGTCCATGAAGGATCCGGACGAGTGGAGGGGACCCTCTTTCTTTCCCGGAACCATGCTCCCCTTGAGGAGACGGGGGCTGGAGAAGGAGTGGGACGGATCTGGCTCCGGACTCCTGGTGGGGATGAGGGTGCAGCTGAGCTGATGGCCGAGGCGCCGGGTGTCTTCCCCTTCGAGGTCTTCTACGGCGAGGCGACTGAGGGGCGCTTGATGGTGGAGTTGGACGCGGTGGCCGAAGCAGCGCCGGTGGAGCTGGGTTCCCTGGACCGACATGCCGGTCCACCCCTGGACCCGCCTGGAGTCGATCTCCGAAACTTCGAGAAGGCAGCCCAGTGGATGCTCTCCGTCGAGGTGGAGCCGACTCCCACCCGCTCCATGGCCCATTCCCTGGTGGTCCCGGGTCGAACCGTGCCGGATGAAGGATCCCTGGTCCGGGTCACGGCGCCGGTGGATGGAGAGATCCTGTCACCAGGCAGTGGGTTGCCGGGGGCTGGAGCCCGGATCTCCTCGGGTCAACGGGTCGCGGGGCTCATGCCCCGACTGGCGGGAGAGGTCTCTTGGCCCGAGGAGCGGATGGCCTATCTCCAGGCTCAGGAGGCCATGGAGAGTGCTCGGCGTCTCCGGGAGGAGGACGCCATCTCCCTGCGGGATTTTCAGAGCCGGGAGCTGGAGTACGAACGACGACGGGCTGCGTGGGAGGCCGTGACGGCCACGGCCGGCCGAGGAGGGGTCTGGCTGGAGGATGAAGGGGATGAGCTGTATCTGCTCACCAATCGGTCCGGTGTGGTACGAGACACCCGTATCATGCCGGGGATGGCCGTGAGTCGGGGCGATGAGCTCCTCACCCTGTACGATCCGGACCGGATGTGGCTCCATGTCCTAGCGCCCCCCGACGAACTGGCAGAACTGGACGGGATCCACGCTGTGGAGGTGCAGGTGGGTCGGAGTCGACCCGTCCGGGTCGAAGAGGGCCGATTGGACGTGGTGAGCCGGGATGGGGGCGGAGATGCCAGTGGGACGCGGGTCCGCTGGACCCTGGCCCTGAACGGAGTCGATGGGGACCTGCAGCCCGATCAGCCGGTGCGGGTGACGTTGGTGGGGCCTGCACAGGAGGATGCCCTGATGGTTCCAACCGGCGCCGTCTTTGACGAGCACTCCCACCGGGTGGTCTTCGTCCAACACTCCGGTGACCAGTTCGAACGTCGGGTGGTGGAGGTCGGCCCGAGCCATGGTGGATGGACCATGATCCAGAACGGACTGACCGCCGGGGAGCGAGTCGTGACCCGGGGCGTATATCCGCTCCACCTGGCCACCGGCGATATCGAGGTGGACCATGGCCATGAGCACTGATCGGAAGGGTCGGGCCCATGCTTGACCGACTCATCCACGAGAGTATTCGGGGACGCCTGGCCGTCATCGTCATCACGGCCATCCTCCTGGTGAGCGGGGTGGTCCTCACCGGGGACATGTCTGTGGACGTCCTTCCGGACCTGTCCTCGCCGGTCGTCACCGTCATCACAGAGGCTCCGGGCATGCCTCCGGAGGAGGTGGAGCAGATGATCACCCACCCGGTGGAGGTGGCCGTGGTGGGATCGGAGGGGGTGCGGCGGGTAAATTCCACCTCCATCCAGGGATTCTCGTCGGTTCAGGTGGAGTTCGACTGGGACGTGGGGGTGAATGAGGCTCGCCAGACAGTGACGGAGCGCCTCCAGGGACTGGGGGAGCGGCTTCCGGATCGAGCCGGGGTGCCCTTCCTCGCTCCAGTCACCTCCATCATGGGCGAGATCATGCTGGTGGGGTTCACGGCGGATACGACCTCGCTGCGGGACCTTCGGACTCTGGTGGATTTTACGGTTCGGAGAGAGTTGCTGGCCATGCCCGGGGTGGCGGCAATCTCGGTATATGGTGGGGAGCGGGAGGAGTGGGTGGTGGAGCCCGATCCCCTTCTCATGCAGGAGACGGGGATCACCCTGCAGGAGATCGTCCGGGCTGCCGCCGCGTCCTCCGCCACCATCACCGGCGGGGTCTTCAACTCCTCGGGCATGGAGTACCCGATCCGGGGCTTCGGTCGGGTGGGGCGGAGTCAGGATCTGGAATCGGCCGTCGTGCGAGCTTTTCCAGGCGAGCCCCCGGTGCTCCTCGGGGATGTGGCGGCAGTAGGGCCCCAGTCGGCCCTGCCCATCGGAGGAGCTTCGGTGAATGCCCAGTCGGGTATCGTCCTGGTCATCAGCAAGGAGCCGGCGGCCAACACGGTAAGCCTGACCCGACAGATCGAGGACCGCCTGGAGGCCATGGCGGGCACGCTACCGGGTGACGTGATCATCTACCCTGAGCTCTTCCAACAGGCCCACTTTATCGACATCGCGATCGGGAATGTGACCCAGGCCCTCCTTCTGAGTGGACTTCTGGTCGTCTTCATCCTCTTTGCCTTCCTGGCCAACTGGCGGACCACTGTCATCTCGCTGGTGGCCATTCCCACCTCTGTCATCCTGGCGGTGCTGGTCCTGCGAGCCTCGGGGATGACCTTCAACACCATGACGCTGGGTGGGATCGCCATTGCCATCGGCGTCCTGGTGGATGACGCCATCGTCTTCGTAGAGAACGTCTTCCGACGACTTCAGGAGAACCGGGCTCGCCCCGAATTCGAGCGGGACCCCTTCCTCTCCGTGGTCTACGAGGCGGCCCAGGAGATCAAGGGACCCATCGTCCTGGCCAACTTCACCATTGTGGTGGTCTTCCTCCCTCTCCTCTTCCTCACGGGCCTGGAGGGGCGTCTCCTGCTTCCCCTGGGGATTGCCTATGTGGCCACCATCGTGGCCTCCCTTCTGGTGGCCCTGACCCTGACGCCGGCCATGAGTGCCTGGCTCCTGGAAGCGCCGGGGAAGGCACAGCAAGAGGGGAGCTGGCTGGCCCAGCGACTTCAGGCCCTCTACCGGCCGATCCTGGACGCCTCCTTCCGCTGGCGAGGGCCCATCCTGGCGGGGGTAGGGGTCCTTCTCCTGGGATCCCTGGCTCTGGTCCCCGGGCTGGGCCGTTCGTTCCTGCCCGAGTTCAACGAAGGGACCCTGAATGTGGGGATGGCCACTCTTCCAGGGACCTCCCTGGAGGAGTCAGACCGGCTGGGGATGGTCGTGGAGGAGGTACTCCTGGCCCATCCCGCCGTCATCTCTACGGCCCGGCGGATGGGCCGGGCCGAGATGGATGAACACGCCATGGGATCCCATGGGCATGAGCTGGAGGTCCGGTTGGAGGAGGGGGAGTTCCAGATGGAGGTCCTCATGGAGGAGCTCCGGGAGGCGTTGGAGGTCGTCCCGGGGATCAACGTGTCCCTGGATCAGCCCATTACCCACCGCATCGACCACATGCTGACCGGCGTCCGGACGAACCTGGCTGTGAAGGTCTATGGGCCGGAGCGGGACCACCTCCAGGCCCTGAGTCGGCAGGTGGAGGGGATCCTGGAAGAAGATGGGAGCGTCCGGGACATCCTGACCGACGAGCAGACCGATGTGCCTCAGCTACAAGTCCTCCCGGATCGAGAGCTCCTGGCCCTCCATGGTCTGTCCATGGCCGGGTTTGGCGAGTTGGTGGAGACGGCCTTTGCAGGCCGTATTGTGGATCAGGTCTACCTGGACCCGGCGATCTTCGATCTGGTGGTGCGATTCCCCCTTGCCTACCGCGAGAGTCCCGAGTCCATTGCTCGGACCCCGGTGGAGCTTCCCAATGGTGGATGGATCCGGATGGGTGATCTGGCGGATGTGCGGGTCAGCTACGCCCCCAATTCCATCTCCCGGGAGAACGCCAGCCGGATGCTGGTCACCCAGGCCAACGTGGTGGGGGGCGACCTCCGGGGTACAGTCCAGCGGCTCCGGGATGCGGTGGACCAGGAGCTGGAGCTGGGAGGTGGATATCTGGTCTCCTTCGAAGGACAATTCGAGCAGGAGGAGGCCGCCACCCGAACGATCCTCCTGGTGAGCCTCCTCTCTCTCCTCCTGATCTTCCTGGCCCTCTATCTCCAGTTCGGATCTACAGCGCAGGCGTTTCTGATCCTGGTGAACCTGCCTCTGGCTCTGGTGGGGGGGATCCTGGTGATCCGCTTCGGGGATGGGATTCTGAGCATCGCAGGCCTCATCGGCTTCATCACCCTGTTCGGTATCGCTGTCCGGAACGGGATCATCCTGATTGCCGAGTACAATCGGTTGATCCAGGAGGAGGGGAAAAGCGCCCGCGAGGCGGTTCGGGCGGGGTCTGTCCCCCGCCTCCAGCCCATCCTCATGACCGTGATGACCACAGCGTTGGCTCTTCTCCCACTGGTCCTGGCTGCCAATCAGCCTGGCAATGAGATCCAGGGCCCCATGGCTGGGGTGATTCTGGGCGGACTGGTGTCGGCGACCCTCCTGAACATGATCGTGGTCCCCCTCCTCTTCGACTGGTACTTCGGACGGGAGTTGGGCATGGAAGAGGCGTGAATCCCCCTGGTCACAGACTCAGTCCACCGGCTCCATCCGGATGATGGCCGTGGTTCCACCGCCCTGACGGTCGTCGAAGGCCACGTAGATATACCCGTCCGGTCCCTGCCGCACGTCCCGGATGCGCCCGAGCCCGAAGAGGAGGGGGCGACGCTCCAGCCGTCCCACCTCGTACCCGTCCTCTCTCAGGATCAGGGGGAGACGGTGGAGCTGCTGGCCTGCCAGGCCACCTACGAACACGTGCCCCTTCCATTCGGGGAAGGCGTCGCCGGTATAGACCATGAGCCCCGAGGTTGCGATGGAGGGTGTCCAGAACTGGACCGGTTGCTCCATCCCCTCCTGGTGGGTCCCATCGTGGATCTTGGCCCCACCGTACTGGACCCCGTAGCCGATGACGGGCCATCCGTAGTTTCGGCCTGGGAGGATCAGGTTCAGCTCATCGCCTCCCTGGGGGCCGTGCTCGGTTTGCCACAGGCTTCCCGTCTCAGGGTGGAGAGCCAGCCCCTGGGGGTTCCTGTGTCCGTAGCTCCAGATCTCGGGGAGGGCCCCATCCTGCCCCACGAAGGGGTTGTCCTGGGGCACCCTGCCGTCGTCGTGGAGTCGGACGATGGTTCCGATATGATCCGTCAGGGACTGGGCCGGGGAGCCAGCCAGGTCATCGGGGTCGGGGCGGGAGCCCCGGTCACCGATGGTGACGAAGAGGTAACCCTCGTGGTCAAAGACCAGACGAGACCCGAAATGGCTGCCCCCAGGACCCCAGGCCTGGGCTTCGAAGATCTCTTCCACATCCTGTAACTCCATTCCCACCAGCCGGCCTCGGGACACGGCGGTGGTGGCTTCGGAGCGATCTTCGTTGGGCTTGGAATAGCTCAGGTAGATCAGCTGGTTTGCCTCGAAGTCCGGGTGGAGCGTTACGTCCAGGAGGCCACCCTGCCCCTGATACCTGACTTCCGGGATCCCGGCGATAGGGTCAGGATCCAGCACGCCATCCCGGACCATGCGGAGCTGACCGATCCGTTCGGTGACCAGCATCTCTCCCGAGGGGAGGAAGGCCATGGACCATGGGTCCTGCAGGTCGTCCACCACCGTCACGACCCGGTAGTCGTGCAGCTCCGAGTCGAAGATCCGGGCATCCTGGGCTGTGAGGCCCTGGGGGGCGGAACTCAGCAGGAGGACGGAGGCTGCGGTGGCCACGAGGCGCGAACCGGCCGTCCGAGGCGTCTTCGCTCGGCGGCAATGGACCGCGGACGGGTGGCTACCGCCAGGAAGGTGGTGGGACAGGGAAGCGGGCATGGGACAAGTCCGTTAGATGGGTGGATCGACCCTGGAAACTACCGTCAACAGGCTTGTCCGGCGAGGTCCTCTGAGCCGGGTTCCCAGGAGGGTTGGCCGCCTGCACCTCTGGAGCCCTGTACTTCCTCAATGGCCTCTTGAGGCTCAAGGGAATGAAGCTGGAACCAGGTCGCTGGCCGGGATCGGTGCACCGAAGAGATATCCCTGAGCGTAGTCGCATCCTGCCTGCAGAAGCAGTTGGCGTTCCAGCGTCGTCTCCACTCCGATAGCGATGGTCCGGAGTCCCAGTTCACCGGCCATCCCTATGAAGGCGTGAACGATGGCCTGATCCACCGCACACTGGCCCAGGTTGTGGATCAGGCTTCGGGTCACCTTGATGTAGTCCACCGGTAGGGATCGAAGACAGGACAGTGCAGAAGGGTCCAGGTCGAAGTCTCCGAGAGCGATCTCCAGTCCAACCGAGCGCAGGTCACCAAGTGCTTCCCCAAGCCAGCCCATGGACTCGGGGTCCAGCCCTCGTGGCAACTCGAGAATGAGGGAGCCGGCCGGCAGGTCCGATCTGCGTACCTGAGCAGCCAGGGTCGAGAGCGCCGCCGGGTTCAGGCATTCGACCAGCGATCGATTGATGGCGATGGCTGGTAGCGGATCCGCTCGAACATCTTGCCAGCGCCGGACCAGAGAGACGGCTTCCTCCAGGACCCAGTCTCCCAGCCCCACCATGAGTCCTCGATCCTCGGCCAGAGAAAGGAAGTCGGCAGGTTCCAGGAGGCCTCGGCGGGGGTGCCGCCAGCGGAGGAGTGCCTCGGCCTTGACCATCCGACTGCTGGTCAGGTCGACGATGGGCTGGAGGAAGAGTTCCAGCTCGTCCCGCTCCAGTGCCTGGGCCAATTCGTCGGTGAGCTGTTGCCGGCCCAGAGCCGCAGCCTGCAGTTGGGGAGTGAAGTAGGCGAAGCGGTCCTTCCCTCCGGTCTTGGCGGCGTACATAGCCTGATCGGCCTGCCGGAGGAGGTCGTCCAGCCTGGTGCCGTCGGCTGGAGCCAGGGTGATCCCCACACTGGCGGACACACTGGCGGTCCGGCCCTGGAGGTGAAGGGGGTGGGCCAGGGCCTGCAACACCTTCTCGGCCACCGCGCCGGCACCGGCGGCGTCTTGGAGTCCTGAGATGAGGATGGCGAACTCATCGCCACCAAGGCGTCCGGCGGTGTCCGACTCCCGGATGCAGCTCTGGATCCGCCGGGCTGCTTCCTCAAGGACCTGATCCCCGGCGGTATGTCCCAGGCGGTCGTTCACCTCCTTGAAGCCGTCCAGGTCCAC
Organism: Gemmatimonadota bacterium; assembly: GCA_003562075.1. Lineage (GTDB taxonomy): Bacteria > Gemmatimonadota > Gemmatimonadetes > Longimicrobiales > Gaopeijiaceae > PWLA01. The sequence continues at coordinate 31,081 of PWWP01000263.1, forward strand.
AAAGAGGAGGGCTAGCGCCTCTCCCGTTCGGTTCAGCCGGTGAAGCGATTCGGTCAACCGGTCCAGGAAGAGATATCGGTTGGGGAGGCCGGTCAGAGGATCATAATTGGCTCGACTCCAGAGCTCGCGGCGGTTCGGTCCCCCACCTTCACGGGTGGCTCTCTGGGCCTGCCGGAGCAAGCGCTTCTGACGGCGGACACGGGCCCGACGGCGACCAATCATTCCTGTGCGGTTGTCTTCAGGAGGGTTGGGCGATGGCGTGCCTGAAACCCGGGTGGAATGGGGCCGAAGGTCAGAGGGCTCATGCATGGTCGCCCCGACTCCTGGCGGGGGGCCTCCGGAGAGGGAATCCGTAGGTGGAGAACTCTCTACGTCAGTATACGGTGGGGGAACGGCGTGCGGAACAAGAAAATCTGCCTCCCCGAGGCACGAAGAGCCGGATCATGACGGAGAGCCATCAGACCGGGGGGCGTCCCCGCACAGCCCGGGCGAGGAAGGAGATGACCAGGAGAATCAGGAAGACGACGAAGAGGATCTGAGCAATCCCTGCCGAAGCCCCTGCGATCCCCGAGAATCCCAGGAAACCCGCGATGAGAGCCAATACCAGAAACGCCAGTGCCCATCCCAACATTATGTCCATCTCCCGTTCCAGGCCGCGACAATTGCGTATGTGACAACATGTTAAAGCAGGAGGTGTGCCGATCCCCGACCTGGAAGGGAGAACGACGAGGGCTTTGGTATCTACAGTTCCGCAAGGTGCTGGCAAAAAACGACTTGGCTGTCCTGCGGCCACGATCCTGTCTCAGCAGGGGGGCCACCGACCCTGAAAACGGCCGGTAGCACGGTCGGGATCCGGGGAAGAATTACCGACTCGCCGGAAGGAGTTTCCGGATCACTTCACCAATTCGCGCGGGAAGCGCCGTCCTTCAGGGCGGGGAGGATGTCAACTTCCGTCCATCCCCGATCGGTGTTCTCAGGGTGCGAGCAAGAGTGCCAATGCCTTCAGCCGGCCGGAATCTGCTGGACTGAATCCCCTTCCCCCGTGTCCTCGGAGAGTGCTGGGGGGGTGAGGTGACTCTGCAGGGTGTCCACGGTGATGAACCGGGCGCATCCTTCCGGAATGGTCAGTTCTTCACCATTGGCCCGAGCGACGATGGTCTGCTCTGGATCGGAATCCAGGCACTGGATGACGTCACCGGCGCGGAGTCGGATCCTCCAGCAAGGCGTCGACGAGAATTCGAATGCGATGAGTCGAACTTTCAACAGGTCGCCCGGGCTGGAGTCGGCGAGGGAACGGGATGAGCGGGGCTCCGACGGCGCGATCATTGCGATTCTCCTTGCTGCGCCCGGAGGGGCTGGGACGGTTTGGCACCACCCGTACCGGGAAGGGCTGGAACCACGTATTCCAGCGAGATCCGTGCCAGGAGGGTGGGTCTGTTGCGGACCATGCAGTAAGGGCTGTACAGGCAAGAGTTCCCCCCTCCCGAGCAGGCTGCCCGAGAGGGGGGAGAGGGTCTTGAAGAGACAATGCGACCCTGAGTGAGACCTTCTGCCGAGACGTCATGACCTTCAGGGGACATGTCGGCGCAGGAGCCCCTGGGTCGGTCAGGGGCGACAAGGGTCAGCGGACGGTGAGACTTGCGGAAGATTCGAACTCTCCACGGGTCACGGCCCCTATGTCAGCCGCATCCTCGGTGAGCCAACTCCTGGAGTTCAGCTCCAGAACGAGCTCCGTGCTCCCGTCGGTCTGGATCGTCACCGGCTGGGTGGATTCCACCACCATCTCCCCTCCGCCTCCCAGGCTGATGGTCACGAGGGCATCGATGAGACCCGTGCCGATGACGGAACCGGCGAGTACATGGGTCTCGGCGTTGTTGATCACCACCCGGGCCCGATCGTAGCTTCGGGCCGCAATCTGAGCCGAAGCCACGTTCCGGTCTTCTCCGGTCTGAAGCTCGGCCATGGCGGTGACGTCAGTCATCTGCCCCACATCCATCCAGCTTCCGTCCACTTCCACCTGGACCCGGAGATCGGCCCTGAACTCTCCTTCCACCTGTCCGTCGGCTCCGGAAAGACCGACAACCGAGGCCGGAGAGGTGCTTCCAGGGCCGTTCTCCTGGTCCTGAATCACGGCGTGGAGGGTACCCTCCTCCTGATTCGGACCTGTAGGATCGTCATCGCTGCAGGCCGAGAGGGGCAGGATGAGAAGGGACAGAAGCGTGGCAGTGCGGAGGAGCCGAGGGGCAGAATCAGAGACCGTCATGTTGTGAACCTCCAGTTGAGGCGTGGTTGGGTGTCTTGTTGTTGCGCCATCCCGAAGCTGTGCCGGGATCGCCACACCTCTGGAAGGGTCGTGCCATCTCATTCTGAGTCCCCTCAAGTCTCTTCTATATAGCGCGTTATGAGATTCTGTGAATATTATGCCCCCAGTAGAGTGGGGGCTCCGTTGTGCACTTTCTGCAGGGGGAAGGGGAAGGCCTTTCAGCCTTCCCGTCCCGGCAGCCATGGGGAACGGAGGATAGACTCAGCCCCGCCGTTGGGTATCAAAGGCTGAGGATGGATTCCCTGGGAGTTCTCTGGTCCTGACGGGCCATGCCATTTAATCTGGGTGGGGCCAGTCCCAGCGGACGACCTGATCTGCACGGTCTTCCCGGGAATGGTTTCATTGGACGGGGCCAGCATGGGACCGTCGCTCGATCGGCACTACATCACCTTGAAGATGAGGTTCGGAAAACCCATGAGTGATCGCGTACTGACTCGGGCCGGAGCGGTTGTTCGCCGGCCCTTCTTTGCCCTGCTGGCACTGGCAATTTTTCCAGGATTTTCAGGGGCGCTGGTGGCCCAGGTCCCTGGACCGGCAGATCTCCGAACGCCGGCTGAAGCGTCCGAGTTCACCGAATACACTTCGTATGAGGAGATGATGGAGTACCTGGCTCAGGTGCGGGCCGCCTCCACCGATGTCCGGATGGGAACCTATGGGGCCACCTGGGAGGGGCGGGAGCTTCCCTACCTGATCTTCAGCCGCCCGGCGGTGACCCGGGGCTGGGAGGCTGCCGCTCTGGGCCAGCCGGTGGTAGAACTCCACGCCAATGTACATGGGGGAGAGCGAACCCTTCGAGAGTCCCTTCTGATCCTTGTCCGGAACCTGGCCACGCCGGGCACGCCAGAGAATGATCTTCTGGACCACATGGTCATCGTTGTGTCTCCCCAGATCAATCCAGACGGGTTCGAGGCCACACCGAGCCCGACCCGCGGGAACGCATGGGGGATCGATATGAACCGGGACTACATGAAGCTGGAGCAGCCGGCCATCCAGAATTGGGTGCAGAACGTGCTCCAGGAGTGGAACCCGCACGTCTTCGTGGACGGTCACAACGGAGGCCAGTTCCCCTACAATCTGAAATATCAGTGCCCAGGCCACGCCGACCCGGACCAGCGAATCACCCGTTTCTGTGACGAGGAGATTTTTCCCCGGATCGATGATCGTCTGGAGGCAGAGGGATTCCACTCTTTCTTCTGGGCCCGAGGGGATGAGGACGGATGGTACGGTGGTCAGACCGACGGCCGCATCTCTCGAAACTACGCAGGCTTTGCCAACTCCATCGGGATCCTCTTCGAATCCCCTGGCTGGCAGGAGATGGCGGATGGGGTCCGCTCTGGCTACCTGGCATTCCTGGCGACGCTGGAGTTCGTCCGAGACAATCCGGAGACGGTGATGAACACGGTGAGGGAGGCTCGCCGAGATGCTGTCCTCCTGGGGAGCGAGCCCCGGGGCGAGGTGGCAGTCCAGATGGAGGTGGAGCCTGAGGATGAGCGAGTCGACTACCTCATCGGTGGGGAGGACGGAGAGATCCTCGAGATCACCGAGGCCTCCATCTACAAGCGGCCAGTGGCGACTCTGACCCGCCCCCGGCCCTACGCCTACCTCCTGCCCCGGGATGCGGAGGACGCCGTGAATCTTCTCCGGCGCCACAACATCACGGTTGAGATGTTGACCGAGTCCATTGAACTGGAGGTGGATGCGTACGAGTTGGAGGGCGTCTCCTATGAGGAGATCTACAACCACAAGGCTGCCGCCCGGGTGGAGGTAGGGGATGTGGTGACCATCCAGGAGAGCTTCCCCAAGGGAACCTACGTGGTTCCTGCAGGTCAGATGCAGGGTCGAATCGTGAGTCACCTTCTGGAGCCCGAGACCGAGGACAACCTGATCTACTGGGGGACCATGAACCGGTGGTTGCCACTGGCCCAATTGGAGGAGGAAGGGAGTGAGGCGGCTCTCATCCCCATCTACAAGCTAATGAGTCCTCTCCCGGTCCCGGCACGCATCGTGGATTGAGGTCGGTTCCAACGTCTGTCGGGTCGTCCATCCAATCGACTCGGCCACGAGGAGAATGGGCTGGAACGGGAATGCCCCCCGGACCTCAGGCAGGTCCGGGGGGCATCTTCCTTGGGCGTCCTCCCCTGCCGGTCAGTTCATGGGAGGCATCAGAACCTCGTCGATGGCGTGGAAGACCCCGTTCACCGCGCCCTGATCGGCGTTGATGACCTGAGCGCCTTCAACCTGCACACCGCCCCCGGCCGATTGGAGCTGGAGCGGAACTCCGAAGGCAGACTCAGCTGAGTCCATACCGCTGAGTTCCGTTGAGCTGATTTCGCCAGGGACCACATGATAGGCCAGCACAGCGTATAGCGCTTCCGGGTCCTGCATGAGCGAATCCATCGTCTCCTGGGGGATGGCCTCGAAGGCCTGGTCCGTGGGAGCGAAGAGAGTGAAGGGACCGTCGGTGGCCAGGGGTTGGGCGAGGCCGGTGGCTTCCAGGGCCGAGATGAGGGTGTTGAATTCCCCTGCGGCCTGGAGTTCACTCACCAGGTTGTTCCCCTCAGCCGGGGGCTGAGCGTCCATGGGAGGCGGTTCCTGGGCCTGGCCCATGGCGGGAATGAGAAAGGCGAAAGTGAGTGCTGCGGCTGTGAGCGTCCGGGGACGCATGGATCCTCCTCAGAATAGAGTGCGATTTCATTTCGACTCGCCGGATAACATCGGTTCATACAGGTGAGACGCCTCTGGGTTCGTCCTGAGGGTTAATGTAAGTGCTTTCATATACGTGACTTAAATGAGTGTGAGTCATCTCGCGTCGGGCGGAGCCGCCTTGCCATGCCCGGGGGGAAGGGGGATCTTCCGGTCTGGATCCGCGTCCGAGATCTTCGCGGCATCCAGGCGGCAGATACGAGCCGCTGCCGTACTGCACCTCGCTTCAACCTCTCCAGGTACAGAACCATGAGACGCTCGCTTTTCCCCTATCTCCTGCCCCTGTTTCTCCTCCTCCATGCGTGTGGTCCGACGCCGGCTCCAGACGCTGTTGCGCCTTCAGAGGCAGTGGACCAGGCGATGCTGGCCGAGGTGGCGGCAGAGCGGATCACTGCCCAGGTCATGGCTCAACACATCGGATTCCTGGCCTCCGACGAGATGCGGGGGCGGGACACGCCAAGTCCCGAATTGGAGGAAGCTGCCGACTACCTGGTGTCCCACTTCGAGTCGGTAGGGGTGGCGCCGGCCGGCGACGACGGGAGCTACGTCCAGCGGTGGCCCTACGAGCGGCTGATCCTGGCTGAGGGAGAGAGTCACGCCTACATGGAGGCGGGAGGCGATCGGTGGGACTGGGCGTATGCCTACGACTACTTCGGCATTCCCGGTCCCCCTGGCCCCGTGGAGGGGGCCCCGGTCTACGCCGGGTCCGCTGCGGTGGCGGCGGCAGGGTTGCCGTCGGAGACGGCCGGTTCTCCCCTGGTGGTGGGCCTCCCGGATGGCCTGGGACCCGAGTTTGGCATGGCCATCCAAGCGGGAATGCAGGCTGGGGCTGCTGGGATGGTATTTCTCATGGACGAGGAAACGGATGCTTCGGCGACCTTCCAGTTGGCAGCGGCGCTGGAGGGCGGAGCAGCTGGCCAGATGCCCTTTCCCATCATCGGTCTGAGACACGAGGTGGGGACCGAACTCCTCGAGCGGATAGGGGCTGATCCTGGCGCAGGCGCAACCCAGGCTCAGGTCTTGGAGGACGTGGTCATCTCCTTCCGGTCCACCTTCGGTTCCCAGGTAGAGGACGTCCCCAACGTGGTCGCCCAGATCCGGGGATCGGACCCGGAGTTGGCCGATGAGTACGTTGTCCTGACGGCCCACTTCGACCATGTGGGTGTGGGGCCACCGGACGAACAGGGCGATTCCATCTACAGTGGCGCCGATGACAACGCGTCCGGGACATCGGCGCTCATGCAGGTGGCCGAGGCCTTCGCCGCCCTCCCTGAAGCGCCGGCACGCTCGGTCCTCTTCCTGGCCGTCAGTGGGGAGGAGAAGGGTCTCCTGGGCTCGGCATACTTCGCCGGCAATCCGACAATTCCCCAGGAGAGCATGGTGGCGAACCTGAACATGGACATGGTGTCCCGGAATGCCCCGGACACAATCTACGCCGTTGGCGAGGAGTACAGCTCACTGGGTGAGCTGGCCCGTCAGGTGGCAGCCGACCATCCCGAACTGGGTCTGGTGGTGGCTCCAGATCCTGAACCGGAGGAGCAGGCCTTCCTTCGGAGCGATCACTACAGCTTCGTCGAGATCGGGATCCCCTCCCTCATGCTCACCACCTGGCTTCACGACGATTATCACCTCCCCTCGGACCGGCCCGAGCTGTCTGATGCCGACAAGGCAGCCCGGGTAGCGCAGTTCACCTTCCTCATGGCCCATCGCCTTGCCACGGAGCGCCCACTTCCTGACTGGAATGAGGAGGGGCGCCAGCTCCTTCAGGAGCTGGGAGTGACCCCCCGGCGCTGAGGGCTTCTCGGAGAGGCACTTCGGGGGGAGAAGGGACTCTCGGCAGCTTGGGTATACGCACCTGAAATCAGAAACCCCACCTGCCCGAGCTGAGCTCCTGGGGCAGGTGGGGCGCCTCCTCGGCCGAGCCGTGGCCGGGTCCTCAGACTGGCGGAGACCGCCTCAGCCTCCTCAGTTGGCTGGTGTCAGCCTGTAGACCCCACCGTCGTTCTCACCGGTGGCCAGGTAGACCGCGCCGTCCGGGCCGAGTCGCACATCGCGGATCCGGCCCAACTCACCATTGATCAGGTCCTCCAGATGGACCAGTTCCCCGTTCTCGATGACCAGACGCACCAGCCGCTCTGAGCCCAGGCCACCGGCCAGGAGGTTGCCCTCCCACGTTTCATGGAAGTCAGTGTTGGTGACCACCGCCAGCCCCGAAGGTGCCAGCGTTGGAAGGAACTCGTGGACCGGATCCACCATGCCGGGCATGGAGCGGGCGTCGCCGAACGGCTCCTGAGTCCGGTAGTCACGCCCCAGACTCACAGTGGGCCACCCGTAGTTGGCTCCAGCCTCGATGAGGTTCAGCTCATCTCCCCCCCTGGGTCCGTGCTCCGTGGCCCAGATTTGCCCGGTGGTGGGGTGGAGGACGATCCCCTGGATGTTCCGGTGACCGTAGCTGAAGATCTCTGGCGCATATCCCGGGGTGCCCACGAAGGGGTTGTCGTCAGGAACGCTCCCGTCGGGATTCAGGCGGACCAGCGTCCCGGAATGGTCCATGGTGTCCTGGGCCCGGGCGGGCTCGGCTCCGCGGTCACCGATGGACATGAGGAGTGTTCCGTCATCGAGAAAGAGGATCCGACTTCCGTAGTGACGACCAGGAGAAGTAGGCGTGTTGGACTCGAAGATCTCCTGGAAGTCCACCAGGGCATCCCCCTCGATTCGGGTCCGTGCCAGAGCCGGAACAGTGGAGTCCTCGCTTCCTTTTGAGTAGGTGAGATAGATCCAGCCATTGGACTCGTAGTCCGGGTGGGGCACTACGTCCAGCATGCCGCCCTGATTCTGGACGTGCACCGCTGGGGCTCCCGAGAGTTCGGTGCGCACGCCGTCACGGATCAAGTTGATCCGGCCCGGACGTTCCGTCACCAGCATATCGCCTCCGGGAAGGAAGGCGATGGCCCAGGGCTGCTCCAGGCCATCCACCACCTGTTCCACCGTGAGGAGCTGGTACTGGGTCTGAAGCTCCTCTTCCACCATCTCCTGACCGGCCAGGCTTCCGGCGCCCAGGAATAGAAGAAGGCCCAGGAAGGCCAGCGATCTGCTCCACGTAATCTGTCCACTCGTCATCAGCACCTCTCATCGTGGGAATCATGCAACAACCGGCCAGCCGCCGGATTCGACCCGGGACGGAATCTGAACCCATCCCCAGGTCGGCAGGGCCCTACGTTGTCCAGAATCTCTACCGGTGCGGCGGGTGTGGGTTCCGGTTGGCACTCGCACACAAG
>PWWP01000230.1 GCA_003562075.1 Gemmatimonadota bacterium
ACACGTTCCGGAACGCCGGGCACGCCGCCTCCACGTAGAGCTGGCCCGTCTGGGCCAGGTAGGCGTCCTCCCCGAAGTAGTCGGTCGTGAACAGGGTTCCGGCGTGCTCGCCGATGGAACCGGTGAGGATGGGCGTGTCGACCCTGACGAAGTCCCTCTCGTACAGGAAGTCATGGATGGCCTGCTCTACCTCAGACCGGACCCGGAGCCCGGCTCTCTGCTGGGAGGACCGGAGCCAGAGATGGCGGTGGTCCAGGAGGAACTCCACCCCATGCTCTTTCGGCTGAATGGGGTATTCCGGACTGGGCCCCAGGAGGCGGAGGGCTGTCAAGCCCATCTCGTATCCTCCCGGCGATCGGGGCTCGGCCCGTACCACGCCCCGGACCTCCACGCAGGTCTCCTGGCTGAGAGAGAGGGCCAGATCCCACACCTCTCCCGGGAGCTCCTTCTTCACCAGGACGTTCTGGACGTAGCCGGTCCCGTCCCTGACCACCACGAAGGCCACCTTGCCGTGGATCCGGAACTGGTCCACCCACCCAGCCACAGTCACCTCGGCACCTTCGTGCCTGAAGAGATCCTTCACCAACACCATATCGTAGCCCCCCAAAGCTCGTTCGGCGTCCCCCGTCGGCCTGCCCACAGGGGCAGCGGACGCAGGGTTCGTGCGTTTCAGGTGTCAACCACACGGCCGGCGAGAAACCCTCTCCGACGAGACCCCCACCGCGGCCGGCAACCCATTTCGACCGCATGTTCCAATCAGGGGAGAGCCCCCCTCCGACGGAAGCCTGCAACCTGACTGCATCACGGGTGCGGTGTCAACCAATTTGCGGCCCCGTGCCTTCAGGAATGCCCGTCTGGCGCGGGCTCTCGAACCTTCGTGCTGCGGCCGAAGCCCCGGCATTCCTTCGCGGGCCTCGGGGGAAAAGGGCCGGGAAGGCTCGGGGAAGGCCGCAAGAGAGGAGGGCTCGGGCGCGCATACACGCGGGAGTCTGGACGGCCCTCGCCCCCGGTTACGCCCCGAATAGTGAGCGTCTGGGCGAGAATCACGCAGCTTATCCAGCGAACGGTGGGCCTGCGGGCGGCCCTGGCCTCCCTGTGTGCTGATGCCCCGGGGGGCGCCGCGAAACGCTCGGGTGGCGGGTGGAGCACTCTCTCCGGCGAAACTCAAATCCGTAATCTAGCATGGCGCCGAGTACGCTTGCGGAGTCCGGCCACCATTTGACACCCAAATCCGTATCGGACCCTACACGCGGACGTCCCTTGCGGAATTCGGTGCCTATAGGACACCCACTTCCGCAAGCGATGGAGGCGTCCGTCAAAGATGCGGAATTGGGTGCAGGCCCGCCGCTCGGTCGGGGCCTTCAGGGGTAAAGGAAGGCCCCTCTCGGGGCCGGAACATGCTCCGCTGGGCCTCAACGGGCCACCAAGAGGCCCGAGCCTCAACCCACCCCGAACATCCGCATCTTCTCCCCGTGGCGAGCCTCCAACAGGTGCCGGACTTTGCGGTTCTCCGGCAGCTCCAGGGCCGGATCCCGGGCCACCCGGTCCCTGGCCCGCGCCTGGGCCTGCCGGAGGAGATCCTCGTCCCTGGAAAGATCGGCGAAGCGTAGGATGGGGTCCCGGCCGTGTTGCTGGGGCCCGAAGAAGTCCCCCTGGCCCCGGATCTCCAGGTCGGCCTGGGCGATCTCGAACCCATCGGAGGTCCTCTTCAAGACGGCGAGACGCTCCCGGGCCAGTTCCCCGGGCTCCGACACCAGGATGCAGGTGCTCTTGTCCCCGCCCCGTCCCACCCGCCCCCGGAGCTGGTGGAGCTGGGAGAGACCGAATCGCTCGGCGTGCTCGATGACCATGACGGTGGCGTTGGAGACGTCGATCCCCACCTCGATGACGGTGGTGGCCACCAGAAGATTCAACTCCCTGGCCAAAAACGCCCGCATGACCGAGTCCTTCTCCTCCGCCCGCAGCTGCCCGTGGAGGAGCCCCACCCTGCGGTGCGGGAAAACCTCTTCAGAGAGTCTCCGGTGCTCCTCCGATGCCGAGCGCAGATCCACCTTCTCCGAGTCCTCCACCAGAGGATAGACCACGTACGCCTGGCGACCACTCTCCATTTCCCGGTCCAGGAAGCGATAGATCTCCCGCCGGTTCCGGGGGTACTTCACGACGGTCTCTACGGGCTTCCGGCCCGGAGGCATCTCGTCCAGGATGCTCAGATCCAGGTCGCCGTAGAGTGCCATGGCCAGGGAGCGAGGGATGGGGGTGGCGGACATGGCCAGGACGTCAGGCCGGCTCTCCTTCTCTCCCAGAGCCATGCGCTGCCGGACGCCGAAGCGGTGCTGCTCGTCCACCACCACCAGGCCCAGGCGCCGGAAGTCCACGCTTTCCTGGATCAGGGCGTGGGTCCCCACCACCGGGCAGGACTCTCCCCCGGCAAGGCTGGCCAGGGCCTTCCTCCGGTCCGAGGCCCCCAGGCTACCCGTGAGGAGGAGGACCTGGACGCCCAGGGGATCCAGCATCTCACCGATCCGCCGGGCATGCTGCTCCGCCAGAAGCTCGGTGGGAGCCATGAGGGCCGCCTGGTATCCCCCTTCCAGGGCCAGGAGCATGGCGAAGAGGGCCACCACCGTCTTGCCCGATCCCACATCTCCCTGGAGGAGGCGGTTCATGCGCCGCGGGGAAGCCATGTCGGCGTAGATCTCTTGGAGGACCCGGGCCTGGGCCTCCGTGAGCTGGAAGGGCAGGGATTGGTAGAGGGGGCGGATGAGCCGGTTCGTCCGGAGGAAGGGGATGCCCGGCTGGGCCTCCGTCTGCTGGTACCGGACCTGAGCCTGGACCACTTGGAGGAAGAAGAGCTCATCGAAGGCCAGTCTCCGCCGGCCCTCCTCCACCTCTTGCAGGGAGGCGGGCCGGTGAAGGGAGGCCAGGGCCCCGTCCAACGACGAGACACCCAGAACCTTCCTTTCCTCCTCCGGAAGGTGCTCCTCCCACCGGGCCTGGCTCAGCAGCCAATCCAGGTTCCGGGCGAAGACCCGCCGGAGGACCCACTGGGGCACCTCCTCGCTTGCGGGATAGGACACGAAGATGGTGCCATGGCGGCCTCCGTCCTCCTCCCCTTCCCTGCCCAGGAGGATAAACTCCCTGGGATGGATCTGCCGGCCGTGGTAGAACTTCACCGGACCTGTCATCAGAAGGAGGTCGCCCTTGCGGATCCTCCGGTCCAGCCAAGGCTGGCCGGGCCAGGCGCAGGTAATCATTCCGCTGTCGTCCTGGAGGACCGCCTGGAAGATCCTGAGGCCCGAACGGGTGGGCACGATCCCCTTGCTCCTGACCCGGCCCACCACCGTCACGTCCATCCCCACCTCTGCGGCGGCCACGGGGTGGATCTCGGAGGCGTCGTCATACCGCCGGGGAACGTGGTACAGGAGGTCCCTGGCGGTGAGGATTCCCATGCTCCCGAAGGCCTCAGCCCGCCGAGGCCCCACTCCCTTCAGGAACTGGATGGGCATGTCGAGCTGGGAGAAGTCCTGGCCCATCACCCTTCTTCGAAGACTCCCCTGAGGAAGGCATCCGGATCGAAGACCTCCAGATCCTCGAGTCCTTCCCCCGTTCCCACCAGCTTCACGGGCAGGCGGAACTCCTCCTGGAGGCTCACCACGATTCCGCCCCGGGCGGTGCTGTCCAGCTTCGCCAGGATGATGCCGGTGAGGGAAACTGCTTTGGAGAACGCCTCCACCTGGGCCCGGGCGTTCTGG
>PWWP01000269.1 GCA_003562075.1 Gemmatimonadota bacterium
TCGATGCCTGGGGGATTCCCCACATCTACGCGGAGACGGAGCACGATCTCTTCTTCGCACAGGGCTATAACGCAGCGCGCGACCGCCTCTTCCAACTGGAGATCTGGCGGCGGCAGGCCACGGGGACGGTAGCCGAGGTGCTGGGGGAGCGGGAGGTGGACCGGGACCGGGCAGCCCGACTCTTCCAGTTCAGAGGGGACATGGAGGCGGAGATGCGCCACTACCACCCTCGGGGCGACCAGATCATCCCGGCCTTCGTAGCCGGAATCAACGCCTACGTGGACCGGGTCCAGGCGGATCCCGATCTCCTTCCCCTGGAGTTTGAGCTCCTGGGCATGGAGCCCGGGCGCTGGACCCCGGAGGTGGTGATCTCCCGGCATCAGGGACTGTTGGGGAACGCCGGGGCCCAGTTGAACAGGGGTCGGGCCGTCCACCTCCTGGGCACGGAGAGGGTCCACCGGCTCCAGCATTTCCACCCCCACCCCACCCCGCCGGAGATCGATCTGGATCCGGCCGTAGATGGTGACCACCTCCTGGAGCACGACATCCTCCGGCTCTATCAGCTCTACCGGAGCGCCGTCCGGTTCCAGCCCGAGGACGTGATCCCGGCAGAGCGGGCGGAGGCGGCCAGCTTCCAGGAGCTGGCAGCCACCCTGGACCGGGAGCAGCAGATCCTGGAGAGCATGGAACTGGAGGACATCGGGAGCAACAACTGGGTGGTGAGCGGGACCCGGGCCCAGGACGACTATCCCCTCATGGTGAACGACCCCCACCGGGTGCAGCAGGCCCCGGCCCTTCGCTACTGGGCCCATCTGAACGCGCCGGGGTGGAACGTCATCGGTGGAGGTGAGCCGGCCATCCCGGGGATCTCCATCGGCCACAACGGGATGGGGGCCTGGGGGCTCACCATCTTCCGGATGGACCACGAGGAGCTCTACGTCTACGAGACCCATCCGGAGGATCCGACCCGCTACCGGTACCAGGACGGTTGGGAGACCATGGAGATCCGCTTCGACACCATCCGGGTCCGAGACGGGGATCCGGTGGAGGTGGAGCTCCGCTACACCCGCCACGGGCCAGTGGTCTACGAGGACCCGGAAGCGGGGATCGCCTACGGGGTGGCCGCCGCCTGGATGGAGGTGGGCGGTGCGCCCTACCTGGCCTCCCTCAGGATGAACCAGGCTCGGAACTGGGAGGAGTTCCGGGAGGCGGTCATGTACAACCACATCCCGGCTGAGAACATGGTCTGGGCCGATCGGGAGGGGACCATCGGATGGCAGCCCGGTGGGATCGCCCCCATCCGGCGAGGCTTCAGAGGACTGGTCCCGGTGCCCGGGGACGGCCGCTACGAGTGGGACGGGTTCCTCCCCATCGACGAGCTGCCCTGGGTGGAAAACCCACCGGAAGGCTACTTCGGGACGGCCAACGCCAACCTGACCTCCCCCTTCCACTACGACCACCTGGACGAGGCCATCTACTACGAGTGGACCGACCCGTACCGGCAGGCCCGGGTGAATGAGGTCCTGGCCTCAGGGCGGCGGTTCAACCTCATGGACATGGTGGAGCTGCAGCACGACTACCTGGCCATCCCGGCCCGGACCCTGGTGCCCCTTCTCCGGCACGTGGAGAGTGCCGACGACCGGGTGGATGAGGCCCGCCGCAAGCTCCTGGACTGGGACCATGTCCTGGAGCCCGAGTCGGTGGCAGCCGGGATCTACGTGGAGTGGGAGCGGCGGCTCCGGGACAACGCCCAGCCCCTCTTCATTCCGGAGGAGGGTCGGCCCTACCTGTCGGTGGGGCTGAAGCGGCTCATCGACTTCCTCCTGGCGCCGCCCGGGGAGTTGGCCGTGGCGGCCCAGGGGCTGGATCCCGTGGCGGGACGGGACCGGTTCCTGGTGGCGGCCCTGGAGGAGGCGGTGGAGGTCCTGACGGGCCGGCTGGGCGCCGACATGGACGGGTGGCAGTACGGCCAGGAGGACTACAAGCACGCCCTCCTTCGCCATCCCCTCTCACCGGCAGTGAAGGAGGGTCTCCGGAGCCGGCTGGACGTGGGCCCGGCGCCCCGAGGGGGCTACAGCTTCACCGTGGGGAACACCGGGTACGGAAACAACCAGACCTCCGGTGCGTCGTTCCGGATCTTCGTGGACACCCGGGACTGGGATTCGGCACTGGGGATGAGCACCCCCGGCCAGTCCGGAGATCCGGACAGCCCCTTCTACGACAACCTCTTCCACCTCTGGGCCACCGACCAGGTCTTCCCTGTCTTCTATACCCGGGACCGGGTGGAGGACGTGACGGCGGTGCGGATCGAGCTGGGGGTGGGGGGAGGGTGACCGGGCAGCGATGATGGACCCAGTCATCCTCCAGCTTCTGGCTCCTCTGGTCCTGGTGCCGGTCCTGATCTGGATCGGGGCCCGGTACCTGTCTGTCCTGCAAGGGGCCGGGCGGCTCCGGATCTACCTGCTCATCCTCCTCTGTGGGCTTGCCATCGGGGTGCAGGTGGGGATGGTCCAGACCCAGGCGTATCCTCTGGTGACCTGGACCATGTATGGTGGAGCCGACGTGGAGCCCACCACCTACCGGTTCCTGGCCTACAGTGAGGAGGGGGTGGAGCGGTTCCGCTGGGAGCGGGTGGCCAGTACCCGAGCGGTCGCAGCGTTCGAAAGAAATTTGACCACACTTTTCCGGACTGCACAGGTGGCAAATGGTGAAGAGGAGGCCAAGGCGGATTTGGCTCGGGCAGGTGAGCTCCTGACGCTTCTGGCTGAACGTCACAACGAGTATGGACGGTGGCCTCCCATCGACTCGGTCCAGGTGGAGCAGTGCCGGTTGGACATCCACCGGAGCGATTGGTTCGATGCGCCGGATTGTGAGCGGGTGATGACGGTCTGGCCGGACCAGGGTTGGCAGGTCTACGGCCGCTTGCCAGGAGGGGACGCCTGATGCTTCACCGGAATGCCGGCCCGGAGGCATTGGGACTCCTCCGGTGGGTGGTCTTCGGGCTCTGGTTCGTGACGATCCTCATCGGTCCGCCCCTCTCCCGGCTTGCCGCCCTCCCCGCGGAATTCTTCAGTCCCCCTGGCGTCCTGGCGCTTCTGCCAGACGGGATCTGGAGCATCCTCCTGACGGTGGAAGGACTGACGGTTCTCTCCATGGTCACCCTTGCCCTGACGCTGGCGGCCGCCGTGGGGGCCCGACCCTTCTGGCTGGTGGGGCCCCTGGCCTTTGCAGGGGTCCTCATGGTAGACGGCATCCAGAAGGGGCACGCCGGCTTCATCAACCACGCCCAGATGGGGATCCTCTACGGGGCCCTGCTGGTGGCCATCTCTCCTGCAGCCCATGCCCTGACGCCCTTCCGACGCAACCGGACGGTCCAGGGGTCAGGTGCGGGGGCGTATCGGTTCCCGTTGGTGGGACTGGCCCTCCTTCTTGCGGTGGCCTACTCCCTCA
This sequence comes from Gemmatimonadota bacterium, assembly GCA_003562075.1. GTDB lineage: Bacteria > Gemmatimonadota > Gemmatimonadetes > Longimicrobiales > Gaopeijiaceae > PWLA01. The sequence continues at coordinate 3,451 of PWWP01000269.1, forward strand.
TCGGAATCCACCGGCTGGCCGTGGGTGGGTGGGCGGTGTTCACGGGAGATGCGCTACCCACCTACCTGGCCCTTCGGACCTTCGAGTACATGGGGTTCGGTTTCGAGGGGTCCGTCCTGCTCCTTCATTACCCAGGGGCCGTCGCCTTCCTGAAGGCGGGCTTCGTCGTGGTGACCCTCTTCGAGGTCCTCTCTCCCCTTGCGCTGGTGTGGCGGCGGTTCCGGTGGGTCTGGCTGGCGGTCATCGCACCCTTCCACCTGACCACCCTGCTCACCATGAATATCTTCTTCTGGGAGAA
>PWWP01000142.1 GCA_003562075.1 Gemmatimonadota bacterium
CGGGAACCGTCGAGTTGGCCCAGCAGGTCTTTGCCGCCCCCGTGAGGGTGGGAAGCCCGGGGGAGGGGCTCACCGGGCTTGCCGATTCCCTGGCCTTTCCCCGGTTCGCCACCGTGGCGGGTCTGGCCCTGTATGGTACGGACCGGTTCAAAGAGACGGGAGAGGGAGCTTCCACCCTCACCTCCGGTCTCGTCACCAAGATTGTGGCTTGGCTAAAGGAGTTCTTCTGATGGAGCACCATGCTCGCGCTGGGGTGGCCGAAGCGGTGCATTCTGTGGCTTCACGAGGACGGCCCGGGGTCGTCCCTGTCGGTATTTCGGCTTTCGTTCACACAACGGTGTCTGCTCACACCACGTCCCGGAGGTAGGAATGATGATCTTTGAATTCGAGGAATCCCCGATCCGCAACGCAGTCATGAAAGTCATCGGCATAGGTGGCGCCGGCGGCAACGCAGTCAATCGTATGATCGACGAGGAGCTGGAGGGGGTGGAGTTTATCTCCGCCAACACCGATGCCCAGGTTCTGAAGGTGTCCCGGGCCCAGGTCAACATCCAGCTCGGCAAGAAGCTGACCCGTGGGCTGGGCGCCGGCGCCCGGCCCGAGATCGGAAGGCAAGCTCTCCACGAGAGTCAGGACGACGTACGCCGGGCCCTGGAGGGGGCCGACCTGGTCTTCATCACCGCCGGAATGGGTGGAGGAACAGGAACCGGCGCCGCACCCATCGTGGGAGAGATCGCCAGGGAGTTGGGAGCCCTCACCGTCGGCATCGTCACCCGGCCCTTCTCCTTCGAGGGCAAGAAGCGCATGCGGCAGGCAGACCAGGGATTGGCGGAGCTCCGCCGGACCACCGACACCATGATCGTGGTCCCCAACGACCGCCTCTTGAGCGTGGTGGGCAAGGGAACCTCCTTCCGGGATGCTTTGAAGAAGGCCGACGAGGTTCTTCTCCATGCAACCCAGGGCATCAGCGATCTCGTCAGAGTGAGCGGGGAGGTGAATGTAGACTTCGCCGACGTCCGTACCATCATGGCCTCCCGGGGACCGGCTCTCATGGGGTCGGGTTTCGGCGAGGGGGAGAATCGGGCACAAGAGGCCGCCCAGGAAGCCATTTCCTCGCCTCTTCTGGACGAGGTTTCCATCTCAGGGGCCAAAGGTGTGCTCATCAACATCACCGGCGGAATGGATCTGGCTATTGACGAGGTGTCCCTCATCTCTAGCATTATTCAAGAGGAGGCTGGTGACGACGCGGAGATCATCTTCGGGGCCGTGCACGATCCGGCCCTGGAGGGTAGGGTCCGGGTCACGGTCATCGCCACGGGCTTCGATCGCTCCGAGGCAGAGGAGAAGAACGTGTTGCGGGCCGAGTTCTCCCGTCCGAGGCAGCCCCAGGTCAGGGAGCAGCAGGTTCAGCCCCAGAGGAAGGTGGTGGCCGTGGGAGGAAGCAGTGACACTGTGGAGATCCCTTTCCAGCGTTTTCCCGAGAGGGTCGTCACCATGGAGCACGTCCGGGAGCTGGACATTCCAACGTTTATACGGCGCCAAATGGACTGAAGACTGAATGAATCCACCAATCCCACCCTTCTGGTGGGCTCTCCTGGGTACGACAGGCCTGCTGGGGCTGGGACTGCTCCTGGGGCACCAACTCTCGACCCGGGTGCCCGAGGTCGGCATCCTGGAGCCCATCCAGGCCCTGCCGGCGGAGCGGTTGGAGGTGGTGCGCCTGCAGAGGGGACAGACCTTCGGCGCGGTGCTCCAGGATGCCTCCGTGGGATGGTCGGAGCAGAACGCCCTCCTCCTGGCGTTTCGCGAGCAGGCTAATCCCAGGAGGATGCAGGACGGAACCCGGATCACCTTCCGGTATGTGCCGGAGCCGGAGGAGGATTGGCTTCGGGGCGTGGACGTGACCCTGAACAGGGACGAGACCGTTCGCCTCATCCGGGACGAGGTGGGATGGTCGGCGGACCTGGTCCGGACGCCGGTCTGGGTCGACACGCTCATGGTATCGGGGGTGATCCGGGACATTCTCTGGAATGCGGTGCTGGAGAACCCTGATCTCTCCCATCTCACCCGGGGGGACCGGGACGGCCTGGTGAGCCGGTTGGACCAGATCTTCCAGTGGCAGGTGGACTTCTCCCGGCAGGTCCAGACCGGCGACACGTACCGTCTGGTCATGGAGAGGGAGGTTCGGCCCGACAGGAGCATGCGGTCCTCTCGCCTTCTTGCCGTGGAGTACGTGAACCGGGGGACGCCCTACCGGGCCATCTGGTTCGACCCCGAAGAAGACGGGCAGGGTACCTTCTTCGACGAGGACGGAAAGTCGGTGCGCCGGGCGTTCCTCCTCAAACCCATCGAGTTGGCCCGTATCTCCTCACGATTCTCCACGGGCCGTCTCCACCCCGTTCACAACATCGTTCGACCCCATCGGGGCGTGGATTTTGCCGCTCCTACCGGAACGCCCATCATGGCCACGGGGGATGGCGTGGTGGTCTTCGCCGGCTGGAGGGGAGAGCTGGGGAACCTGGTGGAGATTCGCCATCCCAACGGGTGGCTTACCCGATACGGCCACATGAGCCGATTCGAACCGGGAATCCGGGTCGGCACCCGGGTGCGGCAGGGCCAGATCATTGGGCGCGTAGGGATGACGGGGGTGGCCACGGGCCCCCACTGCCACTATGAGATGGTGAGGCCCGATGGGCGGTGGGTGGATCCCCTGTCCATCCCCCTGCCTCCCGGAGATCCGGTTCCCTCCTCCGCCCAGGAGCGCTGGGCCGAGGAATCCCGGGAGCGCCTCATGCTCCTGGAGACCCTTCCCGGACTTCCCATCCAGACGCTGGCCAAGGGGCCCGAGGTGGTGGTGGACGAGGACCAGCCGGACCAGGGAGGACGGTGACCCGGGGCTCCCGGGGCTTCCTGACCCATGGCCCGACTCTTCCGAACCAGCTCTGAGAAGAAGACCTCCCTCTGGGACCGGGTGGTGAGGCTCGCCCTCACCGATGTCCGGGTGGCCGTAGGAGGGATGGACACCGAGACCCTGGAGTCCCTGGAGGAGCGGCTGCTGGCGGCCGATTTCGGCGTACATGCCACCCTGCGTCTGGTGGACCGGGTGGAGGACCTGGCCCGGAGGGGAAAGGTCCGGGGAAGGGAAGGGCTCCGGGGGGTCCTGAAGGAGGAGCTGGCTGCCATTCTTCGCCCGTCCTCCGAGGCCTTTCTCAGTGCTGCCGACCAGGGACCCACCGTCTACCTCATCTGCGGCGTGAACGGGGTGGGCAAGACCACCTCCATCGCCAAGCTGGCCCATCGTCTCCGCCAGGAGGGGCAGTCGGTGATCATGGCGGCGGCCGATACCTACCGGGCCGGGGCCACGGAGCAGCTCTCCATTTGGGCCCAGCGGGTGGGTGCTTCCTTCGTGGGGGGCCAGCGAGGGGGGGACCCGGCCGCCGTGGCATTCGACGCCATCGGAGCGGCTCTTTCCAGGGGGGTGGACGTGGTCCTGGTGGACACGGCAGGGCGCCTCCACACCCACAAGAATCTAATGGAGGAGCTCCAGAAGGTGGACCGGGTGGTCCGCAAGAAGCTGGAGGGGGCGCCCCATGAGTGCCTCATCGTCCTGGACGCCACCCTGGGCCAGAACGCCCGGGCCCAGGTGGAGGCGTTCTCCAAAGCAGTTTCCCTCACCGGCATCATCCTGGCGAAGCTGGACAGCACCGCCCGGGGCGGAATCGTGGTGAGCCTCCAGGAGGAGTTC
>PWWP01000144.1 GCA_003562075.1 Gemmatimonadota bacterium
AGCAACCCAATAGAACGGGCTATAAGATACACCTATTCAAGATGGACGGGCTTAACCGCCTATGTTAATGATGGAAGATTAGAGATCGATAACAATTTTGTTGAAAACTCCATTCGCCCCGTGGCTCTGGGCCGGAAGAATTATTTATTCGCAGGGAATAACAATGCTGCCCAAAACCTGGCAGTCCTTTATTCCATTATCAACACAGCAAACATGAACAACCTCGATCCACAAAAATACCTGTGCTGGTTATTCAATAAAGTTGTCCACAACAAGGTCACCGACGATGCAGTCAATTGGCTACCGTACAACCTCGACCAGGGAACTGCAGCAAAACTTTCCACTTAATCAATATGGAGTTGGTTGGGTGCTTACGGTTGGAATCCATATCGCCAATTTCGACTTCAGCAAAAGTATTTACTAGTTCGGTCGGGGCGAGGGGTTTCCAAAGTCTAAACTATGAAAGCGTGTCCTTTAACCAGCGAATACACCTTTATTAGAGGCTGATAAAACCGGTTAAAGATAATCCTGGAGTAGCATATCAGAATTAAAGACTGTTGAATGACCTGTAGAGTCGATCAAAATAAAATTACCAAATCGACCAAACCTCTGAAAAATATCATGTGATTCCATGTGGTGGACTGGGAAACTAAAACCCTGCAGGTTGTGACAAGTGGTATCCAATACTATTTTGTACTTCAGGTATAACTGCTCCTCTGAAATATAATTATGGGAGTTTAGCACACAGCCTTTGCAATAAATGCAGGAAAAAGCAATGATATTTCGTTCATTGGAAGTATTGCATGAAACAATCAATACCAATAATGCAATCGAAAAAACTTTAAAAATCATCATCAAGCGTTATCCTTCGAAGTTCATCCAAATGAGGAATTCCAAATATCAATGAATTAGGTTTAGAGTCTATGTAATAATAGTAAGGCTTAAACGGAAGCCTAATCTTTCCTATATAATCAAGCCTGGATTTAGAATAATAATGGACATAATACTCGTCCATAGCCATTCGCTGGACAAGTCCGAGTTTATCTCCTCCCAGGTCAAAAAGCCTTATATTGTAAGTTGTCTCATAAGTGTAGTCGTGAATATACAATGGATCTGCAGCCTTATCCAGCTCAAATTGCAGATAATTCCCCGGAATTGGTTCTCCGTCTAACAAATCTCCTGATAAGCCGTATTTGTAAAGGATATTTAAAGTTGGGAACACAAGGAAAGTAAAATCATCAGAAAAAACGACACTTGCATCTTTATAATGATTATATAGGGAATTCATTTCCTCTGGGGTTTTTAAAAAATAGTAAACAGAGTCCGTTGAGAAGATTTTGAACAAACTATCCCGGAGAAAATTGACAGACTCATTTCTCTCACCAATTTGAAGTGCTATTTTGCTCTCATCCATGCACCTAATACCTCTTTGGGAATAAAGTGTCCCTATGATATGTTCGCCTTCTTCCAATACATTTTCAAAAACTACTTCCTTCTCTCCTTCATTAGCATCGACAGCAACAATAGCATTTTTTTTCTCTGAATAGAAAAGCAGGTTCCCGTTACAGGAAGCAACAAAACTGTATCTCGAATAACTCAGGGTATTGTTGAAAAAGCTTATTTCGGCATTCTTACTGTTGTAGAGAAACGGAGTCCCATCTTTTAAAACACCAAAAACTTCAACCGTATCCCCCTTCACTTCGAAACTCAACCTGAAGTTGTAATCAAACGAATTCTGAAGTTTTTTAAGTGGATCAAAGTCCGTTTCAATGACTTTGTGCTCGTAGTCAAGTATCAGACCATTTTCGGATTGATTACAAGACAAAAAAAACAATATAATTACGAGGTAAATACCCAACCAAATCCAATGCAATTGTAACCATAGGTTGCACTGGAAAAAAACATCCTTGAACCTATGGTTACTATTGCACTCGACTACTTTATCCAAATCTTTAATATTACTCATAGACTAAATAATAAACATCACTTTGAGTAGTGTCTGGAGGCATCAATGTAAACTTAGTCGAATCTTTATAAAGTATATAATCTTCATGATACAAAAGTTGTGATAAATTCATCCCAGGAAAACCAGCTTGAATAAAAGCCAACTCAGATATTAAATCAGTTTTTTCATCGATTTTAACTCGACAGTTATGGCCTTCTTCGATACATTCAAAAACACCACTTTGCGTATTCATCTTTCCCTTCCTCATTTCGTATTTAGGTTCTTTAACTAAGGCCATAGCTTCAACTTCATAACCATATAAAGGCTTAGAATTGCTGACATGAACTATCGTCAAGAATCCATTTTGATATTCAAAATCAATTTTTTGTGTTTGAACTTTATCAATGACAAGAGAATCAAACATTACAGGATAAATTGCTGAATACTTTAACTCATTATTTTGCAAGTATTCAAAAACTGTTTCTTCCTCTGGAATTTCTAATGCTCTCCTTGGCGGGTTTGGATCAGGAGCTGGCTCTCCTACATCACAAGAGTGCCCAGGTTCCGTGCAATCATAATAAGTGGTTGTCTGGCCAGTCTCATGGTCAGTAATGGTTAACGACATTAGTTTTCTGGTTGCTGCACTAGCCTCAAACACCTCAATCAACGATGTAGCTAGACTTCGCTCAATTGCAGTTAAATCATCCCCATCACTAACAAAATCATTAAGATCATCCAAGGAATTATATTCACAAGAGTATAAAAGAATTACCAAAAGGGATACGAAAAAAAAATTTACAATGTTTCATAATAATAAATTATTTAGTTTACCTCCTTGCTTTATGGCCAAAGAGAATACCAATACCTATCAAATCCTAAGGTAAATAAATTAATGAATCTCCTCTATCCAAGGGTTCGGAGAATATCCCTGAAGCTTTCGTCTCAATCTGCAGCTTGAACTTCCGGCTTCAGTACAAAGGTATTTTGAGTTTGTCCCAAAAAAACGGACAAAGTAGAAAATCTTTGAAAAAAATTAATTCCTCCTCCGATTTTCCTCTTATTAACGAAACCTTTTGCCAGTATTTTATCCTCTGCGTAATAAAAACTGCCTTGGTGACCACAGTATTCATTCTCGGCCCCCATGGCTTTCATGAATTCGATCAATTCACAAACGGTTCTTCTTGAAATTCCAGGTCGGTCAGACAAATCCTGCGCACTACCAGTCGCCTTCATGGGAATCAATTGATCAAGTCTTTCGATAAGTACTCTACTTTGACTCATTTCCAGCCCCTTCCACCATCTCCCGCATACCGTAATAGTTAATGGCTTTTTGTTTGAGGGGATTGGTGCTCCATTCACTCCACTCACCGGAGTAGGGATTGTAACCGCATTTGAGAGGTTTGCTGAGGATGTCATCGGGATCTTCGACATATGCGCGGCAGTCTGTGCAGATATATCGGAACTCACAGTCTTTACAGACATGAATTTTGTCTTTGTTGATATCCCAGTACTTTTTGAAGCCGGGTTTTTCCAGTGCCTCAGCCAGTGCAGTATCTCGGATATTTCCATATGATTCCTTCATGGAAGGACAGTTTTTGATGTTGCCTTCGGAATCGATGGAGATTTTGCCATATAGACAAGAATTAAAATTTTTGCTATACGAAAAGAATCTAAGGTTAGGAACAAATAGTTCTTGCTCTATTATTCCACAATTCTGAACACTCATTGAGTACCTATGAAAACTAATTAACCCCTCATCGATAAATTTATCAAAAGGCGCATTAAAAATCCTAATC
>PWWP01000196.1 GCA_003562075.1 Gemmatimonadota bacterium
CGGCATGATTTGAATTTACCACAGCCCAGTTGTTATGGGTTCTGCTCCAGCCGGTGGGAATCTCACCGTTGGCAACACCCGTGAAATCCTCATAAAAGGGGAGTGTAACCATATAGGATATCAAAATTACTTCCACCAAAACAGGTTGATCTTCAACAATAAAATCATCTGTTACGGTTGAATAGTTTGTTGCCGATACAGTGTAGCCGTAACTGCCTGCCGGTAAATATCCGATATCATACTCTCCGGGTAAATAAGTAAACCCTTCCACGGTAATCACCGCATCCGGTATGGGCAAGCCATTGTTATCATTTACAGTAAAACTCACGGCAAATGACTCTCCTGTCATACCCCAGGTGTTGTATAAAATAATATCTTCTTCAAGGGTTACGGTCCTGTTTGGCGGCCCGCCCCATTCGCCGCCTTCCCAGCCATCATTAAGGAAGTACTTATACTCATACTCCCCTTCAAGCAAGTTGAAAGTTTTGGTCCAGATCATAGACTCGTCCACACGGGTCATAAGCTGGTTGTCGGGATCTGTGCCCGGCTCCGGCCAGAAATCTGTAAAGGTGCCCGTTACATATACCAGGTCGGTTTCGGGGTCGAAATCGGGAGCGAGGGACATGTTGAGGTTGAGGGTGAGATTATAAAGCTGTTCCGGCCGTTTTAGCGCCAGGCTGTGATGCCCGCCTCCCGCCACGGCCACAAAGTTTTCATTAAGTAAGGGGACATCACTCTGTCCATTGACATTGCTCCCCCATGCCAAAATGGACCCATCACTTTTAAGACCCAGGCTATGGTTGTTGCCTGCGGCAATAGCTATGAATTCCGCATTGGGTTCGGGGATATCGCACTGGCCATAGTAATTGTGCCCCCAGGCTACAATGGACCCATCGCTCTTAAGTCCGATGTTATGGTTGTTGCCAGAGGCCAGGGCGATAAAGTCTTCATTGGGCCCCGGAACATCGCACTGGCCTTCATCATTCGAACCCCAGGCTACGATCGATCCATCCGTTTTTAGCCCCAGGCTATGATACATTCCTCCAGCCACAGCAATAAAGCCAGCATTAGGTTCAGGAATATTGCTCTGGCCATAGGTATCGAGACCCCAGGCCACAATCGTTCCGTCAGACTTGAGACCCAGGCTGTGATATGAGCCTGCGGCAAGGGCGATAAAGTTCTCATTGGGAGATGGAACAGCGCACTGGAGATAAGTATCAAGACCCCAAGCTACAATTGTCCCGTCGAACTTGAGGCCCAGGCTGTGGTATTGGCCTGCCGCCACGTCGGCGAAGTTGCTATTGGGAGCGGGCACGTCGCACTGACCGTAATGCGGCTCACCAGAAAAGCCCGGCTCGCCGGCACCCCGGGCAACGATCGTCCCGTTGGACTTCAGGCCCAGGCTGTGATGTCCGCCTCCTGCAACTGCCACAAAGTTTTCATTGGGCACAGGGATATCGCACTGCCCCCAGTTGTTACTCCCCCAGGCCACGATTGGACCGGGCTCGATGACCTTAAAGCTCAGCCAGCCGCCGTCATGCGGCCAGAGCGCTTCGTTGTCCCGCTCATCAACAGCCACCAACCACCAGACGATCTCGGCGCCGCCCGGATGTTGGCCGAACGAGGCGAGCCAGATGCCATCGCCCTGGTCTACGGCAGCGGCATTTTGCACATCGCCGCCATCGACGGTGTAATACAGGGTGACTGTGCTAAGTGGATAGGTGCCCTGCTGTACGTTGGCCCTTAAGGTAATGTCAGTGCCTGCGTAAGGGGTAAAGACGGTGGCTGAGAGGATCTGTGGTGGCGTGGGTCTTTTCAGCGCCAGGCTATGATACCAGCCTCCTGACACGGTGACAAAGTCCTCATTGGGCTCGGGGACATCGCACTGGCCAAAGTTATTTTGCCCCCAGGTCACGATCGTACCATCAGACTTTACACCCAGACTATAATATAATCCTGCGGCTATGAAAACAAAGCTCTCATTGGGAGTAGGGACATTACACTGGCCAAAATCGTTTCGCCCCCATGCCACAATTGTCCCGTCGGACTTAAGACCCAGGCTGTGAGATTCGCCTGCCGCAACCGCCACGAAGTCTGCATTCGGGGTTGGTACGTTGCACTGGCCGGCCCAGTTTGCTCCCCAGGCCATGATCGTCCCGTCGGATTTCAGGCCCATGCTGAAATACGTTCCTCCTGCTGCGGCCATAAAGTTTTCATTGGGTGCAGGGACATCACACTGGCCAAACTCATTACTGCCCCATACTATCATCGTACCATCAGACTTAATACCCATACTATGATACCCTCCTGCCGCTATGGAAACAAAATCCGTATTCGGCAAGGGGGGGGCAGAGGCACCTTGCCCCCAGGCTACGATTGTACCGTCGGACTTTAAGCCGAGGCCTCTATACGCGCTCCCCGCAACACTTACGAACCCCTCGTTAGGTTCCGGGACATCACACTGACCCAAATTGTTTTTGCCCCAGGCCACAATCGTTCCGTCGGACTTCAGGCCCAGGCTGTAATCACTAACTCCTGAGACTGCAACAAAATCAGCATTGGGCGTAGGGACATTGCACTGACCATCGTCATTTCTCCCCCAGGCCACGATCGGACCGGGCTCGATGACCTTAAAGCTAAGCCAACCACCATCGCGTGGCCAGAGCCCCTCGTTGTCCTGCTCATCAACAGCCACAAGGCGCCAGGCGATCTCAGCGCCACCGGATTGCTGGCCGAAAGAAGCGACCCAGATGTTGTTGCCCTGGTAAGTTGCAGCCTCGTTCTGCTCCTCGCCGCCATCGACGGTGTAATACAGGGTGACTGTGCTAAGTGGATAGGTGCCTTGCTGTACGTTAGCTTGCAGGCTGATGTCAGTTCCCGCGTAAGGGGTGAGTATGCTGGCAAAGAGGATTTGGGGCGGGGTTAAAGGTGGACGCTTCAGCGCCAGGCTGTGAGTCGATCCACCCGCCACAGCCACAAAGTCCACATTTGGTAAAGTGATATTGCACTGACCATAGGTATTATGCCCCCAAGCTACGATTGTTCCGTTTGACCTTAATCCAAGGCTGTGACCCCAGCCTCCCGCAATGGCGGTAAAATCCTCGTTCGGTGCGGGGACATTGCACTGGCCATAAAGGTTCAATCCCCATGCCACAATGGTTCCGTCGGACTTCAGGCCCAAACTGTGATCCCAGCCTGCTGTAATGGCAACAAAGTTTGTATTCGGAACAGGTACATTACACTGACCCCAATTGTTATACCCCCAGGTCACGATAGTACCATTGCTCTTGAGTCCCAGACTGTGATAATTGCCTCCTGCCACGGCCACAAAATCCGCATTAGGCGCTGGAACATTGCACTGGCCATAACTGTTCAATCCCCAAGCCACGATCGTCCCGTCGGACTTGAGACCCAGACTGTGGTAAGTACCTCCCGACACAGCGACAAAATCCGTATTAGGTTCGGGGACATTGCACTGGCCATTATCATTACTCCCCCAAGCCACGATTACGCCGTCGCTCCTAAGTCCCAAGCTGTGACTCCCCCCTCCCGCTACGGCGATAAAGTCCGTATTTGGCTCCGGGACATTGCATTGACCATAATTATTCCTCCCCCAAGCCACGATCGTCCCGTCGGACTTGAGACCCAAGCTGTGAGACGAGCTTTTTGCTACGGCAACAAAGTCCTCATTAGGCGCAGGGCTATCGCACTGCCCCCAGGTGTTACTGCCC
>PWWP01000294.1 GCA_003562075.1 Gemmatimonadota bacterium
CCTCTCCCCTGCGTTTCGGTTCGGCCGAGTCGCCTGGACTCGAGCGATGGCGGCCAAGGCCCCTCGATCCAACGGCGGGGCGTGAGCCGCAAGGATCGCCTCCATGGTGGCCCGGGTCACCGGCGCGGCCGTGGCTCCCCCGTAGTATTCGCCCTGGGGTCGGTCCAACTTCACGAATACGACGAGCTGAGGGTCCTCAGCAGGAAAGAAGCCGGCGAAGGAGGCGTAGTAGGCCCCTGGCTCATATCCGCCGGGACCATGGGCGCGGCTCGTCCCACTCTTCCCTGCCACGGCAAAGGTGGCCAGCCGGGCCCGTCCCCCCGTCCCATCCTCCACGGCACCCACCAGGGTCTGGCTGATCTCCCTGGCCACTTCCTCCGAGATCACCCGCCGCACGGCCCGTGGCTCCCCTCGCTCCAGGACCTGTCCTCGGGGATCGCGAACCTCACGGATGAGGCGAGGCTCCATGAGGGTCCCTCCATTGGCCAGGGCGCCATAGGCCATGGCCATCTGGAGGGGGGTTACCCCGATCTCGTACCCAATACTCAGCGACGCCGGCGTCTGTCGGGACCACTGCTGGGGCCGGGGGAGTCGTCCAGAGACTTCCCCAGGGAGCTCGATCCCGGTCCGGGCACCAAAGCCGAAGTCTCTCAGTCCCTCGTACTGCTCTGCAGGGGTCAGCCGCTCGGCGAGCTTTCCGATGGCCACGTTGGAGGAGACGCGGAGGGCGTGGGCCAGGTCGGTGTGTCCCGGACTGTGGACGTCGGAGATGGTCCGGCCAGCCACCCGCCACTGGCCGTGGCCTGCGTCCACCGAGTCAGCGAGTGAAGCCTTCCCAGTGCTCAGGAGAGAAGCCACGGTGAAGGGTTTCAGGGTGGACCCGGGTTCGTACGGGGTGTTGATGGCCCCCAACCCGCTTCCGCTCTCGGGCCCCATGGACACCATGGCCAGGATCTCACCGGAGCGGGGATCGGTGACGAGCACGTCCCCTCCCCGCGCTCCCGTAGTGGCCAATGCCTCGTTCAGGGCCTCCCGGGCGATCTCCTGCAGGTCCACGTCCAGGGTGAGGACCACCTCTCCGCCGGTGAGAGGCGTTTCCACGACCCAGCTCTCTCCGGGGATGGGCCGTCCCTCCGAGTCCCGGGCCAGGACCTCCGAACCGGGACGCCCCCGAAGGTGGTCATCGAAGGCCTGTTCCACCCCTCCGGCTCCATCTTCATCGATGACCGTACCGAGGATGCCGCGAAGGAGCTCCCCATGGGGGTAGAATCGCTGGAGTTCACGCTCAACGTAGACCCCCCGGGTCCCCGACAGGGCGTCCCGGGCCGAGGGAGGGAAGCGACCGGGCAGGGGCACCCACCGGCGATCGCTCCGGAAAGGACGCTGGGCATGCGCTGGCGTCAGCCCCAGAACCTGGCCCAGGAGTTCCACCGTAGACGAAGTGTCTGCCACCTCGTGGGGAGCCACGCTGACTCGGAAGACCTCGTGAGAGACGGCCACCGTGGTGCTTCCTCGGTCCAGGATGCCCCCCCGGGCCGCAGGGATCACCCCTGTCATCCGATGCTGCCGCTCGGCCTCGGCTCGCCATTCGGCCCCCTGAATCACCTGGAGCTCTGCCGAACGCCAGAGGAGAACCCCGCCTGCCAGGAGCCAGAAGAAAAGAAGCAGACGACGCCGCGCCACCGTCGAAGATCCTGCACCGGAGCTCATCTGCTTCATGGATCTCTTCATTCCAGTTCTCCCGGGAGAAGCACGATCTCCCCGGCGTTGGGCGTCCTCATGTCGAGTCGTTCCCGGGCTTCCGCCACCACCCGACCTCGACTCTCCAGTGTCTGGATCCTTCTCTTCAACTCGGCCTGCTCCGCATCAGCCAACGACATCTCACGTCGGAGTTCAGCTACATCCGCCAGGGCCTCACGCACGCGGGCCTGGCGCCAGGTCACCAGGCTCAAGGCCGTCAGCAAGGCCGCCACGGCCAGGGCGGTGAGAGAAGTTCCGCTGAGCCTCATTCAGCCCTCTGCCATGCTCTGAGACGAGCGCTCCGCGCCCGGGCGTTGGATGCCACCTCCGAATCGGTTGGCCGGACCACTGAGCGGGTCAGCAGCGTACCCAGCGGTTCGCCCCGACACCGGCAGACCGGAAGAGCCGGAGGGCAGACACAGCTCCGACTCCAGTCCTTCAGGGTGTGCTTCACGATCCGGTCCTCCAGGGAGTGGTAGGCAATGACGACCAGGACGCCTCCGGGTAGGAGTGCCTCCCGGATCAGGGGCAACGCTGCCTCCAGGGACTCGAGCTCCCGGTTCACCTGAATCCGGAGCGCCTGGAAGACCCGGGCCTTCTCCTTGGGCCCCACCTTTCCCCGAAACGCCACCGACATGGCGTCCAGAAGATCCCTGGCGGTTTTCAGAGGGCGCGTCGATCGCCGCTTGGCCACCTCAGCAGCCAGTCGGCGACCTCGAGGCTCCTCCCCATATTCCCTGAAGAGTCGAGCCAGCTCTTCCTCCTCCCACTGATTCAGAATGTCTGCGGCTGTGGGGCCGCCCTCGGCTCCTCCCCCCATTCTCATGTCCAGGGGAGCCTCGCCGGAGCGGAAGGCGAACCCCCGCCGGTCCGCATCGATCTGCCTGGAACTGATCCCCAGGTCCAGGAGCGCTCCTCCCAGGGAAGGGCCCAGCATCCCGGCCCCCCGTGCAGCCTCATCGAAGCGGGCCCTGAGAAATCGAACCCTCCCTTCCCACGCGGCCAGCACTTCACGACTCCTCTCCAGCGCCTCCGGATCCCGATCCACGGCCAGAATCCGGCTCTCCGGAATGCGCTGCAGGATTGCCGCTGAATGGCCACCTCCTCCAACGGTCCCATCCATGATCTCGCCCCGAGTCGGCCCCAGGGCCAGGAACTCCACCACCCGTTCCACGAGAACCGGCGTGTGGTACTCCTCCGTCGCCTCGCTCACCCGAAGATCTCGTGAACGGTCCGGGCCAGCTCTTCTGATTCAGTTCCGTCGTCAGGCGCTGCGTCCCGGAAGCGAGCCGGATTCCAGATCTCCACTCGGTCCAGGGCTCCGATGAGGAGTGCCGACCCATCCAGCTCTGCCCCTTCCTTCAACCATCCCGGAATCAGGATCCGGCCCTGCTTGTCCGGCTCCACCTCGACGGCCCGGGCGGTGATCTGTCTCAGGTATCGAGCCGTGGTCGATTGACTACGACGCAGATCCAGGAGGCGCTCCTGTACACCGGACCAGGTGGATTCTGGGAAGAGGGTCAGGTGGGTCGATTCCCACTGAAGCAGTACGAAGCGGGAGCTCTCGGCCCGGCGACGGTACTCCGCCGGGAGGCTCACCCGCCCCTTCTGATCCAGCTGGTACTCGTACTGCCCCAGAAAACCGGCCACTTGGTCCCCCTCCGTGGGGTGTTGTGGGGAACAGTGGGTAAGAGTGGCAACTGCTGGGGCAAGTTAGGGGGCAGGTGGGATCCGGGTCAAGTCTGGAGAACCGTGGACTCGCCACCAATGCGAAGAGGGGTGCCGCGACTCACATCGCGACACCCCTCTCCAGTTCGGTCCTACCGCCCCGTCAGGAACGGCGGTACTGCATCACATCGTCAGCGGTTACGGCCTTCCCGTGCGATGATGGCGTCCTGGATCTCCACATACTGGTTGATGGCGTCCAGGAGGTTCTGCATGTCCTGCCCACTCCGCTGGGCATAGCCCTCACCTGC
>PWWP01000203.1 GCA_003562075.1 Gemmatimonadota bacterium
GTCGCTACCTTTCGTGCTCTCGATTCCCGCCTTCGTTCTCATGAGCAACGTGGCCGTCGTTCATGCGTTGGGTCGGGCCGTGGCCGGGGGATCGGAGCGGTTGTGGGAGCCGACCCGCCGCACCTCCGTCACCGAGTGAAGGTTGGGCGGTTGCCACCGTACCCAAGGGCCGGGGTAGCCAGCGCCTTGCGGATCCGCATGAGCTCCGGGGTGAGGCGGCTGAAGGCCTCACCCGTGATGCTCTGATCACCGTCGGACCATGCGTTCGCCGGATCATGATGGACCTCGATCAGGAGCCCATCCGCCCCGGCCGCCACCGCCGCTCGGCTCACTGCGGGCACCAGGCTGGCCTTTCCGGTTCCGTGGCTCGGGTCCACCACTACGGGTAGATGGGTGAGTTCGTGGAGGAGAGGCACGCTATTGATGTCCAGGGTGTTGCGGGTCATCGTCTCGAAGGTTCGGATTCCCCGCTCGCACAGGATCACGTCCGGGTTGCCGTGGGAGAGGATGTACTCGGCGCTGAGAAGGAGCTCTTCGACCGTGGACGACATGCCTCGCTTGAGCAGAACCGGGAGCCCGGCCTTCCCCACCGCATCCAAGAGCGCGTAGTTCTGCATGTTCCTGGCCCCGATCTGAAACACGTCGGCGTAGCCGGCCACCAGCCCCACCTGCTCAGGTGACATGACCTCGGTCACCACCAGGAGACCGGTCGCTTCCCGGACCTCAGCCAGGATCTGCAGACCTTCCTCTGCGAGCCCGCGAAAGCTGTAGGGTGAGGACCGGGGCTTGAAGGCTCCCCCCCGAATGAAGGAGGCTCCGGCCTCCTGAACCGCAGATCCAATGCGCATCATCTGGTCCCGAGTCTCCACCGAGCAGGGGCCGGCCATGAGGACGAGTGCGTCGCTTCCGATGATCTGGTCGTCCACATGGACGTGGGTCGCCTCATCCTTGAACTCTCGACTGGCCAGGTGGAAAGGTCGGGTAAGAGTCCGAACATCCTGGACCCCGGGCAGCCCGGAAAATACGCTGGGATCCAGCCCGATCAGGTCTCCGTGCAGGCCCACCCGTGTTCGGCCGCCTTGCTGAGAAACATGGGTCTTCAGCCGGAGGCTGGCTGCTCGGCGTACCACGTGATCGATGTCACGGCGGGACGCATCGAGGTCGAACACGATGATCATGACCGAGGCCTCGCTTTGGGGGTCTCAGGACTCATCGGAGCCACGGTGGTCCTTGAATCTTCGGGCCTTGAGGTCGAATCGAGGAAGGGTGCCGTAGGAAGTAGGCGACACCGTGGCGCGGATGCCAATCCCCGCTCGGATCTCCCGGGCGACGGCCTTCGCAATCGACTCAGGTTCGCCATTTCGCACCTCCAGCTTGATCTCCATCTCGTCCATCTGGCCTCGCCGTCGCACATCCACTGCGAACTCGGCGACCTCGGGAAACCTTCTGACGAGGTTTTCCACCGCGCTGGGAAACACGTTCACGCCGCGCACGATGAGCACATCATCGATTCGGCCGATCACCCCACCGTCCAGCCGCTCATAGCTTCTTCCGCAACGGCAGGCATCCGCGGCAAGACGGACATGGTCTCCGGTACGATACCGGATCACGGGCATCCCGACCCGTCCGAGATTGGTCATCACGAGTTCGCCTTCTTCAGCCGGCTCTCCGGTACTGGGATCGATGACCTCGTGGATGAACTCGCCCTCGTTCAGGTGCACGCCGTTCTGTGCCTGACATTCGAAGCCCCAGGCCCCAACCTCAGTGGCTCCCGCATGATCGTAGCAGCGAGCCCCCCAGGCCTCTTCGATACGCTCCTTGGTCGAAGGGAGGCTCGCTCCCGGCTCACCCGCCTGGATTGTGATGTTCACATTGGAATCACGAATATTCAGGCCCTCCTGCTCCGCTACCTCTGAGAGATGCATGGCGTAGGTGGGGGTACACACGAGAACGGAGATATCGTGGTCGAGAATGGCCTTGACCCTCTGATACGACGACATTCCACCGCCGGGGACGGCCAGGGCGCCGATGTGGCGTGCGCCCTCGTGGGCACTCCAGAATCCGATGAAGGGACCGAACGAGAAGGCGAAGAAGATCCTGTCCCTCGACGTGACACCCGCTGCTCGATACACTTTCGCCCAGCAGCGGGCCCACCAGGCCCAGCTCGCATCGGTGTCCAGGATCGGGAGGGGCACCCCGGTGGTTCCGGAGGTCTGATGGATCCGGGTATAGCGCTCGCGACCGTACGTCAGGTTCGTCCCATAGGGCGGATCGGCTGCCTGAGCGGCCGACAACTCCGACTTGGTCGTGAACGGAAGTCCTCGGAGTTCCTCCAAGCTGCGCAACTCCAGCGCACGGCCCAGCCCGGCTCGTCCGAGCTTCTCCCGGTAGAAGCGGTTGGAGTCCAGCACCGGGTCAAACATGAGTTGTAGCTTCTTGAGCTGGATCTCCCGAAGCGCCTCTCTTCCGAGGGTCTCGATGAAGGGGTCCAGGTAGTCCGTGCGGGGCATCCGGAACGCCTCAGCTCCCGCCTCCAGCGAAGGCCGTTGCCCGCCCGATCCCTCGGAAACCACAGCACCTTCGCCTTCGATCCCTGTATCTACCATGCCGTCATCCTCGGTAAGCTAGCTTGGAGAACGCCGAAACGCCCGTCAATGATGTGCCGGAATCCGTCGCAGGGACACCGGGAATCGTTCGTTGATCATGACCACGGGACGACCATCGAAGATGATCCGATAGGCTCGGCTGATGAACTCCGCCTGCTCGTCATCTTTGAGCGGGAACGGAAGGGCGTCCAGGTGCTCCCGACCAAACCAGAGGACTTCCCTCCGCGTCTCCAGCTTCTCGTCCCGAACGATCCGTCCGATCCCCTCACCCTGCACCTCGAGCCGTTCACGTACTCGAAGCGGCAGTCGATCAGAGAGGATATGCGAGATGGCGTAGACGTAGAGGGTACCGCTGTAGCCACCCCGAATCAGGACTTCCCGCTCGATGATGGGACTCTGCGGATCCGGCTCGAGCCAGCGGTGCTCCTCGCACGGAAGACATCGGTCTTGGCGGATGCGCCGGATTTCGACGGGCTCCATGGTATAGGCCTCGATGAAGCGGGTCACCGTCCCATCGATGGTCAGCAAAGCACGCTGGAAGGGGGAAAGTACCCGGAGATTCACTTCCTGAAGCTGAGCCCTGCTGGCAAAACTCCCCTGAGAGATCCGTTCCAGCGGGTCGAACCCGTCTTCAGCGGCCATGGGGCGCGGGGTTGGATGAAAGGACCTACGATTCACGAACTGGCTCTTGAGCCAAGGTCGTAGACTGGTCGCCCTGGAGTATCCGCAAACTCGGCGGCAGATCCTCATCGCTTCGGACGGTTCGACCGACACCTGATCCGGCCCTTTCGTGATCGGTGTGTGGGCGTGATGTCGGGCGGATGATCAGCCGGGCGGAAAGTCGCTACCCCCGGTGCTCTCGATTCCCGCCTTCGTTCTCATGAGCAACGCGGCCGTCATTCAAGCGCTGGGCCGGGTCGCAGCCGGGGGATCGGAGCGGTTATGGGAACCATGGGAACCTCCCCGTTGAACATCCGTCGCCGAGTCGAAGGGTATAGGGGTCCGGTTGATCTCCCAGCGCCCTCAGGTCGCACCCCTGCCCATGAGCACCACCGGCACCGTCTGCGCCATGATCCTCAGGTCCTCTAGCGGGGACTCACGCTCCACATA
>PWWP01000311.1 GCA_003562075.1 Gemmatimonadota bacterium
CAGGAGAAGCAGGAATGCGAATGCCCCTGAACCCGCAGCCTTCCCCACACCGCCCCCCGGGCGACCGAGGGCTGATCCGTCGACTCGCCGGAGGCTTCATGGCGCTGACGGCGGCCGCCCTCGTGGCGCTTCCCGGACACGCCCAGGCCCAGACCCAGAGCTACAGCGATGTGGTGCCGGCCGGCGCCGAGAGCCAGGAGGGCCTCTTTGACGTCCACCAGGTGGACGATCAGCTCCTCTTCGAGATCCCCGACTCCATCATGGGCCGGGACATGGCCATCATGAGCCGGTTTGCCAAGGTCCAGGACGGCCTGGCCAATGGCGGTGACCGGATGGCCCCCAACCTGACGGTGCGCTGGGAACTCCGGGATGATCGGGTCTACCTTCGCTCCTATTCCCACTCCAACACCGCCGACCCGGACGACAACGTCTACCTGGCAGTGGAGAACTCCAACTTCGCGCCGGTCCTGGCCAGCTTCCCCGTGGAAGCCCGAGGCTCGGGGACATCGGTCATCGACGTCACCGACCTCTACATGGGAGACCACCCGGCCTTCTCCTTCCCCCGGACCCGCCGGGCGCAGCTCGGTGTCCGGAGCTATGAGCGGGACCGGAGCTGGATGGAGTGGTCCAAGAGCTTTCCCATCAATGTGGAGCTCAGGATCGTCCGGACCTATTCGGCAGATCAGCCTCCCTCCAGCCAGCGGGGGGGCGCCATCTCCTTCGAGGTGAACCACTCCATGATCCTCCTGCCGGAGGAGCCCATGATGCCCCGGCTGGCCGATGAGCGGGTCACCTACATCACCGTCAGCCAGACCGACTACTCCCGGGACTTCCAGGGTGTGCGGCCCTACGAATACCTCCGGCGCTTCCGCCTGGAACCGTCGGACCCGGCGGCCTTCGCCCGGGGTGAGCTGGTAGATCCGGTGGAGCCCATCGTCTGGTACATCGATCCGGCCACCCCCGAGGAGTGGATCCCCTACTACAAGGAGGGAATCCTGGAATGGACGGACGCCTTCGAGCAGGCCGGTTTCTCCAACGCGCTTGAGGTCCACCTGGCTCCCACCGAGGAGGAGGACCCGGAGTTCAGCCTTCTGGACGCTCGCTACTCCGTCATCCGCTACGTGGCCACCCCCACCCGCTCGGCCAACGCCGGCGGCGACGTGGTGGACCCCCGCTCCGGTGAGGTCATTCGGGCCCACATGAACATGTACCATGGGCTGGACGAGCGCCTCCGCTGGTGGCTGGTCTCCCAGGTGGCCACCGCCAACCCCGACTTCCAGACCAACGAGCTTTCCGAAGAGGATCTGGGTGAGGCCATCCGCTACGTCATCTCACACGAGATGGCCCACGCCATGGGCCTTCCCCACAACCAGCGGGCCAACTTCGTCTACCCGGTGGACTCCCTCCGGAGCGCCGAGTTCGTGGAGCGGATGGGTCACTCGGCCTCGTCGGTGGGTCGGACCCGCTACAACTACGTGGCCCAGCCCGGAGACGATGTGAATCCGGAGCGGCGCGTGGGACTCTGGGACATGTTCGCCATCGAGTGGGGCTACCGTCCCATCCTGGAGGCCGAAACACCGGAAGACGAACTGGAGACGCTGAACCAGTGGATCGTGGAGCGGGCCGATGACCCCTGGTTCCGGTCTGCCGAAGCCCAGTTCGGGATGGACGTGGAGTGGGACCCCTACCGGATGACGGAGGGGATCTCCGATGACCCGGTCCGGGCGGCCGAGTACGGGATGCGGAACCTGAGGACGGCCACCGAGAGCCTCATGGACTGGGTCCTGAACCCCCTGGACGACTACTACGAACTGGAGACCCACTATCTCCAGAACCTGACCCAGTGGAACCGATATGCCGAGCACGCGGCGGCGGCGGTAGGCGGCTCGTGGACCCACTTCAAGCGGGTCGGTGAGGAAGGATGGGTGTACACCCCCATCGAGCGGGACTACCAGCTCAGCGCCATGGCTTTCATCGATGAGCACGTCCTGCAGACGCCCCACTGGGCCCTGGACATGGACCTCCTACGGATGATCGAGCACGCCGGCGCCGTGGAGCGCATCCGGGCCTACCAGGAGCTGGCGGTCCAGCGACTCCTGAATCACACCCGGCTGGCCCGGATGATCGAGCACGAGACATTCCTCGGCGATGAAACCTACCGGCCGGCGGACATGCTGGACGATGCACGGGAGATCATCTGGCGGGAGCTCCGATCCGGCGACGCCATCGACACCTTCCGGCGGAACCAGCAGCGGGCCTACCTGGAGCAGGCCCACTACCTCCTTCACGAGGCCACCTCGGAGCACTGGTCGCCGCCGGCCAGCGGGAACCTCCGGGTCTCGCGGAACGACGATCCACCCCTGAACGCTGACCTCCACATCAGTCAGTCGGACATGCGGCCCCTGATCCGGGAGCAGCTCCGCCTCCTGCAGGACGAGGTGGAGAGCACCCTGGCCAGTGGGGTGGACCACCGGATGACCCGGATCCATCTGGAGGACACCCTGGAGCGCATCGACAAGGCGCTGAACTGAGTTGACGGGCCGCCCCCAGGGCGAGCCCTTGAGACATGAACGGCCCCACTCCCGAAGGATGGGAGTGGGGCCGTCGTTTTTGAAACGGCTGTCTAGAAGTCATCCAGTCCAAGATGGTCTCTCAGGTTCGCCTGGCCACGACCGATTGGCCGCGCTCGTGATCATGATCACCCGGACCACGTCCCCCTGCTCAAAGGTCGGCATAGGCCGCGCAATCGGCGTCGCTGTCCCACTCATCAAAGGTGGCAAAGGGGTCCTCTGCAGGCAAAGACGACCCTTACACTCAAGTTCGGCCCCGCATCCGCCAGATCACCCCACTCGTCCCGGCCCCCGCCGGGGTGGGATCTGGACATCCTCTTCCTGGCCGTTCCGCAGGATCCTCACCCGGAGGGACGCGTCCTCTGCCGCCGCTCGCATGGCGTTGATGTAATCCAGGGCGCCCTGCACCGCCTCCCCTTCGATCCCGGTGATCAGATCGCCGGTCTCCAGGCCTCGGGTTCCCATTCCCGCCCCCAGGTGGAGCACCAGGACCCCTTCATCCTCGCCCAGACCCCGATCGGCCCGATCATCGGTGCTGGGCTCAGCCACGGTGATTCCCCGGACCCGAGCGATGGCTCGATCCCGTTCGGTGGAGACGAAGTCCACATCGGGGATTCCGGCCAGGAGATGGCGGGCCACCCGGACACGGGCCCCGGTGCGGACGGCCAGAGCCAGTCCGTCAGAGGGGCGGGCGTCCACCTCCCGCAGGCCGTCCCGGCCCTCCTCCCGGAGATGAAGACTTCCAATGTAGGTGCCCTCCCTCAGATCGTGGATCCGAACCTCGGCCAACTCCACCTCCAGGGTGTTCAGGACCGAAGCCATGAGGTCGTGGGTCAGGGGTCGGGCAAAGGGCTGCCCACGCAGGACCCGGATGATGGCCTCAGCCTCCACATTCCCGATCCAGATGGGAAGCACCTCGTCCCACCCTTCGTGGACCAGAGCCAGCGGCGCTCCCGTGGAGAGGCCCACGCCCACCGTGGCCACCTCGACCTCCAACCAGCTCTCCTGCGCCTGAAGAGCCGGGGTGACGAAGGGAAGGAGGAAGAGGGCCAGGAGCACCGGGATCCCAGCGCCGAAGTGGAGGGCGAAGCGCGGGGTTGGCCGGCAGGACGGGGCTGACACGAGACCTC
>PWWP01000047.1 GCA_003562075.1 Gemmatimonadota bacterium
CCTCCTTCACGAGCCGATACCCTTCAGTCTGGTAAAGGCGCCGGGCCGCATCCAGTCCGCTGTCGGTCCAGAGCCGGAGTGTCTGGAAGCCGGCTCGGCGGGCGAAGCGCGTGCACCGTCGAACCAGGCGGCCTCCAATTCCCATGCCCCGGAACCGGGGTTCCACCAGGAGGAGCCGGAGCAGGGCAACGCCGGGCCGGTTCCGATCGCCCATGACAGCCACCGACCCGGCTCTCCGGTGACCCTGATGGGCGATCCAGATCCCGTCCAGGGCCGGATCGAATCCCCGGATCAGCTCCTGGACCACCCCGGCCACCAGGGCTTCAAAGCGGGCGCCCCATCCCATCTCCTGGTGATAGATCACCCCGTGACGGTGGATGATCCAGCCCAGATCGCCGGGGCGAGGGGGACGGAGACGAATCCTGCGAGTGGGGACATCTTCTCCCCCCGGGGCTGAGGTGGCGGGGCCGGGATCCAGGAGCTCCTGGGTCGTCTCCAGCGATGAGACCAGCTCCCTGACCTGGTCCGGATGGAGGTGGGCCAGGCGGCGCTCCAGGGCTTCCCGGAAGGACGCCTCCACCTGGCGAGCCACGGCGCGACCCGCAGCGGTGAGGGATATGGGGCGTTTGCGTCCGTCCCGGATAGAGGGTCGCCGAGCCAGGAGGCCCGCCTCCTCCATCTCCCCCAGGGTCCGACTCAGGTATGCCGGGTCCAGTTGGCGTCTCTCCGCCAGGCGAGCCGCTGTCATGTCTCCCTCCCGGGCCACATCTGCCAGGATCCAGCCCTGGGTCGACGTGAGCCCGGGAGGGGCCGCTGCATCCAGGGCAGGCAGGAGGTGCTTCAGGTAGTGTTCGTGGAAGTGGACCAGGGTGGGGGCTGGATGCGGGAGGGCATCCCGGGGTGAGTCGGGGGATTGAAGCATGCTGTCGCCTTCATGGTGGATGGATCTACGGGAAGGCTATTGCGCGAGGAGGCTTCCTTCCCCTCATCACCCTAATCCGATATAGTTGACAAAGTCAACTAATTCTCGACTGTTCTTTGGTCTGGCCTCTCGGATCCCTGCGGGAAGTGGGCCGAAAAGGCTCCCGGTTGAGACTCTGTGTTCCCCTGGGCCCGGTTGACACCTGTCGGACCCCGCACCCATGATGGGTGGGCAATCTGAGAGACACCGGCCCAACCGCCTCTTAAGGGGTGGCAGGGCTTTGCAGTCGCTGACAAGAGCAAAGCCGACGAAAGGCGGTGGCGCAGATCCACGGGGCTAACGCATTGCTTCGGTGCCATGCTCGCCGGGCCGCCAGCGATTCGACGGGAGTGATCCGGTCGAGGGCTGTGCTGCCTTCGACGACGGGTCGTGGGACATGACTCAGCCTAGGCGGATGGCCTGAAGAATGGACGGTAGCAGCGCGTCAGTGCGGGATCGGTTTCTCCGGTGGTCCGGGCTTCACCCCATGGTCCACCGTCCTCCCCTGGTTTGGCGGTTCTGGGTCTACTCGGCCACGGCCTATCTCCTGCCGGTGGTGATCCAGCTTGGCTTCCCGGCCGAGGGGACGTCTCTGGACGACCTGATCTGGCTCGTCACCCTGGTTCCGGCCTTCCTCCTCTCCCTCCACTATGGTCTCCGGGGGGCCTTCGTGGCGTTGATCCTGGGCACCGTCCTGCTCCTGGGCGTTCAGTTCGCCCTGGTGATGACGGCCACGCCCGGGGATCTGCGGATCACCGTTCCCATCTACATTGCCTACGGTGCCCTCTCCATCAGTGTGGGCTGGCTCTCCGAGGAGCTCCATGAGCACTACGAATACGCCCTGGATCTCCAGGCTCAGCAGAAATCGGAGGCACTGGAGACCATGGCGGCCGGGATGGCCCATGACTTCAACAACATCCTCACCTCCATGGTGGCCAACGCCGAACTCATGGCCGACGCCATTCCGGAGGGACGGGACGCCGGGAAGCGGGAGCTGCGTCAACTGAAGGCGGCTTCACGGAGGGGAGCCGGGATGGTCCGGAACCTCCTGGGGTTCAGCCAGCGAGGGATGCTTTCCTTGAATCCCGTCCCCCTCCCCGCCCTGGTCCAGAAGCGACTTCCCCGGATCGAGCGGATGCTGGACGAGTCCATTCGGGTGGAGTTCACGGCCGAGGAGGACCTGCCCGCCATCCGAGCCGATGAGGGAGCGGTGGAACGGGTTCTCATGAACCTGGTCAGCAATGCCCGGGATGCCATGCCTGCCGGGGGGCGGCTGAACATTTCGGTCCACCGGGGACACCTGGACCAGGCCCACCTCCGGCAGACCGGGTGGGGCGATCCAGGGGAATACGTCTGCCTCTCCGTGGCCGACACGGGGATGGGGATGGACGACCATGCCCTGTCCCAGGTCTTCGAGCCCTTCTTCTCGTTGAAGGATGCCGGGGAGGGCGCCGGATTGGGAATGTCTCTGGTCTACGGTCTCATGAAGCAGCACCGAGGGTTCATCGACGTCCAGAGTCGGCTCGGGGAAGGGACCCTGGCCCGAGCCTACTTCCCCATCACTACCCAGCCTGTCCCGGCTGAGGAGGGGGACCAGGAGCCGGTACCGGCCCAGGGGTCCGAGACCATCCTCCTGGTGGAGGACGATGCGGCCATTCGGGAGGCGGCCTCCCGGATCCTGGAGCGGTTCGGCTACACGGTCCATCAGGCTGCCGACGGCCAGGAGGCGCTGGACTTTCACCAGGCCCGGGGCGGCGAGGTGGACCTGATCCTGGCCGACGTGGTCCTCCCTCGCCTGAGTGGCCCTGACTTCTATCAGGCCATCCGGACCGGTCCTTTCGAGCCGCCCGTTCTCTTCATGAGCGGATACCCGGCCCGGACTGTCCAGGCCGAGACCGAACTCGATCCCAGCCTTCCCTTCCTCCAGAAGCCCTGGTCGGTGGAGGAGCTGGTCCGGGCGGTCCGGGCAGCGCTGGATGAGGCGGCGTCGGTGAAGGCGGGTTCGGTGGATTCGTAGAGGCCGGCCCGGCTACCTCCCCATGACGATTCCTTCCCGCCGTGGGTCGGCTCCTCCGAAGAGGTTGCCGTCAACCGTCCGCTGGATGGCTTGAAGTCCGCTGGTCAGGTTCTGTTCGTTCACCTGGTGGCCCCGGGCCTCCAGCTCCTGAACCACCTGCGGGCTGAAGCGGCCGGCCTCCAGGATGGAGGGCCCGTTGTAGTTGGCAAAGTTGGGGAGGTCGATGGCTTCTTGAGCGTTCATTTCCCAGGCCAGCATGCCCACCAGCGCCTTGGCGGTGTAGTGGATGATCCCGGCGCCCCCCGGTGATCCCACACTGGCCACGAAGTCTCCGGAGTCCTGACGGAAGACCAGGGTGGGGCTCATGCTGGAGCGGGGCCGCTTGCCCGGTTCCACCCGGTTGGCGATGAGCTCTCCGTCCTCATCCCGCGGGGTGAGGGAGAAGTCGGTGAGCTCGTTGTTCAGGTGGAAGCCGCCTGCCAGACCGGTTCCGCCGTCGGACATGATCCGGCTCCCGAACCCGGACTCGATGGTGGTGGTCATGGCCACCGCGTTCCCATCGGCATCCACGATACTGATGTGGCTCGTGCCCCGGTCGGGTTGCCAGGGCTGGCTACCCAGGGCTGCCGTGGCCAGAACGCCCGGCTCCCCGGCCTGGGCCTGACCCATGCTCTCCTCCCCCACCAGCTGGGCCCGTTCCCGGAGGTATTCGGGGTC
>PWWP01000335.1 GCA_003562075.1 Gemmatimonadota bacterium
CCCCACTTCGGGGCCTCCTCCCAGCGGGTGTACTTCCAGGACTCGGAAGGAGGCCAGCAGCTTCTCCGGAGCATCGGGATGGATGGACGGGAGGCGCGAACCCACCTCAGGAGTCAGTGGGCCACCGACTTCCGTGTGGCACCGGATGACGAACACGTAGCCTTCCGGGAACGCTATCAGGCCTATCTCCGGCCGTTCGTACCCTCGGCCGGCCCGGTGGATGTTGCACCGGGGAGTCGGGACCTTCCCCAGCAACGGGTGTCCCGAGACGCAGGAGATTGGCTCCACTGGTCTGGCGATGGCACGAATCTGCATTGGGCTCTGGGCCCGGAACTCTTCACCCTGGAGATGGATGCGGCCTTTGATCATTTGTCCGGAAATGGACAGGCCACGGAGCTGCCCCTGAGCGAGGGACTGGACATCGGCTTCCAGGTTGAGGCACACGTGCCCGAGGGAACCGTTGCCTTCACAGGAGCTCGCCTGATCACCATGCGAGGCGATGAAGTCATCGAGAACGGCTCCGTGGTGGTGGAGGGCAACCGGATCACTGCCGTGGGCCCGGCAGATCAGGTGGAGATTCCGGGAGACGCCCACGTCGTGGACGCCTCCGGACAGACCATCATGCCAGGAATGATCGATGCCCATTGGCACGGGAGCCAGGCATCTCAGGGGGTGATCCCCGAGCAGAATCGGATGAACTACGCTTCCCTGGCCTTCGGTGTCACCACCATCCACAACCCCTCTACCAACACGGCAGACTGGCAGACGGCCAGCGAGATGGCGCTGGCCGGGAAGATCGTGGCCCCCCGGCTCTTCGCCACTGGGCAGACCCTCTACGGCGCCACCACCGCCTCCATGGTCGAGGTGGATTCGCTGGACGATGCCCTGGAGCACCTCCGCCGCTTGGCCCGTCAGGGGATGATCTCGGTGAAATCCTACAACCAGCCCCGGCGGGACCAGCGCCAGCAGATCCTGGCCGCTGCCTGGGAGGAGGGGATCATGGTGGTGCCCGAGGGCGGAGCTCTCTTCCACCACAACATGAACATGATCGCCGACGGCCACACTGGAATCGAGCACTCCCTCTCGGTGGAGGACGTCTACGACGACGTGCTCCAGTTCTGGTCTGCATCGGAAGCAGGGATCACCCCCACGCTGGTGGTGGCCTTCGGAGGACTCTGGGGGGAGGAGTACTGGTACTCCAAGACCGATGTCTGGGCCAACGAGCGGTTGGCCAACTTCAACCCGCCTCTCACCGTGGAAGCCAGGGCCCGGCGGGCCATGCAGGTACCGGACGAGGAGTGGGGCCACATCCTCACCGCCCAGCACACGAACAAGCTCTACCAGGCCGGAATCGGTGTTCAGCTCGGAGCCCACGGGCAGCGGCAGGGCCTGGACGCCCACTGGGAACTCTGGAATTTCGGCCTGGGTGGAATGCCCAACCACGACGCTCTGAAGGTGGCCACCATCGAAGGCGCGCGATATCTGGGAATGGATGAGCACATCGGGTCGCTGGAGGAGGGGAAGCTGGCCGACCTCATCGTTCTGGACGCCAACCCTCTGGACGACCTGCAGAACTCCGAATCCATCCGGTGGACCATGGTGAATGGGCGGCTTTTCGACGCCTTCACCATGGACGAGGTGGGCAATCACCCCCAGCCGCGAGATCCCTTCTACTGGGAGGACTGGGGTTGGCGATAGGCCCCCTCAATTTTTCCGGGTGGGTAGGAAGAACGAGCCCCACCGGAGCCGCAACTCATCCCACCCCGGCCCGCCTGATCCAAGGCGGGCCGGGGTTTTTGGTGTCGGGCATGGTTCGTGCCTTCCCCGGTGAGCGTTCTCCTCCCATTCACCCGAGCCTGCGGCCCCGGGCCGCCCCGCCTCCATGCCCTGGACAGGAACGCCCAACCTACCCTTCGCCCATCTCCAGCCTCCTCACCCCCCGGCCCTCTCCGTCGGGAAGAATCAGTGCCAGCAGCCATCATCTCCTGGACCCATCAAAGCGGCTCAACCTCGGGAGATGAACGAAGAAGAAGTCCATCTCCGGAAGCTGGCCGCCCTGGGGCGCCTCTCCGGATCCGTGGCCCACGATTTCAACAACCTCCTGACGGTGATCCTGGGAGCCACGGGATCTCTCCTCCAGACCCCTCCCCAGGGAGATCCTACCGAGGCGCTCCGTGAGATCCACGACTCGGCCTTACGAGCCCGCCAGCTCACTCGACAGCTTCTCTCCGTCTCCAGTCGAGCCACCCCACACCCCCGCCTCCTGGATGCCTCAACCCAGATTCGGGAGCTGATCCGACTCATGGATCGCCTCCTGGGCGATCGGATGGAGTTGGACTGTGCCCTCGCTTCCGACCTCCCACTCATCTCCATGGATCCAGGGAAGCTGGACCAGGTGATCCTGAACCTGGCCGTCAACGCTCGGGACGCCATGGATGGACGAGGAACCCTGGCAATCCGCACCTACGTGGCAACCCATCCCACCGGGGACACGGCCGACGACCGGGAGGGGATCTGGATCGAGGTCGCCGACACGGGCCAGGGGATGGACATGGAAACCCGCAAGCGGGTCTTCGAACCCTTCTTCACCACCAAGGCCCGTTCCGGTGGGACGGGTCTGGGGCTGGCCACCGTCTTTGGAATCGTCTCGGAAGCCGGTGGCCACATTCACGTAGAAAGCGAACCTGGTGCGGGAACCACTTTCCATATCTGGCTTCCGGCACGGGA
Organism: Gemmatimonadota bacterium; assembly: GCA_003562075.1. Classification (GTDB taxonomy): domain Bacteria; phylum Gemmatimonadota; class Gemmatimonadetes; order Longimicrobiales; family Gaopeijiaceae; genus PWLA01. The sequence continues at coordinate 2,728 of PWWP01000335.1, forward strand.
GTCGGAAGCCCAGGATTCCTCCCCTCCCTCAGGGCTCTCGACTCTCCTCCAGACAGCCGGTGGAAACGAACCTTCAGCCGCACAAGACTGCCCGGGCCGGAATGTGCTCCTGGTGGAAGACGACCCCTCCGTCCGACGCCTGGTGGCCCGGGTCCTCCGAAATGGGGGCCAGCGGGTCCTGGAGGCAGGCTCGGTGCGCGAGGCCCTGGAGAAGCTGGAGGAGGAGGGCGAGATCGACCTCATCATCACGGACCTCATCCTTCCCGACGCCTCGGGACTCGAACTCGCCAACATCCTGGATCGAGAGCGAGCCCACGAGGAAATGGTGCCCATCATCCTCATGTCCGGCTACTCCCAGGAGGAGGCAGGACCTCTAGGAGACCAGGAACACCGGGTGACCTTCCTGCCCAAGCCTTTCCGGGTGGAGGAGTTGGAGGGAGCTGTCCATCGGTCCCTGGAGGCACCTTCCAACTAGAAGGCTGACAAGGGAACGGGGGGTGGCCGAGGAATTTTCTGGCTCGTAAGTTCAAGCTCACGACTTGGGACGCTGTGTCCCATCTCGTGTGAGACTTCGGACAGCCAGGTGGGAAGGTGGCCATGGATACGTCCCACGAATGGGGCCAATTGGACGGGAACATCAGCGAAGGATCCCCCCGTCCTGACTCCCCTGCCCAGAGTTCGGCGGAAGAGGGAGGCTCCGGCCCATCCATACAGGAAAGGGCGGTAGAGTTGGCCCAGGCCAACCGCCAGCTCTCGGCAGCCCTGGCCGAGATGGAGGCCTTCACCTACTCCGTGTCCCACGACCTTCGAGGTCCCCTCCGGGCCATCAACGGGTTCAGCCAGGCCCTCCTGGAAGATTACGGAGCCGACCTGGATGAGATCGGCCAGGACTATCTCCGCCGGATCCAGGCTGCCAGCCAGCGCCTGAGTTCCCTCATGGACGATCTGCTGGCCCTGTCCAGGCTGGGCAAGGAGGCCGTGGATCGGGAGAAGGTATCCCTGGACGGACTGGCCCATGAGGTCATGGCCGAGCTTCAGGCCGAGGGTGGGACCCCCGAACCCGAGTTCATCGTCCAGCCTTCCCTGGACGCCTGGGCTGACCCCGAGTTGATCCGTCTGATGCTGGTGAACCTCCTGGGGAATGCCTGCAAATTCACCTCCCGGACCCCGGAGCCCCTCATCGAAGTCGGTCGAAGCGCCGACGACCCGGATACCTTCTTCGTTCGGGACAATGGCGTCGGCTTCGATCCAACCTATGCCCACAAGCTCTTCCTCCCCTTTCAGCGTCTCCATCCCCGTCAGGAATTCGAGGGGAATGGGGTCGGACTCGCCACCGTCCGGCGGATCGTCGAGAAGCATGACGGTCAGGTCCGGGCCGAGGGCAAGCCAGGGGAGGGCGCCACGATCTACTTCTCCCTCGCACCTCACCGAGATTCGTGACCCCCCACACCCAACCGACCAACAACGTGGTGCTGCTTGTGGAGGACAACCCGGACGATGAGGCTCTGACTCGCCGGGCGTTCCGCAGGAGCAAGCTGGCCAACGACATCCACGTGACTCGCGACGGTGTGGAGGCGTTGGAATACCTCCATGGGCGACCGGAAGGCGAATCCACCGGCTGGACCCATCCCCTCCCCCGCCTGGTCCTCCTGGATCTGAAGCTGCCCCGGGTCGATGGCCTTGAGGTCCTGACGGCCATCCGCTCCACCGAACGGACCCGCCTCCTGCCCGTGGTGATCCTCACCTCCTCCGACGAGGATCGGGACCTGGTGGAATCGTACGAGCTGGGAGCCAACAGCTACATCCGGAAGCCGGTGGGCTTCGAGGAATTCACCCGGGTCATCGAGGAGCTGGGGCTCTACTGGCTCGTCATCAACCTGGACCCACCCCGCTCAGATGGTCCCTCGGAGGCGCCTGTTGGATAATCCCCTTCGCCGGGTCCTCATCATAGAGGACTCACCCGACGACGCCCTTCTCCTCCTGCGAAAACTCCAAGAAGGTGGCTTCCATCCCCAGGTCCATCGGGTGGAAACCCGGGCTGAGCTTACGCAGGCGTTGGAGGAGGGAGACTGGGACTTGATCCTGGCGGATCACCATCTCCCTGGTTTCTCCGGGACCGAGGCCCTCCAGATGGTCCGGGACGTTGACCCGGACATCCCCTTCCTCCTGATCTCGGGGACGGTGGACGAGGAGACGGCGGTGGAGGCCATGCGGGCCGGAGCTCAGGATTTCCTCGCCAAGGACCGCCTGGCCCGACTCCTTCCGGCCATCGAACGGGAGCTCAGGGACGCTGCCATCCGAAGGAATCGACGGTCGGTGGTCGCCTCCCTGGTGGCCACCCGCTCCCGACTGGAGCACCTCCTCTCGTCGTCACCGGCCGTTCTCTACTCCATGGAGACGAATCCTCCCTTCCGGACCACCTTCGTCGGCCCCAACATCTATCCCCTCTTCGGTCTGGACCCGGATCGATTCATTGAGGATCCTCACTTCTGGCGATCGCGGCTCCACCCGGACGATCGGGACCGGGTGTTAGGCGACCTGGCTGGACAGGTGGAGGCAGGGTGGGGCATCCGGGAGTACCGCTTCCTGGACGGGCACGGGGATTGGCGGTGGGTCCAGGATGAGTTCCAGCTCCATGACGGAACCCCCAGCGGACCGGGAGAGGTGACCGGGTACTTCATCGACATCACCACCCGGAAGCGTTCTGACGCGGCTCGGCGCCAGAGTGAAGATCGCTACCGGACCCTCTTCCATCAGTCCCGGGACGCCATCGGGGTCTTTTCCATGGACGGAGAGGCCCTGGAGTTCAATGAACCTCTCTTCCGGCTCCTGGGAAGTGATGAAGCCGGTCCGGTCGGGCTGAGCCTTCGGGAACGGTTTCTGGATCCGCAAGACTGGGCGCAAATCCAGGGGCTGATGCAGGAAGGATCCGTCCAGGATCACCCCATCCGCCTCCGTTCGGCCGAGGACCAAGCCATCGACGCCCTCCTCTCCACCATCCCCTGGGCAAGTGACGAACAGGAGATGGAAGGGGTCATCGTCATCCTCCGGGACGTGACCCGCCAACAGCAGACGGAACGAGAGCTGAAGGAAAGTGAGGCCAAGCTCCGGCAGGTCGCCGAGCACGTGGATGTGGCGTTCTGGATCTCCTCCGTGGAGAAGGACGAGATTCTCTACGTGAGTCCGGCCTACGACCGGATCTGGGGACGCCCCGGGGGGGAACTCCACCAGGACGGGTTGGCCTGGCTGGATGCCATCCACCCGGAGGACCGGGACCGGGTCCGAGCCGCACTTCCAGGCCAGCCCGAGGGTGACTTCGATGTGGAGTACCGGGTCGTCCGACCCGATGGCCAGATCCGCTGGGTCCGGGACCGGGCCTTCCCGGTCCGAGACGCGGAAGGGCAGGCCCACAGACTTGTGGGCGTGGCAGAGGACATCACCGAGCGACTGGAGCTGGAAACCCGACTCCTCCACTCCCAGAAGATGGATGCGGTGGGGCGCCTGGCCGGTGGGGTAGCCCATGACTTCAACAACCTCCTGACCGTCATCGGAAGCCACAGCGAACTCCTCCTCTCCGACCTCCCTCAGGACTCGGAGCTCTGGGAGGACGCCCAGGAGATCCGCCGGGCCACCCAGCAGGCCTCCACCCTGACCCGACGACTCCTGGCCTTCAGTAAACGACAGGTCCTCCAACCCCAGAAGATCCGCCTGGAAGATGTGGTGGAGGAGATGGAGCGGATGACCCGGCGACTCCTGGGGGTCCAGGTGGAACTGGAGGTCCACCTGGACGAGCGGCCCGGCCGGGTCATGGCAGATCCAGGCCAACTGGAGCAGGTGATCCTGAACCTGGTGGTGAATGCGCGCGATGCCATGGAGGGAGGGGGCCGCCTCATCATCCGGACGGGTCAGGTCACCGCTCCCCATCCCGACGGTCCCCAGAACGAGGGAAGAGATCGAAGCTGGCGGACGCTTTCAGTGAAGGACACGGGCCAGGGAATCCCGCCCGCCCTTCAGGATCAGATCTTCGAGCCCTTCTTCACCACCAAAGACGAAGGAACGGGGCTGGGATTGTCCACCATCTTCGGAATCGTGGAGCAGAGTGGAGGCTGGATCGATCTGGATTCCAGCCGGGGTCAGGGGACCACCTTCACAATTCATCTACCCCAGGTGCCTGGAACCGACTGACCTCAGGTGGGAGGCCGGCGCCTCCGGGCCGGACCTTCATCCGACCCGGAAGCTACCGCACCTCCATGTCGCTACTCGGCCAGGGCTCGGTCGATCCGAACCAGGATGTCCTCCAGGTGGATCCGGGTCATCCCGTCCGGCGCCGTGTCCATCCCTGACGTCACCTCACTGCGGAGCTGTCTCAACTGACTCCGCACGATGGCCCGCATGTCTGAGTGATCCACGTGGAGCTCGGCATTCAAGGGGGGGTCGTCATCCCGACTGACCCGGGAATTGCCCGAATCCGGCGGCCGCAGGTAATCGGTCTCGGCTTCGTGCATGATCCAGTGCAGACGATCCAGGTAGACCCGCTGGAGGTTCCTCCGGAAGGGATCCACGGTTTCACCGGTTTCCAGCTCTCGCCATATGCTGGCCCGCAGATCGTCCATCATCTCCACCGGCCCGTAGGCGGCGTCACCCAGGAAGTATTCCTGCTCGATCATCCGGGCCAGGCGGTTGGGCTGGACGAAACGCTCCATGGCCTGGAAGTGGTACGCCCGGATCCTTTCCAGGGCACCGGCATGCTCCAGGAGGCGGAGCATCTCCTTGTTCAGTAGCCACTCGGGGGTGGCCCAGGCGTGCTCGTCCAACCAGGCCATGGCCCGGAGCTGATGATCCCGGTCCACCGTGGTGAAGACGGGACCCTCCTCACCGTATCGCTTCAGGTGCGTGTAGACGCCTCCGACATAGACGGAGGCGTGCTGAACATACCTGGCCCACTAGGTGATGAACTGCATGTAGTGGGCTTCCAACTCCGAGTAGTCCTGGCCGTGGCGGCTGACCCGCTCCACCAGGTCGGGCATGACCCGTTTCAGGTTGGCCAATCCGTACTCTGAAGAGAGGACCAGATCATCCCCCATGGCCTCGGTCATCCGCTGCGGATCCCACTCCTCATACCAGATGTACTGCCCCTCCAGGAACCGGAAGTGACGGTGCTGAGCCCGCTCCATGACCATGGCGTTGAGGGTATCCCACTCCTCGTCGGGGGAATCGTATTCGGGGAAGTAGGTGTGGCCCCACTCCACGGCCCACTTGTCGGCCAGTCCCACCCGCCGACGCTCCAGCTCGGGGATGTCGTCTCCAGGCTGGGCCACATAGTTGAAACGTGTCCGACCCACGACCGAGGCGGCGTGGCCCATCTCCTCGATGAAGGATGCAGAACGGAGGGAATCGGTGGGATGGGCCACATTCCCCATCTGGTTGTGGGGCAATCCCACCACGTGGGCGATCTCATGCGATACCACGTACCGGAGGGCCTCGCCCATCATCTCCTGGGGGAACTCATCCCCCCGAAGATCGTCGTGGCGTCCACCCAGCTGGGACATGACCCACCAGCGTAGCCGCTCGGGCAGGCCGTGGAGCATGTTGATATGGCCACGGAGGAGCTGACCGGATCGGGGGTCCCAGGCACCACCCCCTGCATTGGCCGATCGGACGGGGGTCGCCACGTAACGGACCACCGAATAGCGGGCGTCCTCCAGGCTGAAGTCAGGATCCTCTTCAGGGGTAGGCGCCACCCGGACCTGGATGGCGTCCCGGAACCCGGCCTGTTCAAAGGCCTCATTCCACTCCAGCAATCCTTCCTTGAAGTAGGGAATCCACTCCTCGGGGGTGGCCGGGTCGATGTACCAGATCCAGGGCTCCACCGGCTCCACCAGCTCCCCTCTCTGGTAGGCTTCCACATCGCTGGGTTCAAGCCAGTAGCGCCGGACATACTCCACTCGCTCCACCCCCTGGTGATCCCGCCCGTAGTCAAGCTGGGCGATTCCCCGGAGCCCCACACGCTCGTCGAACCAGCGTCTGGGCATGGGCTCCTCCGGGAGGAGGATCATGGAATGGTTGAGCTTGGCCGATACGGTCTGTCCACGAGCCTGGGTGGGTGGATTGTCGGCAGAATAGGTCAGAAGGGCACGGACCTCCACATTGATGGGGAAGCTCCGAACCGAAACCAGCTCACTCCGATCCCGGTCCAGCCCCCGGACCCCGTATTGTCGCTTCTGGTTCGCACCCATCTCGAAGGCATCGGCGCCCCCCAGATAGAGTTCGGAAGCGTCGATCACGGTGGATCCGCTACCTTCCGCCTCCACTGAGAACGCTGCCAGGATGGGGGCCAGATTCGCCCGCTCCACGGCCATGTATACCGGCATGTCCGGATCTCCATCCATCTCGTAGGAGATGGCCCGGAGGCGGACCCGATCCCCATCTCGCTCCCATCGGACCACCATCTCCGGTCCGGGCTGGGTACCGTCGGTGGGAAGCCCCTGTTGGCTGGCAGCGGACCGGCTCATGAGGAGCATGTCCCGCCCCATGATGGAGTCGGGGATCTCGAAGAGGAGCCGGTCCTCTACCCTGTGGACATCAAAGAGGCCCGCCTCCGTCTCGGCACCGGGAGGGACGACCTGGCCATAGCTATCCTGGGCTTCCGCTGACTGGGGTGGAATCCCGGTCAGGAGAAGACCTCCCAGGAGAAGGAGGGGAAGGAAACGTCGAAGGTAGTCGGTCATGGCGGAGGATCCGTCAGCGGTGAGGGTAGTGAAACCAGAAAGGTGAAGAGGTGAGCCCGGGGCCCGGGCTCACCCGGCTCCCCTGTCGTGGCGAACACCCATTCATTTCCCGTCAGCCTAGATCCATCCACCCCTGGCAAGCAAGACGATCTCCGGCCCCCGGTTGCCGGATCCCGCCGCCGCCCGGGAAGGCGTGCCACACCATCGGGAGGAGCAAAGCCACCCCCGACCGAGGTACAGGGACCACCAACGTACCGGGCGGTTGAGAGCAACTCGCCCGTTGGCGCACCGGGGGATCCTTCTTCCCCTTTCCGACATATGAGCACTGTACTCACGGTCGGGGCTGACCGGCGGCGTTCCAGCCGTCACCCACCCTGGCAGCAGCCTGGCCACGAACACACTTCCCTCCCCCTCCTCCGGAGGCATCATGAGTCGAGACAACGTGCACCGACCCCATACGGCTATGTCCTTATCCTTTCTTCTCATCTTGGGGACCGTCCTTGGGGTAGCCTCCCCGATTCCGGTTGCCGCTCAGTCCGCCGGAGAGATTCTCACCCGGGCCATGGACGCCCACGAGGAGCGCCTGGCCGGTGTGGACGACCTGGTGATCCAGCAGGATATCATGGGCTTCTCCACGGTTACCTACATGGTGAAGGAGGAGGTGGACGGCCGAGCCATCCTCCGTACCCGCTCCGCCCTGGCCGGCGATATGGCAGTGGACGGCAACGAAATGGACCCAGGCGAACTGGCCGGCGAGATCTGGGCCGATCCGTGGGGCGTCTACCACGAGGCTCTGGATCGATGGCAGGTGGAAGGCCAGGGGTCGGTGGACGGGCACAGCACGTGGCGCCTCAGCCTTGAGGACTTCCAGGGGATGGACTGGAATGCCTCCATCCCGGGAGAGGACGCCCCATTCAACCCCAGCCGTCTGGTCATGGAGCTGGATGAGGAGCGTCTCATCCCCCTGGCCCTCGAGGTGGAAGGGGAAGTGGTGGAGGGACAGCAGGTCCGCCCCGTGGCTCTCCAGATGCGCTTCTCCGACTACCGGGAAGTGGAGGGCTACCTCCACCCCTTTCTCACGACCATGGACCTGGACATGGCATCCATGGGGATGAGCCCCCAGGAGGCCGAGCAGGCCCGAACCGGGATGGACCAACTTCGGGAGCAGTTGGAACAGATTCCCGAGGCCCAGAGACAGATGATGGAGGAGATGCTGGGAGACCAACTCCGGGCCCTGGAGGGGATGCTCTCCGGGGAAGCGATCCAGGTTGAACTGAGAGTCACCGACCTCCAGGTGAACGGTGGCCCTCCCAACGAATAGGATCACGCCTCCCATGTGCTTCCTGAACTTGCGCATCAGGGCCCTTTGGGCCCATGATGGCTTCTCATCCACGTTGCATCCGGATGCTTCGGGCGAAGGGGGGATCATCTCCCCTCCTTCGGCCTTTTCTGCTTTCCGGAAGAAGGACTCTCCCATGCGTGCATCGAAACAGACCGGATTTCAGGCTATCGCTCCCGTCATCCTCATGATGGCCCTGACGCTTCCGGCCGTCGTGCCCCAGGACGTCCAGGCCCAGGAGCGGCCCCGAATACTTCCGGTGCATGAAGCTGACATCAGCTTCATGCAGGACATGATCCACCACCACGCCCAGGCGCTCATCCTGGCACACCTGGTCCCGGAGCGGACGGACCGGGAGGACCTGAACCTGCTGGCGCTGAGGATCGAACGATCCCAGGAAGACGAGATCCGGATCATGGGCCGCTGGCTCGAGCGGCACGGAGCCCAGGTTCCTGAGGTGGATCTCTACCATCCACTTGAAGCAGGAGACCCCGGCCACCAGGGTCATGGCGATCATGGCGCTCACGGTGACCATGATGAACACATGCGCCACGATCATAGCGACATGGCCGGGATGCTCAGTCCCGAACAACTCGATGAGCTTGCCGCCGCCCAGGGTCAGGAGTTCGAACGCCTCTTCCTGGAAGGCATGATCTACCACCATGAAGGGGCACTGGACATGGTCCAGGATCTCTTCGCAACCCCTGGAGCCGGCCAGGAGAGTGAAATCTTCAAGTTCGCCTCCCACGTGGACAGCGATCAACGCATGGAGATCGGCCGGATGCTCCAGCTCCTCCGTTCCATCGACTGATCTGAACGGTCAGCGACGGAACACGATGTTTGTTTCCCCAATTCGAACAGGGTCGAGTATGAACACCCAAGTCAAACGACGGACATTCGGCAGTCGGTGGGCCGCCCGGGTCATGGGCGCCTCCCTCCTGACCGCCGGCCTGCTCCTGGCCACCACCCAGGTCGCGGCCCAGAGCAGCTTCACCCCAGGGGACGAGAACGATCCCCGGATCGGCCTGGAAGCCGGATTCATGGACGCCGGAGAGGCGGCCTGGAACATGGAGCACCTGGTTCTGGTGCCCCGTCCCGAAGGGTTCTACGACCCGGAAGAGCCCCAGGTGTCCTCGCCCTTCACCAACTCGGACCTGGCCTTCCAGGACGGGCTGGTCTACGTGGGGAGCTACCACGGATTCAACGTCTATGACGTGACTGATCCGTCCAACCCCCGGCTCGTCTCTTCCGTGGAATGCCCCGGAGGACAGGGAGACATGTCGGTCTACGGGGACCTGGTCTTCATGTCGGCTCAGGAGACCCGGGGACGGCTGGATTGCGGCGACCAGGGTGTCGAGGACCCCGTCTCCGACGAGCGTTTTCGAGGCGTCCGGATCTTCGACATGAGTGACATGGCCAACCCGGTCCAGATCGCTGCCATTCAGACGTGCCGGGGCTCCCACACCCACACCCTGGTGGAAGACCTGAACGATCCCACCACTCTCTACGTCTACAACTCGGGCACCAGTGTGGCCCGCTCTGCCGAAGAGATGGAGGGCTGCTCCGACGTGCGGGATCCCGATGATCCCACCACCTCGTATTGGAGCATCGACGTGATCCGGGTGCCTTTGGACGCTCCGCAGAACGCTGAGCTCATCGACTCACCTCGCGTCTTCGCCGACGAGGAATCAGGCGAGATCGCAGGTCTGTGGGAGGGTGGCGACCACGGGGATGGGACCCAGTCCACCCGTGACACCAACCAGTGCCACGACATCACGGCCTATCCGGAGATCGGACTGGCAGCCGGCGCCTGTTCCGGGAACGGGATCCTCTTCGACATCAGCGATCCGGCTGTACCAAAGCGGGTCCATGAGGTCATCGACCCCAACTTCGCCTACTGGCACTCGGCTACCTTCAACAACGACGGAACCACCGTCATCTTCACCGACGAATGGGGTGGGGGGGGTCAGCCCCGCTGCCTGGCCACGGACCAGCCTGAGTGGGGTGCAAACACCTTCTTCACCATCGAAGGCAACCGGATGCGCCACGCTGGCTACTTCAAGCTGCCGGCGCCCCAGACCGAAATGGAGAACTGCGTGGCCCACAACGGGTCTCTGGTTCCCGTCCCCGGTCGGGACATCAAGGTCCAGGCCTGGTACCAGGGCGGGATCTCGGTCTTCGACTTCACTGACCCCTCCAACGCGTACGAGATCGCCTTCTTCGACCGGGGCCCCCTGGACGATGAGGTCTACACCAGCGGCGGATTCTGGTCTGCATACTGGCACAACGGGTATGTCTACGGATCAGAGATGTCCCGGGGCCTGGATGTCCTCCAGCTCACGCCCAACGAGCACCTGACGGAGAATGAGCTGGCTGCAGCCCACCTGGTTCATTTCGACGAGTTCAACCCGCAGCACCAGCCCAAGCTGATCTGGCCGCCGGAGATGGTGGTGGCCCGGGCATACTATGATCAGCTCATGCGGGTGGACGGGATTTCCCAGAGCCGAGCTGCAGAGATCGCATCGGAGATGGATCGGATCGAGGCCATGGCCGATGGAGCCGAGAAGCGGGCTGCCCTCTCTGCTCTGGCTACGGACCTGTGGACCGACGCACGGCGGATCGACGCCGGCGAACAGCCAGGTGACGCAGAGCATGTGCGCCGACTGGCCGGTGGCCTCCTGGACGTGGCTACGGCCAACTGACCCGCAGGTAGGACGCAGGATGCGACGGGATCGGCCCGTCGGATCAGGGATCCTCCCTGGTTCGACGGGCCGTTTTCGTTTCCATCGCTCCGTTAGAAGGCTGTTGAAGAAGTAGAGGCGCCACCGGGAAGGGGTCTTGCGGTCCCGGTCGAGGCGGGTCGCTGAAGGCGATGCGGTAGCATCGGTAAAGCGGCCCAACGAAGATCCGGGGGCA
>PWWP01000049.1 GCA_003562075.1 Gemmatimonadota bacterium
GGCGTCAGCCGAGTCGCTGGCGGCTCGGTGGGCGTTGGGGACTGAGGTTTCCGTCTACGCTTCCCGGGATCCGGTGACGCCCATGGGGGGGCCGGAGGTGTGGGGACCGGGGAGCTGGCTCATCCCCACCTCGGAGATGGATCGGGAGACCATGGAGGCCTGGGCTCAGGAATGGGGGGTGGAGGTAGGCGCTCTCTCCTCGGAGGAGGTGGAGGGGCTGGACCGGCATCGGCAGACCCTCCCCCGCCTTGCCCTCCTCCACACCTGGAGGAACACCCAGGATGACGGCTCCATCCGCTATGCCCTGGATGGATGGGAGATCCCCTATACCTACCTGCCTGAAGACCGGCTCCAGGAGGGCAGTCTCCGGGACCGGTTCGACGTGATCCTCTTTCCCGATCAGGGTCGGAACGCCACCGGGAGGCAGATCTTCGAGGGGCTGGATCCAGCTGACGGGCCTCTCCCCTGGGAGCCTCGGACCGACCTTCCCTCCCTGGGTCAGATCTCCACGACCCCTGACATGACGGGGGGGATGGGCTATGAGGGGTTGGCGGCTCTCCGGGACTTCGTCCACCAGGGAGGGACCCTCCTGGCCCTGGGGTCGGCGGCCACCCTTCCAGTGGAGCTGGGCCTGGTTCGAGGGGTCTCCCTTCGCTCACCCTCCAGCCTCTTCAGCCCCGGGTCCATCGTCCTGGGTGAGGCGGCTGATCCGGACCACCCTGTGGCCTTTGGATACGAGGACACCTTCCCGGTCTTTGATCGCTTCGGACCCTACCTCTCCGTCACTTCCGAGCTGGAAGAGAACGTGGTCCTGCGCTATGCCCCCTCCGACCAGGTCTTTCTCAGTGGCCTGGTGGCCGGCCCCGAGGGGTTGGGTGGACACCCGGCCATCGTCTCCATCCCCCAGGGAGAGGGGTTCGTGGTCCTCTACGGGGTTCGGACCCTCCACCGGAACCAGACCCGGGGAAGCTTCGCCCTGGCCTGGAACGCCGTGCTGAACTGGGACCATCTGGAGCCCTCGGCCGCCGGGATGGATCCAGTGGCTGATGACGCCCAGGAGGGAGTCGATTCGGCGGACGGAGCGGGGCCGGCGGATGGGATTGAACTGGACCGCTTCCCTCAGAACTGAGATGCCGGAGAGAATGTCCGGGGGGCCTCGTGCATGGGGACCCCCGGGAGGGCGTGGCAGGCCGGATGTTCCTTCATCTGGGCCACCTGGGCCCGGGTCAGCATGGGGATCCCCGGCAGGGAATAGCCCCCTCGGGCCATGAGGTTCTGCGGGTGACGCTCATGGACCGGGCGGAAGTTCCGGGTCAGGAGGACGTGTCCCACCTCGTGGGCGGTGGTCCAGAGCCCTGCACCGATGATGACGGTGCACGCCGGCCGGTCCGGAGCGTGACCACCACACCCCCGAAGGGAATCACGAACCAGGCGGTGGACGAAGTACACGACGATCTCGCCGTCCGGGACGGGGGAACCCATCCGGTGGAGTTCGTACATTTCCCCTTCGGTGACCTCCCACTCGCAGTCGGCGTCGATCCGGTGGAAGGTCTCCATCTCTTCCGGCGTCAGGACCAGGGACTCGCTGGATCCGTAGTCCACACGGATCCCGTAGCGTCCGAAGACCCGTTTCGTGGCCTCCATGGCTGAGTCGAAAGGGACGTAGCAGATGGGATCGTTGTTGCTGGCCGCCGCCTTCATGTGGAGGCGGACCCGGTGGCTGTGCCGAGGAAAGAAGCCGTCCAGAAGCCTCATGGTCTGTCGGCCTACCACCCCGTCCACCGTCAATCCGTGTGCCTCCTGGAGGGCCCGGACTGTCCGCTCCGTCTCCCGACCGAACTGTCCATCCGGGTCCACGATCTCCAGGCTGGTGGTGACAGGCATCTCGTAGCCCAGGTCCAGGAGGGCGTTCTGAATGAGGTGAACCCCTCGGCTCCGCTCGCCGACTCGCATGGGCGGGCTGTTGGAAGCCACCTCCTGAAGGCGGTCCTCGGGGGCGAAGCGTGGCGAGGTCAGGGCCATGATCCTTCTCCTCCGGTCAGGGTATGGATTGAGGCGCGGCTGGCGACGTCGGCCGGTCCGGTGCACCCTTGGAAGCGTTATTCCATCCGTCCGACCGACACCTCTCATCTCGAACTTCCTGGATCCCCTGGATGTACGGCAACCCCATGGCGACCACGACTCTTCGAAGCTCCTGGCTGATTCTTCTGGCAGGAGTGAGCATGCTTGGCTGCGCTGTCCCCAACAGCGACACCGGGGTGGAAGAGAATCGGCCGGCCAGCGAAGTGGAGGTCGGATGGGAGGAAAGAAGCACGGAGGGCCAGCCAGGCGGTGACAGCGTGTCCGGGGAGATGGGCCAGGACCTGGACCGGAACGGCCACGACCCCCTCCCCCTGGAGCCTGAGATCCGAAGCCGGGTGGAGGCGGGGGCTCAAGGGGGGGCTCTCCGGGCCGGCGGGGAAGGTCTCCGCTCCGGCTCGACCCTCTACCGTTTCTACCGTGAACGGGGATACGCTCCCGCCTGGCTGGACCAGGGAGATGTCAGCTTTGAAGCTCGAACCCTCCTGGCTCAGATCGGTGGCGCCCATGCCGACGGGCTGGACCCGGACGACTACCACCGAGCGGCCCTGGACTCCCTCATTCCCCTGGTGGGAAGAGGGGACGTCCCGGAGGATGAACTTCGACAGCAGGCCGATATCGAATTCCTCCTGACTGACGCCTTCATGCAACTGGGGGCCCACCTGGCCCACGGTCGGCTGAATCCCACCACCGTGGAGCCCAACTGGTCGGCGTCCCGGAATGGGGTGGACATGGGGGAGGTACTGGGTGACGCTCTGGACGGTCCGGGCGTTCGCGAAGCCCTCGATCAGCTCCGGCCCCTCTCAGGTCACTACCAGGTCATGCGGGAGGCGCTGGCCCGCTACCGGCAGATCGCCGATGCCGGCGGGTGGCCCGAGCTTCCCGATGGTCCCACGCTGGATCCAGGGGACCGGAATGAGCAAGTCGCGGTCCTCCGGGAGCGTCTTGCCGTGACCGGACACCTGCCTTCTGGACAGAATCTCGCTGGTGATCCCGAATTCTACGATCCGGTGCTGGAGGAGGCTGTTCAGACCTTCCAGCGGATCCATGGGCTGGCCGAGGACGGCCGCGTTGGGCCGGCCACCCGGCGGGCGTTGAATCTCTCAGCTCGGGACCGCTACCGACAGCTCCTGGTGAATCTGGAGCGCTGGAGGTGGCTGCCCCAGGATCTGGGGGATCACTACATCCTGGTGAACATCCCGGCCTACCAGGCCATGGTGGTGGATGGAGACGAGGAGGTCTTCCGGCTCCGGACCATCGTGGGCCTCACCTATCGGCAGACTCCCGTCTTCTCAGCCCGGATGACCTATCTGGCGCTGGCTCCGTACTGGAATGTCCCCCCGGGCATCGCCGCCCGGGATCAGTTCCCCCGGCTGAGGGAGGACCCGGGCTATGTGGCCCAGCAGCACATGGTCCTCTTTGAGCAGGGGACGAATCGGGTGGTGGATCCCCACTCGGTGGACTGGTCCGGAATGAGCGGTGCCGAGTTCAACCGCCGGTATCGACTCCGACAGGAACCGGGTCCCCACAATGCCTTGGGGAGGGTGAAGTTCATGTTCCCGAACCGGCACAACGTCTACCTCCACGACACGCCGGGGCAGGAGCTCTTTGACCGGGTGACCCGGACCTTCAGCTCCGGGTGCATCCGGGTGGAACGGGCCATGGAGCTGGCGGAGCATCTCCTTCGGGATGCGCCGGACTGGACGGCGGATCGGATCCGGCAGGTGGTGGCCCAGGGTCGGGAGCGGTCCGTGACCCTCCCCGATCCATACATGGTCCATATCCAGTACTGGACGGCCTGGGTGGAGGCCGACGGAGAGGTCCACTTCCGGGACGATATCTACGAGCGGGATCCCAGGGTCCTGGCCGCCCTGGCTGCACAACCCTGGTTGGAAGACGCCTAGAAGTCTGTTGAAGGACTGCAGGGACCACCGGAACGGGGGTCTTGCGGTCATGGGTGAGGCGGAGCGCCTGGGGCCTGGTGGCAGCGGGACCTACCCCCCAGGGGTTTCCCCTGTCCGCCTGAATGGGTAGACTTCCAAGAGTGACACCTTTCCTTGAGCGGGAGCCCATCCTCCGCTCCGGATGCTCATTGAGGAGATGGCGGTGCCGGCCAAACGTGCGCCTGGAACCCGATTTCTGACAGTCCTTCTCGTGCTGGGCTTTCTGACCCACGCAGGGAATGGGCTGGTTGCGGCGTCCTGCCACGTCCAGCTGGAAGATGACTTGGTCACCACGGTTCTGGCGGATGTGGACCAGCAAGAGCATCACCATCACGACACCGCCGGTGATCCGGATGCTTCCGGCTCCCACCATAGCCATTCCGGACCCGAAGAGGGTGGTGCCTGTCCCCTGGGTGGCGGCGCCCTGGCGCTCTGCTCCGGCTCTCCACCCGTTCCATCCCTCCTGGCTGCATCGGTTCCTGCACCCATTCCATCGGGGACCGTGGCCTTTGCGCTCCCTGATGATGAAGCTGGCGCCCTCCTGGCTCTGAACCAGTTCCGGCCGCCTCGCGGTTGATCCCTCCCGGTTGCGTCCTGCAACCGCGCCCGATCCCAGACAGCTGTACGACCCACTTCCTCTGACACGGGGCGGCGATCCGGCTATGCCGTTCCCGTGCCTTTGATCCGAGGAACCGCGAGGTACACCCATGAAGTGTTCGTCCCTGGGGGACGGCCGCAGGATCCACTGTGGCCCAGTCCTTCTCGCCATTCTCATGATTGGATTTGTGGCGCCGTTCGTCCTGACGGCGCAGGAGCCTCACACCCACCGTCCACCTCCTGACCGAAACCAGTCCGTGGATGGGGAAGAGCTCCAGCACCAGCCGTTGGATTCCCTCCTGGCTCTGGTCCTGGCGACCCACCCGGATGTCCAGGGCGCCCAGAGCCGGGCTCAAGCTCTGGAGTCTCGAGTTCCTCAGGCCGGGGCGCTCCCGGATCCGACCTTCTCGTTCGGCCTGATGAACCTTCCGTTACCCGATCTCGACCTGACCGGGGAGGGGATGAGTATGGTTTCCCTCCAGCTCTCCCAGACCCTTCCCCCCCGAGGTCTACGGGGAGCCCGGGAGGCCAGCGCCCGAGCCCAGGTGGATGTGGCCCGAGCCCAGGTGGACGTGGCTCGTTGGCAGGTGACGACCCGGCTTCAGGAGGCCTACTTCGAGCTTCTCCTGGTGGATCAGGCGCTGGAGGTTCACCACCAGGCCCACTCGACGCTCGAGGCCTTCGCATCCTCTGCCGAATCGGCCTACACCCAGGGTCTGGCTCCCCAACAGGATATCCTGAGAGCCCACACGGAATTGGCCGCCATCGAAGAGCACCTGGCCGAACTTCGGCAGCGGAGGAGCGTGGCTCTGGCAGAAGCGAATTCGCTGCTGGGACGAAACTCCCGGGATCCCATTCAGCCAGATCTACCCTCCTGGGTCGAGGGCTTCCTGGCCGCCGACCCCGGTCCAGGTGTCCTCACATCGGTCCTTACCAACCCGGAGTTGGGGGGCGGCCTGCCCACCCTGAGAGAACTCCAGGAGATGGCTATCCGGCACCGCCCCGAACTCACGGTGGCCCGGGAGGGGGTGCAGGTAGCTCAGAGGGAGCTGGAGGTGGCTCGCCATGACCGACGCCCCGGCATCGCAGTCACCGGGGGATACGGGATCCGGAGCGGCCGAGCCGACGTCTTCTCTGCCGGTCTCTCGGTGGACCTGCCCCTCTTCCGGGGACGGAAACAGGATGAGGCCATTCGGGAGGCCGAGTTCAACCGGGACGCCCAGGGGCTCGACGTAGCGGCTCTGGAGCGATCGATCCAGGAGGAGGTGGCGCGGGCCCACGCCGACCTGATCCGGGCCCGAGAACAGGTCATTCTCCTGGAAGAAGGGGTCATTCCCCAGGCCCGTGCTGCAGTGGAGAGCTCGGCTGCTTCATACCGGGCAGGAGAGGCGGCGTTCGTCAGCCTCATGGAGGTCTACGCCGTCCTCTTCAGGAATGAGATCGAGCTCGCCCATCTCACAGCAGGGCTCGGCCAGGATATCGCTCGTCTGGAGCAGGCCGTTGGTACCCATGTCGTCTCGGAGGACAACCGATGAATACGCATAGACCCTCAGAATTTCCCAGACCCCTCCTGGGGATCCTCCTGGCCCTCTTCCTCCTGGGGTGCGGTGCTCCCGAGGCTTCGGACGCCGGAGAGCATGAGCACCCCTCTGCCCAGTCCGAATCGGACCAGGCCCATGTGGATCACACCCCGACGGAGGGTCAGGAAGGGCATGGGGATCCGGACGCCCTGGATCATGGCAGCGGGATGGTGGAGATCTCGGGCGAACTGGCCCGCCGGTTGGGGGTGACCCTCACCCGGGCTCGTTCGGAGGAGCTTGAGCGAAGCATCCGGGCTACCGGCGAAGTGGTCTGGGATGAAACCAGGATGACCACGGTGAGCCTTCGGTTCGGAGGCTGGGCCGAGCATCTCCACGCCGATTTCACCGGCCGGTTCGTCCGAGCTGGGGAACCTCTCCTGGACGTCTACAGCCCAGAACTCGTCTCGGCTCAGGAGGACCTCCTTGCAGCTGCACGCCTGGCAGGGACCCTCACCACCAGCCGGGTGCCAGGGAGTGTGGATCGAGGGAGCTCGGTGGTGGAGGCAGCCAGGGAACGGCTGCGTTACTGGAACATCTCCGAGGCCGATATCCAGGCGGTGGAGGAGTCAGGTGAGGTCCAGTCCACCCTGACCCTCACCTCCCCCTTTGGTGGGTACGTGGTGGAGAAGGAGATCCAGGCAGGGGAGCGTTTCGAAGCCGGGACGCCACTCTACCGGTTGGCGGACCTCTCGCGGGTGTGGGTGGAGGTGGACGTCTACGAACGGGACCTCCGCTTCATTGAGCTGGGAACACCGGTTGAGGTGGAGGTGGTGGCGTACCCCGGGGACGCCATCCAGGGGGTGGTGTCGTACATCCATCCCGATGTGAGCCGGGATCGACGGACGGCCCGGGTCCGGATCGAGTTGCCCAATCCAGAGGGTCTACTGAAGCCCGGGATGGCCGGAACGGCCCGGGCACAGGTGAGCGTGACGGATGCGGCGGTGACGGTGCCTCGGGATGCCGTCATGCACACCGGAGACGGGGCGGTTGTCTTCGTAGGTCACGACGGTGGATTCTACGAGATCCGGTCCGTCCAGGTGGGTGCGGAGGCCGGGGATCGGACCCAGATCCTCTCGGGATTGGAGGAAGGGGAGGCCGTGGTTTCCCGAGCTGGGTTCATCCTGGACGCGGAAAGCCGGCTCATGGAGGCCATGATGGGTCAGCCCGGCATGCCGGGGATGGAGATGGATCACGGGGATGATCATGAGATGGATGCCGACCCGGAGCACCGGGACCATGGGGACCCCGATGATCACGATGACCATGAAGACCCCGGGGACCCCGACGATCACGGAGGCCATGACGATCACAATGATCACGCGGACCAAAGGGGCCCCGGGGTTCATGACGATCACGGTGACCATGGCGATCACGAAGAGGGGGCCGACCCCGGTGACCACACCGACCATACCGACCACGGGGGTCACGGTGACCAGGCCGGCGCCGGCCCACACAGCGAATCCTTGGATCACCAACAGTTCACTGATCCAGGATCCGCCGGCGACCGGATTCGGCTGAGCGTTCACCTGAGCCCGGGAGGACATCATGCTTGAGCGGATCATCCGCGGCTCGGTGCAGAACCGGGGTCTGGTCCTCCTTCTGGGCGCATTTCTGGTGGCTGCCGGGATCTGGGCCATCCGGACGACCCCGGTGGATGCCATCCCCGACCTCTCGGACGTGCAGGTCATCGTCCAGACGGATTGGGCCGAACAGGCGCCTCAGATCGTAGAGGACCAGGTCACGTATCCGCTGACCACCACCTTCCTGGCGGTTCCCGGAGCCACGACGGTCCGAGGAATCTCCACCTTCGGGGTTTCCTACGTCTACGTCCTCTTTGAGGAAGGGACCGATCCCTACTGGGCCCGCTCCCGGGTGCTGGAGCAGCTCTCCCAGTTGGGCGACGACCTGCCTGAGGGTGTAACTCCCCGTCTCGGGCCCGATGCCACCGGGGTGGGATGGGTCTACCAGTATACCCTCGAGTCGGATCGGCACGACCTGGCCGAACTCCGTTCCCTCCAGGATTTCTTTGTCCGGTATCAGCTCCAGGGCGTGCCGGGGGTGGCCGAGATCGCCACGGTGGGAGGCTATGTTCGCCAGTACCAGGTGGATGTGGATCCGGACCAGCTCCGAGCCCAGGGCCTGACCCTGGAGCGGGTCACCGCCGCCATCCGGGAGGCCAACGCCGACATGGGGGCCCGGGTGGTGGAGCAGGGGGGCCGGGAGTACATGGTCCGGGGGCTGGGCTACCTGGAGTCGGTGCAGGAGATAGAAGGGATCCCCCTGGCCACCCGGAATGGGACGGCCATCCGGGTCGGCGATGTGGCTCGGGTCCAACTGGGGCCCGACATCCGTCGTGGGGTGGCCGACAAGAATGGGCAGGGAGATGTGGTGACGGGGATCGTGATCATGCGGCACGGGGCCGATGCCCTGGAAGTCATTGATGGAGTCAAGGACCGGATCGCCGAGGGGGAGGCCGGGCTCCCCGAGGGAGTCTCCATCGTCCCGGCCTACGATCGCTCCGAGCTCATCCGGGCGGCCCAGGGCAACCTGACCCGGACCCTGATCCAGGTCCTGATTCTCACCGCCCTCATCGCGTCGCTTTTCCTCCTGCACCTGCGGAGTGCGCTGGTGGTGGTGGTCACCCTCCCGGTGGCCGTCCTCTTCGCGTTCGTGGTCATGCGCTTCCTGGGGATCCAGTCGAACCTCATGTCGCTGGCGGGGATCGCCATTGCCATCGGAGCCATGGTGGACGCTGCCGTCGTACTCATCGACAACATGCACAAGCACCTGGAGCGGGAGGAGGGAACGATCTCGGCTCGCCGTCGCTGGGAGATCGTGGCGGACTCGGCCTCGGAGGTGGGGCCGGCCATCTTCTTCAGCCTCCTGGTCATCACGGTCAGCTTCCTCCCGGTCTTCGGATTGGAGGCCCAGGAGGGTCGACTCTTCCGACCCCTGGCCTTCACCAAGACCTTCGCCATGGCCGGCGCGGCGCTCCTGGCGGTCACGCTGATTCCGGTGACCCTGGGGTACTTCGTCCGGGGAAAAGTGCGCTCGGAACAGGAGAACCCGGTAAGCCGAACTCTCCTCCGAGGGTATCGCCCGGTCTTGTCGATGGCCCTCAGGTTCCGCTGGGTCACACTGGGGTTGGCCGCCGTGATCCTGGCCGTAACGGTGATCCCCCTGAGTCGCCTGGGGTCGGAGTTCATGCCCCGGGTGGAGGAGGGTACCATCCTCTTCATGCCCATGACCCTCCCTGGGGTCTCCATCCAACAGGCCGCCGATATCATGATGTACCAGGACTCGGTCCTGGCCGCGTTTCCCGAAGTGGAGAGCGTCATCGGGAAGGCGGGTCGGGCCAACACCGCCACCGACCCGGCCCCCCTGGAGATGTTCGAGACCCTGGTGAACCTGAAGCCCACCAATGAGTGGCGCTCCGGCGTCGACTATGATTCCCTGGTGGCTGAGATGGACGAGGCGGTCCGGATGCCAGGGGTCATGAACGTCTGGACCATGCCCATCCAGAACCGAATCGAGATGTTGGCCACCGGCATGCGCTCGCCGGTGGGGGTCCAGATCTTCGGGGATGATCTGTCCGAGCTTGAGCGGCTGGGAGAGGAGATCGAGGGACTCCTCCACCAGGTGGAGGGGACCCGGAGCGCAGTAGCGGAGCGAGGCGCCAGCGGGAGCTACCTGGATGTGGTGGTGGACCGACACGAAGCGGCCCGGTACGGGCTGAACGTTCGGGAGGTGCAGCGAGCCATGATGACGGCGGTTGGAGGGGAGACGGCCACCCGGACCGTGGAGGGGAGGGAGCGATTTGCCGTTCAGGTCCGCTATCCCCGAGAGCTTCGACAGAGCGCAGAGCGCATCGGAGACGTTCTCATCGACACCCCCGACAGTGGTCCCATCCCCCTGGGGCAACTGGCCCGGATCCAGCCGGCGGAGGGGGCCATGGTGGTGAATACCGAGGATGCCTTCCCCGTCAGCCGGGTCTTCATCGATGTGGAGGGCCGGGACCTGGGTGGGTACGTGGCCGACGCGGACCAGCTCATCCGGGAGAACGTCACTCTGCCTGTGGGCTACCGAATCGAGTGGGCCGGCCAGTTCGAAGCCATGGAGCGGGTGCGGGAGCGCCTCACCCTCCTGGTTCCCCTCACCCTGGGGCTCATCTTTCTCCTCCTCTTCCTCCACTTCAGGAGTGGCATCCGGGCCCTCATCGTCATGGCAACCCTCCCCTTCGCCCTGGTAGGCGGTGTCTGGCTCCTCTGGATCCTGGGATTCAATACCAGCGTGGCAGTCTGGGTGGGCTTCATCGCCCTGGCCGGAGTGGCTGCCGAGTTGGGGGTGGTCATGTTCCTCTACCTGGACCAGGCCTTTGAGCGAAGGCGGATAGAGGTGGGAGATCGGGACCTGACCCCGGCCGACATTCGGGAGGTGGCGTTGGAGGGGGCCACGAGCCGAGTGCGTCCCGTCATGATGACCGTGGTCTCGGACATTGGAGGACTCATGCCCCTCCTGTGGGTTGCCGGCGTGGGAGCCGCCACCATGCAGCGTGTGGCCGCCCCCATGGTGGGAGGGCTTCTCACGGCCATGGTCCTGACTCTCCTGGTGCTGCCGGTCATCTACTCCCTTTGGCGGGAACGCGAATTGAAACGGAGGACGTCATGAACCAGGATCACGGAAACCACGACCCCCACGAGGACCACGACACTCACGAAGACCACGGCGCCCACGACCACCACGGCGGAAACGGCGCCCACGGCCACCACGAAGGTCACGGGGGCCACGAGCACCACGGGGGCCACGAAGGCCACGACGCTCACGAGGGGCACAGCCCGGAGATGTTCCGGGACAAGTTCTGGCTGTCATTCATCCTCACCCTGCCGGTGGTCTTCTGGTCGGACCACATCCAGGGGCTGCTGGGCTATGAGGCGCCCACCTTCACGGGCTCGGAATGGATCCCGCCGATCCTGGGGACCATCGTGTTCGTGTACGGGGGCTGGGTCTTCGTCAAGGGAGCCTGGCAGGAGCTGAAGGCCCGCCTGCCGGGGATGATGACCCTCATCGCCCTGGCCATCACCGTCGCGTTCGTCTTCTCGTGGGTGGTCCAGCTCGGCCTCATCGACGCCTCGGCCCTCTGGTGGGAACTGGCCACCCTGGTCGCCATCATGCTCCTGGGCCACTGGATCGAGATGCGCTCCATCGATCAGGCCCAGGGCGCCCTGCAGGAGCTGGCGAAGCTCCTCCCTGATGAAGCCACACGGATCACCGATGACGGCGAGGAGACCGTACCCGTGAACGAGCTCCGGGACGGGGACCTGGTGCTGGTGCGACCCGGAGCGAACATCCCCGCCGATGGCATCGTGCGCCGGGGGTCCAGCGACGTGAACGAGGCCATGATCACGGGCGAGTCCCGTCACGTGAAGAAGGAGGAGGACAGCGAGGTCATTGCCGGAACGATCAATGGCGAGGGCTCGCTACGGGTGGAGGTGACCGGGACGGGGGAGGACACGAAGCTCTCGGGGATCATGCGCCTCGTGGCCGACGCCCAGCAGTCCAAGTCCCGGGCCCAGCACCTGGCGGATCGTGCCGCCCAGCTCCTGACCGCTGTGGCTCTGGGTGCCGGGGTCCTGACCCTCATCGTCTGGCAGTTCCTGGGCGCCCCCATCGACTTCTCCATCGTCCGGACGGTGACGGTCCTGGTCATCGCCTGTCCCCACGCCCTGGGGCTGGCAGTACCCCTGGTGGTGGCCATCTCCACCACCATGGGAGCTCAGGCCGGGCTTCTGGTCCGTGACCGGCGGGGGTTGGAGGAGGCCCGGAACCTGACTGCGGTGATCTTCGACAAGACCGGCACCCTCACCCTGGGGGAACACCGGGTGGTGGAGATGACCGTGGCCGAGAGCATGGGTGAAGAGGAGGCCCTTCGCATCGCGTCGGGTGTGGAGTCGGAGTCCGAACACCCCATCGCCCGGGGCGTGGTGAAGACGGCGGAGGACCGGGAGATCGAGGTTCCCACACCCGACGGGTTCCGGGCCATCACCGGGAAGGGGGTGGCCGCCTCCGTGGACGGCGTCGAGTACCACATGGGCGGGCCGGCGCTCCTGAAGGCAGAGGAAGCCGACGTGTCCTCCACCCTACGAGACGCCGCCGAGGAGGCGGCCGGACGGGGACAGGCGGCCATCTATCTTCTGCGGGACGGGAAGGCGCTGGCCGTCTTCGCCGTGGCCGATGCCATCCGTGAGGAGAGCTACGAGGCGGTGCGTGCCCTCCACGAGCGGGGCATCGAGGTGGCCATGCTCACCGGCGACGCCCAGGCGGTGGCCGATGCCGTGGCCGAGGAGCTGGGGATCGACACCGTCTTCGCCGAGGTGCTGCCGGACGAGAAGGCGTCCAAGGTGAAGGAACTCCAGGCCCAGGGGAAGAAGGTGGCCATGGTGGGCGACGGCGTGAACGATGCCCCGGCCCTGGCCACCGCCGACATCGGAATCGCCATCGGGGCGGGCACCGACGTGGCCGTGGAGGCGGGCCACATCGTTCTCGTCCGGTCCGATCCCCGAGACATCCCCCGGATCGTCACCCTCTCCCGGGCCACGTACCGGAAGATGCTCCAGAACCTGTGGTGGGCAGCAGGCTACAACATCTTCGCCATTCCCCTGGCCGCCGGTGTCCTGGCCGCGTGGGGAATACTGCTCACGCCCGCGGTCGGGGCCGTGTTCATGTCGGCCAGCACGATCATCGTGGCCATCAACGCGCAGTTCCTGAAGCGGGTCGAGCTGTGACGGTCTCATGGCAGGGCGCAGGATCAGTTGGGGTAGCGGACACTGTAGTTGTCCCGCCAGACGCCCAGCTGCTGGGAGCCTACCACCCCTTCGAAGGATTGGAGGAAGGCCAGGCAGAGCGCTGCTGGATCCTCTCCGAAGAGGGCCTGCACCGTAGGCTTCACCACCGAGTGGTCCGCCCCTTCGAAGTCGGCTGTCTGGAGTTCCTGCCAGGTCTTGTTGCGGGCATCGTTCCAGGCATCCTGGTAATCCACCATGGTGACCGCGCGCGTCCCTGGCCCCGGCTCCGGATCCCGGAACTGGGAGATCCGGTTCCAGATCCGATCGGACCGGGTGGGCGGGTTCTGGTCGAAGAACCAGGCCGTGGCTGTGTAGCAAGCGCCCCGGTAGGCATAGGTCCGCCGAGAGGCGGTGAGGGCGTTGGCCCATTGACGGAGAGCCGTGTAGTACCAGATGAAGATGCCGGCCACGCCACCGATCCCTGAGATGACCCCTCCAGAGGCAGCCATGACACCGGTCCGGGCCGTCTGGTCCAGGAATCCCACCGCCCGCATGAGGGATACCATGTCGTTGGCCCGGGCCAGGCAGAAGACGAAGTTGTCCAGGTGTCTCCCGTATCCTCTGCGGAGCCGTTCGTAGTCGTCGGAATACTCTCGCATGAATTCCCGGATCTCGGCCTGGCTCATGGCCCGGGGCTCCGGCGGTTCAGGTTTGGACGCCCGGGTCGAAGTAGCGCCGAGCCCGCCGGACCAGAGATTTCCTCCCGTGGCGGTTCGGGTGAAATCGTTGTAGAGGGCGTCATAGGTTTCGGGCCCGACGATCCCGTCCACGGCCAAGCTTCGATTGTCCTGATACTCCCGGACCCGCTCCTCCGTCTTCCTTCCGAAGACTCCGTCCGGGTCCAACTTGGGTAGTCGGGTATTCCCTACCCAGTTGAGCATGTTCTGGAGGGTCGAGATCTGACGTCCCCGGTCGTGTCGTCTGAGCATGTGGGTCCTGGCGGAATTGGGAGGTGGATGGTGCCGTTCAGGAGGCCACGGCGCCCCTTGGGGGTCTCGGTCATGGCCATTCGTGTGCCCCTCTTGGGTGCCCCACAATAATGCGCAGGACCCGATTCCGCTCCGACACACGCTGACGCTGCCCTGCTCCATGGAAGTAAGGGTTGGCCAGATCGAAGAGGACCGGATCGAGGAGGGCAGGCCGGAGGGGCAGGGGACCCTTCCAGACGGCATTCCTGTATTACGTTCTCTGAATCCTGAAGTGACGAGAGTCGCTGCGGCTGCGGGGCGTGTGGCTCCTCGATCGCAAAGTACTACCTCTGAAAGATTGCAGGCTGGCATGACCCGTCGTATAACCGGGGCCCTGGCCCTCGGCATCTGTGTTCCGGCTATGGTGGCCGGTGGCTTCTTCCCTCATCTCCTCCCCGACCTCCGAAGTGCCGACGCTGCAACCGCTGTGGCCTCAGTCGTGGATCTTCCATCCCCTGATCCATTCGCCTTCCAACCGCTGGAGTTGGCTCGTGAGGTCCCTGCAGGGCCTCTTGAAGGCTCTCCCGGCGTGGCCCTCCCGGCGGAACTGAAGGACCGCCCCTACACCCGCAGGGTCCGGGCTTCCTTTCGGCTGAAGGTTCGGGATGTCCTGATTCCCTACCGGGTTCTGGGCATTACGGCTCGACCTGGGGAGCGGATTGCGCTGGCTCTGGATGAGGTCTGGGGCGAGACGGAGGAAGGGGCGTTCCGGCTCCGGACTCCGCTGGGGGTCCAGCCGTCCGAGGAGCCGGGCCGTTGGATCTGGGAAGCGCCCTCCGAGCCGGGTCCTGTTCCCCTTCGCATAGAGGCGCCTGCCGACGGCGATGCCATCACGCTGAACGTTCTGGTTCTACATCCCATGGAGGAGGCTCGGAACGGGAGCATGAACGGCTTCCGCATCGGGGAATACCGGGTATCTGACCGGAGCACCCTTCCCCCTGGTTTCATCGAAGCCTCGCCGGACGTCCTGGATCTGAGGGTGGCCCCTGGATTCACCCTTCGGCAGTTCCTTCCTCATCAGCCCGGCGACCCCCGGTATCTGGCCCTCTCCGAGGCGCTCCTCCTGAAGCTGGAGGCTCTCCTGGAGGAGGTGAAGGCTGAGGGCATCGAGGCTGAGAGCCTCTACGTCATGTCCGCCTTCCGGACCCCCCACTACAATCGGGCCATCGGCAACACCACCGATGCCAGCCGTCACCTCTGGGGAGACGCGGCCGATGTCTTCATCGACGAGACGGGTGACGGCCGGATGGATGATCTCACGGGAGACGGGCGGGGTGGGGAGGCGGACGCCAGGGTCCTGTACCGCCTGGCCGAACGGGTGGAAAACCGGGGTGAGGCTCATGTCCGGCCCGGAGGACTCTCCCTCTATCGAGCCAATACTGTCCGCGGTCCCTTCATCCACGTGGACGCTCGAGGCACGGCGGCACGCTGGTAGGAACGTGCTGTTCAGCGTGGAGAGACTCAGGCTTCCGAGCACCGCGAAATTATAATGAATACATTATAATATAATGTATTCGTTATGGATCTCGGATTTCCGGATCTGCCCACAAGGTAAGAGGGGCCCTGCGATCGGCCACCTCTCCCTCTACCGGCTGGCGAGTGGACCGGGTTGGGCCCCATATTGACGATTACTCCGACCGGTGACGCCCGGTGCTTCGTCAACGGACTTCTAGCGGACTCGGGTGTGTCCGCAGCGCGGTGCCCTCCGGTCCGGGATTCGCAGTGGTACCCTCCCTCCCCCTACGGGAGTGTGGTCCGGATGAGCGATCCCCCAATGCAGGTTCCCAGTTCAGAGCGTGACCGCTTCCTGGCACGGGTTCGGGCCGCCCTGGCCCCCCGATACGAGGTGGTCCGTATGGTGGGGTGGGGTGGGATGGCTGCTGTCTTCTTGGCCCGGGAGCCCCGTCTGGGCCGAGAGGTGGCCATCAAGGTCATGGCCCCCCAGGTCATGGCTGACCATGGGATGGTGGAGCGATTCTCCCACGAGGCCCGGACCACGGCCCAGCTTTCCAGCCCCTACGTGGTTACGGTCTTCGATGTCGGCGAGGCCGATGGACTCCACTACATGGTCATGCGCTTCGTGGGCGGACGGACGCTTGCCCGGGTCATGGAATGGGCATCGGGGCCCCTTTCCCTTGTCCTGGTGAAGGCCTGGTTGGCCCAAGTGGCAGAGGCCCTGGCCCACGCCCATCTCCGTGGGGTGGTCCACCGGGATGTGAAGCCCAGCAATATTCTCCTGGCCCTGGACGGTACGGCCCTGGTCTCGGACTTCGGGATTGCCAAGCTGACCCGAGGGGATCCGGACCTGACCCGCACGGGGCAGATCGTGGGCACCCCGGCATACATGAGCCCGGAGCAGTGCATGGGGGATCCGGTGACCCCGGCCTCGGACCAGTACGCTCTGGGAGCTGTGGCGTACCAGCTCCTGACCGGGGGGACCCCCTTCCGTGGCTCCACGCTGGAGGTCCTGAACGCCCAGGTGCGGGAGCGCCCCCCACCTGTCCGGGAACGCCGGTCCGACTGCCCTCGGGATCTGGCAGAGGCGGTGGAGCGAATGCTCTCCAAGAAGCCCCAGGGCCGCTGGCCGGATCTGAATGCCTTCCTGGATGCCCTGGAACTCCGAGTACCCCGCTCCTCCAATCCCACCTGGACGGAGATGGCAGAGGTCGCCCGGCCCGTTGCTACGGTAGAGGTGGAAGAGCCGGCCGACCCGCTCCACGCCGGAGATGAGGTGACGCTGACGGCTCGGGTCCTGGATGAGGAGGGTCGCTTCCTCCCTGGTCGGAGGATTGTCTGGGAGAGCCGGAATCCGGATGTGGTGGCCGTGGATGTCTCCTCAGGCCGGCTCCGGGCTCGGGCTCCGGGCAGGGGGGAGGTGGTGGCTCGATCCGAGGATGCCCGTGTGTCCATGGCCATTCAGGTGGAAGGGCGCCCGACTGCCGAGTCGGACATGGCTCATTCCTCGGCTGCCGCTTCCGTGCCGACTCTCGTCGCCCCGTCGGCTCCCCCCGCCCCGGCAATGGCCATGGCAGGAGATGCCGAAGGAGGGGAGGATGCCGGGAAAGGGATGAAAGCCGCCGGTCCCGGCAGAGGAGGGGATGGGAGGTGGCAGCTCGTCTCAGCCGGGCTGGCCCTGACAGCGGTGGGCGCGGTGGCGTGGGCGTTTCTGGCTACTGGGGAGGGGGATGGTCCTCCAGCCGGGCTCGCCCCGGGTGAAACTGTTCCGGCCGTGGCCGAAGGGAATCCCCGGTCCCAGCCCCAGGGAGTTCCGGACGAGACCTCCCAGACCCCCACTCCGGGTGACGATCCGGCGGCGGGTCCAACTCCCACCGAGCTGGCCACTGAGCCGGAGCCCTCGCCGGAACCCACCCCCGCTCCGGAAGGACCGGCGGAGGTGGAGGTGGCCCCCGAGGCGGCGCCTGCCCCGATCTCCGAGGCCGACCTCCAGCCGGAGGAGGCCGACCTCCCGATGGGCGAGCCGGCGGATGTGGAACCTGAGCCGGAGGGTGTGGAAGAAGCGGAGATGCCTCCCGAAGTGGTGGATCCAGGTCAGGTGGATCCGGAGGCGGCAAACCCGGACGTGGCTCAGATCTCCGGGATCGTTCGACGCTTCGCCGAAGCGATAGCCAACCGGGATGAGGTGGAGATGCTGGCCGCCCACCCTGGATTCGGGGGAGAGGAGGAGTGGTGGGTCTACGGGCAGGAGGAACGGGAGGAGGCGTTGGGGCGAACCGTGAACCTGATACCCCGGAGCGAGCTCATCCCCATCGGTTCCACCGCCACCGTGGTCTTCTCCATGACAGTCCGACTCACCGACGAGGAGGGCCAGGTCCTGGACGAGGAGGTCTTTCCCCTCACCATGCGATTCCAGCGGGACCAGGAGAGTTGGGTTCTCCGGGAACTCTGGTAGCGCAAGGAAGAGGCTTCAGCCCTCGGCCTGGATGATCTTCCGGGCCCGGGACCACACGTTGTCGAAGGCGTCTTCGGTCAGGGTCCCGGTGAAGGTGTTCTGCTGGCTGGGGTGATAGGAGGCCAGGAGGGTCGGGCCGTCGTCCAGGGGGATCTCCGTTCCATGTCCGAAGTCGGGCTTGGGTACTGGGACGGGGAAGCCCCGGTCCCGGAGCACCCGGAGGACGTGATTCCACGAGAATCCTCCCAGGGACACGATGCAACTGATCCGTGGAAGGAAGTGGTCCATCTCCTCCTCCAGGAAGGGCCGACAATTCTTCCGCTCCTGGGGCCGGGGCCGATTTGCCGGCGGTGCGCACCGGACGGCAGCGGTGAGGAATGCATCCCGAAGCTCCAATCCGTCCCCCTGGTGGGTGCCGGTGGGCTGGGTGGCAAAGCCGGCCCGGTGGAGGGCCCGAAACAACCAGTCACCGGAGCGATCTCCGGTGAACATCCGTCCCGTCCGGTTGGCTCCGTGGGCTGCCGGCGCCAGCCCCACGATGAGGAGGCGCGCCTGGGGATCGCCGAAGCCTGGGACCGGGCGTCCCCAGTAGTCCTCCTCCTGGAAGGCCGCTCGCTTCTCCCGGGCCACCTTCTCCCGCCACTCTACCAGGCGAGGACAGGCTCGGCACTGGACGACTCGCTGGCGCAGAGCGTCGAGGGGACGGGAGGAGGCTGGAGGCATACTGGTCAGGGGGTGAGCCAGAGGTTGGCCTTCAGGATGAAGATATGGTCGACCGGGGCCCGAAAGAGAGCGGAACGATCCCGGCCCAGATCGAAGTCTCCCGATCCGTGCACTGCATCTCGACGGTCCTGTTGCCAGGCCGCGTAGAGGACGGAGCCTGGTCGCCATTCCCACCGCAGCACCGTGTTTCCCCGCAGGCTTCGAAGATTGAAGTCCGGAGACGGGAGGAGGTCGGGGTCCCCTGACCATGGCTCGAAGTCGAAGGATGATGGTCGGGTCAGAACCTTGGGCTCACCGAAATCCCCGGCAGAGAGGAAGGGCTGTGCGTAGAGCTGAAGGCTCAAGGTGGGAGAGACGGTAAAATTGAGCCGGGTCTCCAACGCCACGGTGGTCTGGTCCAGGGAGGCGAAGACGTACCGGTGACCGAAGGTCTCGTGGGCTCCCGGATCCTCCAGGGTGGTGACGTACTGCGCCTCCTCTCTCAGCCGGATCACCTCAGGGGTGAGCTGCCACTCCCACCGGGGAGAGGGTCGAAGGGTGACCCGTGTCGATGCACTCCGCTCCCATCCTCCCGCCTCGTCTCCAGCCACCTCGCCGGTGAGAGACAAACTCACCATCCGTCGATGATCCGTATCCACGGTGGCTGATCCGGCCGTGCGGGCAGGCCGATGGGTGAGGGGGCCCCCTCGCGTCCGTCGATCGTCCAACGAACGGAGGCTATGGGTCATGGAGCCCCGAATACCCAGGAAGTCCAGGGTGGTCAGGTTTCCCTGGAGTGTTTGCCAGTTGGCGATCCGATCCCCATTGAAGTTGAATTCGTTGCGGCTCTGCGCCGTCACGCCCCAGCTCCGGAGATGTCGGCCTGCGGCAGGCTCCGAGTATCCGACTCTCATACTCAGATCCCGTCGGTCCGTCCGGGTACCAAATCCCAGATCGTTCACCTCGTAGGTGGGACTTGTGAGGGCACCGCCCAACTCACCCTGCCAGTTCCGGCCGACCTGGCGCCCCAGGGTTGCCGACGCTGAATATCCAGTCAGGACCGTGGCGGTGGAGTCCACTGAGAGATGGGGGGCGTCGGGTCGCTGCAGGAAATGATGTCCCGCCTCCTGGATCCGCATCAGGGCGTCCGGGGTTCCAGCCACCCGGGTACCGGTCAGGCTCCCTCGGAGGAGCCAGCGTCGGTTTCCCCACTCATGCCGGAAATCCACTCCTCCGGCCCAGGCCGAGGAGGGAAGGAAGCGGTCCGATGGCCCGCCATCGCTCTCTCGGAGAACGCTGGTGACCATGCCCCCGAGGTAGGACTGACCTTCCCGGAGATCCCGTCGCGCCCGGGCTACGGCGTAGTTGCTCCGGGGCTCCACCATCCCCGTCCGGGCCTGACCCTCCGGGTCCACGTAGCGGGCATCCACCCGGGACGTGACGGCCTCCACCAGTCCGAAGCGCCAGCCCGAATCGGTCCGGCCAGTGAGGTTTGCGGCTCCCAGGATATTGGCTTGGCGAGGTACGTCCGATTGGGCGGAAGGTGGAGGGACCTGAGGGCTCCGTCCCACCCGCCGGGTATAGAAGAGGCGTCCGCCGGCGTTGGACCCCCCCCCCTCGAAAGCGAAGACGTCCATCCCCTCCAGAAAGAAGGGTCGCCGTTCCTCGAAGAAGGTCTCGTAGACGCCCAGGTTCACCACTGCAGGGTCCACCTCCACCTGTCCGAAATCCGGGTTGAGGGTGGCGGTGAGGGTCAGGTCACCGGTGAGGCGGTACCGGAGGTCCAACCCGGTGGAGAGGGAGCCGTCCCGGTCGTCCCGGAACGGATTGTTGCTCCGGTCCACTGATTCTCCCTGGGCCACCAGATAGGGACGAAGCTCCAGGGCACGTCCGGGAGCGATTCCCTGGATCCCTTCCAGGTGCGCGTACCGCGGAATCCCGCCTCGCTGGTCCGTGGGTACGAAGGCGAAGACCGAGTACTCCCGGGTTCGGCCCATGAGGCGCTCGATCTGGACGCCCCAGGTATGGATGTCCCTGTCAGGAAGGGGGAGTTGGGAGAAGGGAATCCGGGCTTCAGTGGACCAGCCCCAGTCGTGGACCTGGCTCTCCACCTCCCACACTGCGTCCCACGTCATGTCCTGGGGTTCGCTGAAGCCATCGGCTCCGGTCCCCACCCGCTTGATTCCATCCCGCTGGACCCCGGCAGCGCTGATGTCGAAGACGTAGGCGGTCTGGTGGTCATGCTGGGAGTCAAAGCCGATTCCGATCCAGTCGGCATCGGCCAGTGGCATGTTCCGTCTGCCCAGTCGGACGTTCACCGGGCCATCGTCATACATCCGGGCTCCGATGTAGATGGCCTGGTCGTCGTAGAGGAACCGGACCTCCATCTCCTGAGTGGCCGGTTCCCCTTCGTATGGGGTCATCTGTTTCATGCCCGTGGCTGGGGGAGCCAGTTCCCAGACGTCCTCATCCGGCACGCCGTCCAGAATGACCCGTTCGCCTTCGGGAATGCGGACGGCCTGGATCCTGGGAGCAGTTTCTTCGTGGAGCTGGGCCAGGGATGGATCATCTCCGGGCTCCTGGCCCTGAAGAGGGCCCGCCAGGGCCAGGCACACCAAGGTCGCGGCGGCAATGGCGACGTTCGTCAGCCCTCCTTCTCGTGAAGGGGCCGCTGGAAACCCCGGTCCTTTCCGCCCCCTCACCGCAGGCTGTTGAAGAGGAGAGGCCAGAGAGCCACGGTCTGTCCGCGGAAGTTGGGCTGGAAGCCGAAGAGAACCACCGAGCCCTCACCCATGTTCACCTCCACCAGGGCCGGCTTTCCAGCCACGTGTTCCTCACCCAGGACCCAGCCGGCCATGCGAGGATCCCCCTCCCCGTAGTGGCCCACCACGTGGGCCCGGCCATCGTTCACCTCGAAGGCCCGGCTGGTCCGCCAGTACCATGCGATGTTCTCAGCCGGGACCCCCTGGCTGATGCTGTGGTCAGGGTCCAGGTCCAGGTGGAGGATGGATCCGGGAATGTAGAAATCCTCCGGAGGGAGGTCGGCCACGGCATCCTGGATCTGGAGATCGAAGATGTCGATGGCGAAGTCGGTGGCCTCATCGATGGTGACGATCCGTCCCCCGTTCTCCACGAAGGCCTGCAGAGCCTCCACTCCCTCCCGCTCCACCCCGCCGGCGTACGGGGGAGGCATCACCTCGTCGCTGAACCCGTTGAGGATGGAGGAGGGAGATTGGTCCTGAAAGATGAGGACGTCGAATCGGTCGTTCAGGTCCCCGTCCCAGAGGTCCTGATTCCGGACCTCCTCGTAGGCTACTCCGGCGTGGTCGAAGAGCCACCGGGTCCATCCCTGGGGCATGGGCTCCTGGTAGGCCCTATAGAGTCCGATCCGAGGTGCGTCGGGTCCCTCCAGGAAGGCAGGGATCTGGAAGGTCAGCTCCGTCCGCTGCTCAATGGGATCCGAGATGTCCACACCAGCGGGCATGGACGTGACGGCGAAGGCTTCCACATCGAAGAGGAAGGGGAGGGTGTGGGCCGTGGCATCGTAGGGACGGATGGGCGGCCCGCCGGGGTATTCCCGAAGATCCGGGTACTCCTGGGCCTCCAGCATGGTCTGGGCGAAGGCGGCGTAGGGTTGCTGCATGGGGACGATCCAGGATCCCTCAGGGACGGTTCGGGTCCCAGCCGACCCGGCGCCCTCCTCGGTGACCTGGAAGCTGGACTCGGCTCGGTGGACCTCCACGTTTCCGGTGGTGAGGACCCGGAGAAGCTGCTCGATGCCTACCTCGTTTTCTTGTCCGGCCGGGATGATCCAGGCCTGGGGCCACTGATCCCATCCCTCCACCGCGTCTCGGTGGATGGCCGCGAAGTTGTCGAGCCAGAAGTCCCGGTTCTTGGCCGCGTTCCGGAGGAGGGCCATGGCACCGGCCTCCATGTAGTCGATGGCGTCATCCAGGCCCCACCGGCCCCCCTGCCAGGGCGAGGGGAAGTTCACGCTCATCTCCCGGGGGTTGTAGTCCCGGGTCTCGCCGGTGAGATCGTCCATGGTCTGCTCTACCGGGTTGGCCCAGTCGGATCGGGCCGTCTCCGAGAGGATCCGGACGCCCCCGTGATAGTGCATGTAGGCCCGGGCCGGTGTGTAGATATCGAAGATGGCGTGGGTGACCACCCCATCCAGCCCGTCCTTGGTCATCTCGGCAGCCATGTACTGCCCCAGCTGGTTCAACCCGGCGATGAGGCGAGGGTCCACGTTGGGCTCAACCGGGTCGATGTAGGGCGGGTTGAAGAAGCGGGCCCCGGCATTCCCCATCTGGTGGACGTCGTGGACGATCTGGGGACGCCACTTGTTGTGTGCGTCCAGGACGGTCATCCGGGTCTCTTCCTGGGCAAAGAAGAACCAGTCCCGGTTGTTGTTGTGGCCGATGTAGTGATGGTAGAGACGGGGCAGGGGAGCGCCCTCGAATTCCGTGCCCTGCCATTCCCGCCACCAGTTGGAGACCATGTGGGTCCCGTCCGGGTTCAGGGACGGGATCATGACAATGATGGTTTCGTCCAGAATCTCCAGGACGTCTGGCTCCTGGGAGGTGGCCAGCTTGTAGACCAGGCGAGCCGGCATCTGGCCTGCAGCCACCTCGGTGGAGTGGATGTGGCTGGTAATGAGGACCACCGTTCGCCCCTCTTCCTTCAAGGCTTCCAGCTCGGCTTCGCTGGAGATCTGCCGGGGATCGGCCAGCTTCTCCTGGATCTCCAGGAAGCGGTCCAGATTCTGGAGGTTCGCCGGGCTGGTGATGGTCAGGCGAATGAAGGGCTCGCCCAGGGTGGTGGCTCCCAGGGTGTCCAGGACCATCCGGGGGCTGACCGACGCCACTGCATCGTAGTAGGCCGAAAGCTCATCCCAGTTGGCCAGGAAACCCTCCGTTCCGATCTCCTGTCCGAAGTGCTCCAGGGGAGTGGGAACATCGCCCACCTGGGCCTGGACCGGAGCATGGCTCAGGAGGGAGACGAGGAGGAGGGTCGTGGCGAAGACGATGGATCGAATCATGGCAGCCTTCATGGAAGGTCGATGGAACGTTGAGGGATGCTGGAAAGGTAGGGCGCCTTCCTGGGGAGGACCAGTCGGCGGGGCGGTCTGCCGGACCCATCCGGAGTAACGGGGCTACCGTCGATGTGCCGGGTTACGGATGCCGGCGAACTTCCTACTCAGGACGTCAGGGATCTCCCTGCCACGCCACCAACTGGATTTCCACTCTGGCGCCCCGGGGAAGGGCCGCCACCTGGACCGTGGCTCGGGCTGGATAGGGATCGGACAGGTACTGACCATAGATCCCGTTCATGGTCTGAAACTCGTCCAGGTCGGTGAGGAAGACCTGGCTCTGGACCACGTCGTCGAAGGAGAACCCTGCCGCCTCCAGGACGGCACCCAGATTCGCCATGACCTGGTGGGTCTCGGCCTCGATTCCTCCCTGGACCATCTCTCCCGTCGCTGGATCCAGGGCGATCTGTCCTGCCAGGTACAGGGTGCTGCCGGCCAGCACGGCCTGACTGTAGGGCCCGATGGCCTCCGGGGCGTCCGGGGTGCTCACCTCCACTCGTTCCACAGCGACCGGCTGGGTTGGCGGTGCCTCGGGGATCTCGGGGGGCGGGCTCTCGCACCCCGCTACTGGAATGAGGAGAAGCAGGAGGGCAAGTCCTGGGGTCTTCTTCTGGGTCATCAGGCGACTCCGTTTCGGATGGCGTAGCGGACTCCGTCGATGAACCGGTCCAGCTCCTGGGTGGTGGTGTAGACCGAAGGGCTGATCCGAAGTCCCCGGCAGTCCGGGTGCCCAATAGGTGTGACGATGATCCGGTGTCGATCCCAGAGGAAGTTGGCCAGCTCCCCTGGTTCGAGTCCCTCTACAGCCAGATTGGCGATCCCGGCGGCGAAGCCCGGTTCCAGGCTGGTGTTCAGGGAGACCCGGTCCTCCTCCAGAAGGGCCTGGGCCCAGTAGTTCCGGAGGTAGACCAGGCGCGCCTCCTTCCGGGCCGGGCCGATCCCATGGTGGAAGGTGAGGGCGGATCCAATGGCCAGGTAGTTGGCGCAAGGGTGGGTGCCCACCTCTTCGAACTTCCGGATGTCTCCGTCCATGTGCTCCGGTGAGGCCATTAGGGGCCAGAGCCCTGGAATCCGGTCCCGCCTCACGTAGAGGAAGCCGGTTCCGAAGGGGGCGAAGAGCCACTTGTGCAGGGAGGTGGCGTAGTAGTCGCAGTCCAGGTCGGCCAGATCAAAATCGAAGTGGGCGAAGGCATGAGCCCCGTCCACGATGACGGGGATCCCCCGGGCCCGGGCCATCTCCACCACCGGCTTCACCGGCAGGATCTGACCGGTGATGTTGATCATGTGGCACATGAGGATGAGTCGAGTCCGGTCGGTGATCCCTTCCTCGAATCGTCTCACGATCTCGTCCGGGTCCTCGGCTGGCACCGGGATGGGGAACTTCTTCAGGACGATGCCCTCCCGCCGAGCGCGTTGTTCGAAGGTGGTGAGCATCCGGGGGTAGTCCTGGTCCGTGGTCAGGACTTCGTCTCCGGCCTCCAGGTCGATCCCGAATTGACAGATCTGCAGTCCCTCCGAGGCATTACGGGTGATGGCCATCTCCTCGGCATCACACCCGAAGGCCCGGGCCAACTGCTGGCGGACCCCCTCCTTCTGGGGTTCCAGAACCCGCCACATGGTGTGGACCGGCGCATCGTTGGAGTAGGCCAGGTACCGACCCATGGCCTCCTGGACAGCCGCCGGAGCCGGGCTGACCCCCCCATTGTTCAGGTTCACCATCCCCCGATCCACGGTGAAGGCCTGCTGGACCTCCCGCCAGAGGGTTTCGTCGGTGGCCACCTCGGCAGGGGACCGAGGATCCCCGGAAAAGGCTTCCAGTGCGTCGCCCAACCGACTGGGTTCCAGGAAGGAGAGGGGGGGGCGGGCCATGGCTCGCCCAGGAGACAGCAGGGTGGAGGCCCCGGCCAGCGAGGCCCCGGCCAGGGAAGCGAGGAAGGACCGGCGATCAGGCATGGCGGGACTCCGGAAGCTTGCGGGAGGTGTTGCGATTGGGCCAAGATGTGCCTCCGCCATCGCTCCGGCAAATCCGGCAGGGTGGACCCGCCGATTCCATCTACGAGGCCTGCGGTGCATCCCTTCCTCAACTCTGCCCGGTTCGGGCCGAATATCGCCCTTCGCATTGCTGGTCTTCTGACTGTTTGCGCTCTGACGATCCTCGCCGGGTGTGGCGAGGTTGCCGAGGACGGGGAGGTTGTGGGCTCGGAGGGAGGTCCTGCCGGCCCCCGGGTCACGGTCCACACCCAGGAGGCCCTGGAGCCATCGTCCCCTGTCCGGATGAGCCAGGATCCCATTCTGCGCCTGGGCACGGTCACCGGTCCGGAGGAGGAGCGATTCCAGCGTGTGGACGGGGCCGTGTCCCTGAGCGACGGGTCGGTGGCGGTCCTGGACGCAGGGGCTCGGGCCATCCTCGTCTTCGGTGAGGATGGCGAACTCACCCGCCGCCTGGGAGACGAGGCAGGAGAGGGTCCCCGGCTCCGGCTCCCCCAGTACATGACGGTCATGGGGACGGACACTCTGCTGGTGTGGGATGCCGGGGAGGAATGGATTGCAGGGTTCCATGCCGGCCCGGGCGCCGACCCCGACGTCCAGGCCCGGGGGTGGGTGGTGGAGGTGGCTCTCCCGCCGGAGGTGGAGCGGGTGGTGGCTCTCCACACACTGGCGTCGGGGCAGGTTGCCCTGGTCGCTCTGGGGTCCCGGGTCTCGGATCAGGGAAGCGGGGGGCTCCACCGTCAGGACGCCTTTCTTCTCTTCCTGGAGGGGTTTCAGGGTGGCGAAGAGCCTGGCATGTCTGTTGGCGTGGTCCAGTCCGTCGAGGTTGCCGGCCCCGGATTCATCCTCCGTGATCAACACGAGGCCGGGGCTCCCGACGAAGGACCCGCTGGGACGGCGGCCCGGGTCCGGGAGTGGTTCCATCCGGCCCTCCTCACTGCTGCCCAGGAGGATTGGATCTGGCACTCGGATGGAACCGATGGTCTGCTCCAGGGGTGGAGGCCCGGGGAGGCCACAGTCGGTTGGAGGATGGAGCTGGAGCTTCCCCCCATAACGACCGCGGATGAAGTGGAGGGCCTCCACGCCTGGGAGCTGGAGGAAACCGGGGACGATGAGGAGCGTCGGGAGCGGGTGCGGGGGCGGCAGGCAGATCGGGCCTACCCGGATCGTCTTCCCCCTCTGCGGCTCCTCCGAGCCGATGCGCTGGGGCGCCTCTGGATCGGTCTCACCCAGCTCCCGCCCCGCACTCTCCCGGCAGGGGGCGGTCCACTGGTGAGGGAGTGGTTGGTCCTGAAGGAGGACGGAGAGCTCATGGGGCGAGTCTCCCTCCCGGTGGACGGTGTGTGGCTGGCTGCCGACTCCCACGGCGTCCTCATCCTGCGATTTGATGCGCTGGACCTACCCTTCGTAGAACGTTTCACACTGGACGGCCCATAGGCCGCTGGAAACTGGAGATGAAGGTATGACTCTCTTCAAGGTGATCGACCCCGCCACTGGCGAGTTGGTGGACGAGGTTCCTGCCACCCCCGACCGCCAGGTGGACAGAGCCCTGGCTCGGGCGGAGGAGGCGTCTCGTGCCTGGCGGAGGATGGACCACGGTGAGCGGGGAGAGATCCTCTGGTCGGCGGCGGAGATCCTGAGGGCCGAGGCCCAGGAGTACGCCCAACTCATGGCCCGGGAGATGGGCAAGCCCCTGGAACAGGGCCGGAGTGAGGCTGAGAAGTGTGCCTGGGTCTGTGAATACTACGCCGAGAAGGGCCCGGATTTCCTGGCCCCACAGGTGGTGGAAACCGATGCGTCCCGGAGCTATGTGAGCTTCCAGCCTCTGGGGACTGTGCTTTCCATCATGCCGTGGAACTTCCCCTTCTGGCAGGTCCTCCGCTTTTCGGCGCCGGCCCTCATGGCGGGCAATGCCGTCATCCTGAAGCATGCGTCGAACGTTCCGGGGTGTGCCCGGCAGATCCAGGCCCTCTACGCCCGGGCCGGGCTTCCCGAGGGACTCTTCCATCCCCTCTTTCTGGACAATGACCGGACAGGCGCCCTCATCGAGGATCCCCGGATCCACGCCGTCACCCTGACAGGGAGTACCCGTGCCGGGAAGGCTGTGGCGGCCCGGGCCGGATCGGTGCTCAAGAAGACAGTCCTGGAGTTGGGGGGCAGCGATCCCTACATCGTCCTGGGCGACGCCGACGTGGAACGTGCAGCCGAGATCTGCGTTCGCTCCCGCCTCATCAATTCGGGGCAAAGCTGCATTGCGGCCAAACGCTTCATCGTAGTCCGGGAGCTCCGGGACCGATTCGAGTCAGCGGTGGTGGAGGGGATGGCAGCAGCGGTCCATGGCCCACCCAGCCGGGAAGGGGTCCAGGTGGGTCCCTTGGCCCGGAAGGATCTGCGGGACACCCTCCACGGTCAGGTGGAGGCCAGCATAGGGAAGGGGGCCCGACTCCTCCTGGGCGGTGAGCTTCCGGACGGGCCGGGCTGGTTCTACCCCTCTACCGTCCTGACCGCGGTGGCTCCGGGAATGCCTGCCTACGAGGAGG
Organism: Gemmatimonadota bacterium; assembly: GCA_003562075.1. Lineage (GTDB taxonomy): Bacteria > Gemmatimonadota > Gemmatimonadetes > Longimicrobiales > Gaopeijiaceae > PWLA01. Next base: position 28,243 of record PWWP01000049.1, read on the forward strand.
AGCTCTTCGGACCGGTGGCGTCCATCATCCCCGTGGATGATGAGGTGGAAGCCCTCCAGGTGGCCAACGATTCCAGGTACGGCCTGGGTGGAGCCGTCTTCACCGCCGATGTGGCCCGGGGAGAGGAGCTGGCCACCCGGGAATTGGATGTGGGGTGTGCCTTCGTGAACGACCTGGTCCGTTCCGACCCCCGCCTCCCCTTTGGCGGGGTGAAGGAGAGTGGGATCGGACGGGAACTGTCCGGCTTCGGCATTCGGGAGTTCGTGAATGTGAAGACGGTCTGGGTCGCCTGACCTGGTGGCCTGACCTGGTCAGGCGCTCATCACAGGGAGAATCCCGGCCTCGGAGACGGTGATCTCCTCCAACTCATCCTGGAAGAAGAATCGGTCCCTGCCCAGCGCCGGCCGCAGGTGGTTCAACCAGGTGGCGTCGGGATCGAAGGCAGCAAAGAAGGGGCGACCGACCCACGCCGGGTTACGGGCCTGGAGGAAGTCCAGGACGAAGAGCTTCTCTCCTTGGATCCGGGTCGTACCCAGGACCCGGACCTTCCCGGGGTGGGCCGACATGGAAGGTCCACGGACGGTCCGACCCAGCCCCGAGACCTGCCGGAAGGCGTCCTGGAAGACCTCCAGTGCCCGGGCCAAGGGAACCTCGAAGTAGTTCTTGGCTCCCGTATCTCGCTCCACGAACATGTAGTAGGGAACAAGGCCCTGCTGGACTCCTTCCGTCCAGAGGTCGACCCAGGCCTGGGCGTCGTCGTTGACGTGGCGAATGAGGGGCGCCTGCATCCGGACCTCAGCTCCGGTGGCCCGGATTCGACGAAGGGCACGTTGGGCCATGGGGGTGCGGATCTCCACCGGGTGGGAGAAATGACCCATGAGGGCCAGATGCTTCCCGGACTCGACCACCTCTTCGAAGAATCTGAGGGCGTCGTCGGCGTCGTCGTCGGTGACGAACCGCTGGGGCCAGTAGGCCGGCGATTTGCTTCCGATCCGAATGGTTCGGACGTGGTCCAACTCCTCAGAGAGAAGGGGAGCCAGGTAGTCCCGGAGCATCCGGGTCTTCATGATCATGGGGTCCCCCCCGGTGACCAGGATATCCGTGATCTCCGGGTGGGCCTTCAGAAAGGCCACCAACTCCTCGCTCTCCCGGGCCTCGAACTTGAACTCCGGCATGCCGACGAACTGGGCCCACCGGAAGCAGTAGGTGCAGTAGGCGTGGCACGTCTGGCCCCGGGCCGGAAAGAAGAGGAGGGTCTCCCGGTACTTGTGCTGCATCCCTTCCAGCCGCTTCCCGTCCAGCTCCGGGACGTTGTGGGTCATCTGTCCTGCCGGATGGGGATTCAATCCCAGCCGGATCCGGTCCACCACGGACCGGATCTCCTCTCGCCCAGCCTCCCCACGCACCAGGTCCGCCACCTCGTTGAACTCATCGTCCCCCAGCATCTCTCGTTGGGGGAAGGTGAGCTTGAAGATGGGGTCGTCTGGGACCCGATCCCAGTCAATGAGTTCATCCACCACATATCGATTCACCCGGAAGGGGAGGACGTGGGAGACGATCCCTATGGCATCCCGGAGTTCCGGATCCAAAGTCTCCCACTGAGGAAGGCGGTGGATCGTGTGGCGGGTGATGGCCCGGTAGCGTTCAGACGTGGAAGGCGCAGAGGCGGTCTGGATCATAGGCGCGTCGCAAGTTGGCATGAGGCTTTGTCGGAGAGGCTACCTCGGCGAGGGAGGTTCGACTCGCCGGGGTGATCTGGAAGTTCGGTCAGCTTTCGACGATACGAATTCTCCTGTGGAGGGATGGGAAATGAATACAGATGCAGCCCCTTTCCTATCCATCAGGGGGGAAGAGGTTCCAGATGGCCGGGGCCCGAACGGGACCCTTCGGGGAAAGGGATGGGCCTTTTCCGAGGTCCTTTCCTGGCCAGGCCCTGTGTGTCCTCAGCCTTCGTCCAGGTGGAGCACCCTTCCGGAGAAACCCTCTGTCGTGATCCGGGCTCGGACCAGGCTGACCGGAAGCTGAAATCGGCGGGGTCCGCAACTGCCGGGGTTCACGAACCAGGTGCCGTTCCGCTCCTCCAGGAGGGGCTGGTGGGTGTGTCCGAAGACGATGAGGTCGGCCTGGGGAAAGGCCTGGCTCAGTTGGGCCGGATCCGGTGAGCCGAACTGGTGGCCATGGGTGACCACCGTTTCCAACCCGCCAAGGCGGAGACGCTGAACCAGTGGAACCTTGTCCCGGAGGTCGAAGCCGTCGGTGTTTCCTGGCACAATGGTGACGGGTGCCAGGGTCTCCAGCTCCACCAGGAGATCCAGGGGGCCCAGGTCGCCGGCGTGAAGGATGTGGTCCACCCCGTCCAGAAGATGGAAGAGTTGAGGCCGAAGCTGACCGTGGGTGTCCGAGATGATTCCCAACTCCAGGGGAGGGGGAATCTGAATGGATGGGGACTCGGAGGAGTTCATGCAGGATCTTGCTCCGGGGCATGGGGAACAGGGGCGTGGATCCGCTGGAGGAAGAGGCGGGCGACCCGGGAAGGTTCGTATTGAGCGGATCGTTGGATGCCGGCCCGGGCCATGGCGCGCCGTTTGTTCGGGGTTTCCAGGAGGTGCTGGATGGCCTGGGCCAGAGCGTCTGGATCCCCAGGGGGGACCAGGATGCCCGTTTCTCCGTCCCGCACTACCTCTGGCGTGGCGCCGGCCCGGGCCGCTATCACAGGGAGACCAGCGGCCATGGCTTCCAGGAAGACGATGCCGAACCCTTCTTGTTTGGAGGGGAGGACGAAGATCTGGGCCTCGCGGAAGGCCTCACGGATGGTGGCATCCGGGACGGGCCCCTCCAGGGTCACCCGGGGCTCGAGTCCCAGTTCCTGGACCAACCGTCTCAGCCTGGAGAGCTCGGGTCCTCCACCCAGGACCCTCAGGTGTAGTTGAGGCCACTGCCCCTCCAGACGGGCCATGGCCCGGATCAGGGTTGCCGTATCCTTTCGAGGATACTGGCGTGCGACGCTCAGGAGAGTGGGCGAGGGAGACTGGGTTCTGGCCCGTTCTTCCCGGATGGCTCTCCACGGACCGAGCTTCAGTCCTTCCGGAACCACGGTCAGGCGGGCCGAGGGGATTCGGTAGTGTTTGGCGGCGACCTGAGCCGAATAGCGGCTGGGGACCACCACCCGGTGTGCCCGAGCGACGTTACGGGCTTCGAACCGGGCCAGCGTATGAAGGAGAGCCCGGTGTGCCCCAGTCTCGAAGCGGGCTTCATCGGCAGCGACGCCCTTGAGGCTGACGACCAGGGGGCAGGCCTCCTGATTCGGGAGGAATACGCCGTCCACGTCGAATCCCACAATCAGGTCCCAGGGACCGCGGCGCTCCAGGAGGCTGGGGAGCGCCATGTTGAAGCGGAGCCTGTGGTGCAGGAACTCCCTGGGGCCTTGGCCCAGTGGACCGGCTTCCGGGCGAACGAATTCCACCTCATGTCCCAGCGACCTCAGCCCCAGGGCCAGGGTGTCGATGGCTACAGCTGTCCCAGACCCTTCCTGCGGGTCGGTCTTCCAGGAATCCAGAAGGGCGATCCGGAAAGGTGCGGACCGGGGCGGAGGGGTCAGCCCTCCTCCAAGGTGCCGATACGAGCGGCCAGAATGAAGTCATTCTCGCTGAGGCCACCGATGGAGTGGGTCCATATCTTCACCGTGGCCTGACCCCAGGTGAGGGTGATCTCCGGGTGGTGTTCTTCCGCCTCAGCGATCTTGCCGGCCCGGTTGGTGAAGTCGAGGGCGCCCTGGAAGTCATCGAACTCAAAGGTGCCCTCCAGGTGATGTCCGTCCACTACCTGCCAGGGATCGCCCAGGGCAGCTGTGTAGTGATCCAGGGCTTCGCCCTCCAACGGCGAGGACCCTTCAGGAAGCGGTGCGCAGTGGCGAGAGAGAAGGTCCATCGTCATTGGATCTCCCGGGATAGGGGGCTGAAGAATGTCGGGTGTCCGGTTACCCCTGGAGCCTTCCTGTGGGTCCGACTCCCCGGCGGGATCCGGGAATGGGTAGATTGGAACGGTGTTCATTCGATCCCGTCCCCAGAAAGGTACCTGATGGCACGATCCAGACGACGCTCCTCCAGGAGACCCCGGCGGTCCCGGCGACGGAAACGTCGGGGCAAGAAGGGAGTGGGTCTCCGTCTGCGAGGAATGGCCGCCCTGGCTCTCATCCTGGTCCTGGGAGGAGCCGGGGTTCTGGGGGCCGGGTGGTGGCTGACTTGCGGCTTCGATGGGTGCCCGGATCCGGATGGGCTCAGGGCCTACCAACCTGGAGGGGCGCCCGTCCTCCTGGATCGCCACGGCCACGAGTTTGCCCAGCTCCACCCGCTGGAACGGCAGGTGGTGTCGCTGGATTCCGTGCCGGCGCATCTGCCTTCGGCCTTTCTGGCTGTGGAGGATCGACGATTCTATCAGCACCGAGGGGTAGATTGGCTCCGGGTGGGAGGGGCGGCCGTCCGGAACCTGACGGCTCGCCAGGTCCGAGAAGGAGCCAGCACCCTCTCCATGCAGTTGGCCCGGACCCTCTTTCCTGAACGCCTTCCTGGCCGGGAGCGAAGTCTTCGGCGGAAGCTTCTGGAGGTTCGTGTCGCAGGCCTCATCGAGGCGCGTTTCGACAAGGAAGAGATTCTGGAACTCTACCTGAACCATGTCTATGTGGGGGGTGGGGCGTACGGAGTGGAGGCTGGAGCCCGCCACTACTTCGACCGGCCGGCGGGAGAGTTGAGTCTTGCGGAGGCGGCATTCCTCGCCGGGGTGGTTCGGGGTCCGGCGTACTATGATCCCCGTCGGAGTCCGGACTCGGCCCGGGAGCGTCGAGACCTGGTCCTCTCCCTCATGGAGGCCCAGGGGATGCTGGAGGAAGATGAGGTCCGGGCAGCACGGACCGGTTTGGTGGAGGTGGTGGCCGAGCCGCCACGGGCCCCTTCGTCCGGGGAGGCACCCTTTTTCGTGGAGATGGTCCGTCAGTTCATGGACGAGGCGTTCGGTGAGGAGTTGTACCGATCCCGGCTCAGGATCCACACGACCCTGGACAGAGAACTCCAGCTTGCCGCCGAGGAGGAGCTTTCTCGTCAGCTCGAGGCAGTGGAGGAGGGACGCCTGGGGTGGTTCGACGGTCCGACCTTCCCCAGCTCCACGACTGGCGAAGGTGGACGCCGGGGAACAGCCCACCTGGAGGGGGCGGTGGTGCTCCTGGATCCAGGGTCTGGAGATCTCCTGGCTCTGGTGGGAGGACGTGATTTCGGGACCTCCCGTTACAACCGGGGGACCCGAGCCCGAAGGGAGATGGGGAGTGCTTTCAAGCCCTTCGTCTACGCTGCAGCTCTCTCCCATGGGTGGGTCGTGAGTCAGCCCCTGGCCGATGCTCCCTTCACCCTGTCCATGGAAGGGAGTGCGGCCTGGACGCCACGGAACTACGATGGGGAGTTCCACGGTCGTGTGAGTATGCGGGAAGCGTTGGTGCAGTCGCTGAACATTCCCACCGTTCGCCTGGCTCTGGCCACGGGGATGGACCCAGTGGTGGAACTGGCAACCCGGGCCGGTCTTTCCGGTCCCATCCCCTCTCTTCCGGCGGCCGCCCTGGGAACAAGCCAGGCTTCCCCCCTGGAGCTGGCGGCTGCCTATGTACCTCTGGCCAATGGAGGGCAGGGAGTCCGGCCCCGATGGGTGAGCCGAGTGGAGGATGCCAGTGGCAACCCGCTGCTGGAGACGGAGGAAGAGACCCGGTCGGTTCTGGAGCCGGGAGTGGCCTATCTGATCACAGATTTGCTGAGGGACGCAGTGGACCGGGGGACGGGGCAGGGGGTCCGGAGCGCAGGCTATGGTGGGGTGGTAGCAGGGAAGACCGGGACAACCCAGGATGCCAGGGATGTCTGGTTTGTGGGCTATACCCCGGAAGTGGTGGGCGCCGTCTGGGTGGGATTCGATGAGCCCCGGCCCATCATGACCGGAGCCTCAGGAGGGCGGTTGGCGGCACCCATCTGGGGGAGGATCCTGGCCCGGACCCATTCTGAGGTTCAGGAGGGAGGGGAGGTCTGGAGTCGGCCGGAAGGGGTGGTCCAGCGATCCGTGGATCCGGAGACGGGGCGTGTTCTGGGGGATGGCTGTCCCTCGCCGTCCAATGGCACCGTTGAAGAACTCTTTCTCCTGGAGGTTCTTCCAGCATCGGTCTGTCCGGAGCGCCAGGGCGTTCGGGAGCGGATTGGCGGCTTTTTCCGGCGGCTCATCGGACGATCGGAGGAGGAGAGCTCAACCCAGGACGAAGAGGGCCCACCGGAAGCTCTGGACTCGGGATCATCCCTGGAGGAGCTCCTGGGGGCTCCTCCAATCCCGGTGGAATCAGGATTGAGAGAAGGGGACGGCACCGGCTGATCACTGCTGGTACCAGCGTCCATTCGTCAGGTCCCGGAAGAGAGTCAGGGTTTGGCCACCCTCCAGGATGACCTGGTAATAGAGACGGGAGATGGGAGACCTCCACCACTCATCGTCAATCCTCCAGCGTTCCCGGATCTGAAGGACCCGCCTGCTTTTCTTCCGAGCCCCGATTCCGGCAATGGATCCAGGTGTGCCGGAGCTGTCCAGGGTGACCTGCACCGGGTGGGGATGTCCCAGGGGATGAAGAATGCCTCCCTTCCCAGGAGGTGCTGACTTCCGTGACCGAGGTGACCTGGGCATTCAATCCCTCCATCTCTCCTGCAGGGTTCCAGCGCAGGGGCCTGGCGCCAAGAGGCCCTGGTGTTGTTTCAGGGTTCCAGCGCCAGGAGGGCGTGGCGTCGTTCCGGAATCCGGGACCACGGGTCCACCTCCACCACACGGTAGAGAGGTGAGTAACCCAGCTTCAACTTGAGTTCCCGTACGGCTTCCTGCAGGGCCCTGGATACCTCTCCCGACGAAGTGCCCATCTCGTCTCGTGCTCTGGCTCCTTCTTCCCTTCGCTCGAAGAGGAGGGTCTGGATCGAGGGTGGACCGAAATCGAAGAACTCTACGAAGAGAGTGACCAGTGCCCGGGGAGGGGGCGTGAGGTGAACCCGGCTCCGCAGGGGATAGGCCAGCTCTTTCCTGCGAGCCGACGGTATCCGGAGGGTGGCTTCCACCATCCACGATCCTCCTCGATCCAGATGTCCTCCCATCCGGATGCCTCGAATGGCCCGGTCCTTCCGGTCAGGGTGCTTCAATCCCCTCTCCAGGAGCCGGTCCAGTCCCCGATGCAGGGTTTCGCGATCTCCTACAGGGGCAGGGAAATCCAGGGAGACGCGAATAGGGCGGGAGCGGTGCAGGGGACGGACCCGGTGGATTCGCTCTCCTCGGGCCAGTGCCCGGACCTCCAGTCCCTGGGGACCGAATTGGCGAAGGAGGTCGTGTTTCGGGATCCGAGCCAGCGCACCCAGCGTGGAGATCTCCATTCGGTGGAGGCGCTCCAGCGATTCGGAGGGGAGGGGTAGGCTGACGATAGGACAGGTGGCCAGGAAGGAACCCAGTTCCTCCTCCTGGACCAGAACCGGGCGTCCCGGCCGGGCGGTCTCGGCTGCCAGTCGAGCTCCGAAGGTTCCCGGTCCCCATCCTGCCCGGATGGCTGCCACCAGGGGGCGAGGGAGGATCTGGAGGAGGGTGTGCAGTACCTGGTTCACCTGGTCTCGGGGAGGACCATACAGGCGTTCCATCCCATCCATCCCCACATGGATTCGTCCCGGTTCCTCCGGTTGAACGATGGGACTCACCCCGGCCAGAGTCTCCAGGATGGATTCCGTGGCGATGTCGTAGTGTTCCGGATCCGGTTCCAGGAGTGTGAGGGAGGGGCAGAGGGAGATGGCTCGGGACACGGGCATTCCAGGACGAACTCCCGCCTCGGCTGCCCTCTCCGAGATCTGCCAGACATTTCGGCCTCCGGATATCTCTTCTGGTGTCAGGAGGGCGACGGAGGTGGCATCCAGCTCCGGAGAGCGGACCAGCTCCAGGCGCAGCTCGAAGGTAGGGAGCCAGAGACAGAGGGAGGTACGGCTTCCCCTGTGGTCATCATCCTTCCGGGTCGGGGCGGTCATACGCAGTGCATTGATTCCAGGGACCGAATATATACCGAAACCGAAGATAAGCCGAATACAGGGGGTGCACAACGCCCCATCAGTGGCTGGGGGGATGTTCTCTTCAGGAGCCAGAGGGTCTGGCGAGGAAGCGTCAGGTGGGCTGGGGAGGGCGGGGAAATCCGGCCGAAGACAGCAGGTAGGCGATTCGACCGTGGAGAAGTCGACGAGGGAAGGGAGGTTCACCGTGGGTGGTGGCCAGCCATTCCCGAAGGGTGATCTCGAAGGTGGCCAGGAGAAGAACCGAGAGGGTCTGGTCGTCGGCTTCCTCCAGGGGGACGGAGATCCTCAATGATTCAGCCAGGCGGTCCCGGATCCACCGACGAAGTCGCTCCGAGCCGCTGGGCGGAGGTTGGCTTCCGTCCGTGTCTGCGTCCATGGTTCGGGGTGGAGGCGGGAGAATAGCCATCCGGGGGATGATGGCTCGGGCCAGGGGAGGATCATCGGCGAGCTCTCCCGTCAGGCCGTCCAACGCTGCGGCGATGGCGTCCGTTCCTGCCGGCCCACCTTCTTCCCCCTGGAAGGCCCGGTCCATCATCTCATCCAGGACCCGGGCCAGGAGGTGTTCCTTGGTGGGGAAGTAGTTGAAGAAGGTTCCCTTGGCCACGCCGGATTCACCGGTGATCCTGGACACGGGAACAGAGTCGAATTCCTGGTTCCGGATGGCTCCCAGGGAAATCTGGTACAGTCTCTCCCGAACCTGGGAAGGGGAGGGGCGACCCTGCTGGGCCGCTGAGACCAGGAAGGGGCGGTTGCCGGGGGAAGATGGGGAACTCATGCCTGAAGGCTCATCCGGGTCAGGTGCGGATCACGGGAATGAGCAGAGTTGGGCATGGGCGATCAGCCTTGTGGATGGTCAGCTGTAGGGCCGTAGGTAGGCGGCACCGGGAGATCCAGGAGTCGCAGGTACAGTCCCAACTGGGCCCGATGATGAACGATGTGGTTCATCACGACCTGGCGGAAGACGGCCCACCGGGGGCGAGTGAAAATCTCCGTTTCGCCGGACTGGAGGGTCCAGGGGTCCTCCATGGCGCTCTCTCGGACCTTCTCCAGTGCTTTCTGGGCGTCGGCAGCCAGCTTGTCGAAAAGCTCCAGGATTCCCTTGGGTCCCTGCGACCGGGGAGCAAGAGCCTCTTCATCCAGTTCCGCCAGATTCAATCCTGACTCTTGCAGGACGGGGCCGGTCCACCCGGGGAGTTGGGCCAGGTGGGTGGCGAGCTGACCCAGGGACATGGATTTCTCATGGGGTGTCCAGTCCAGTTGGTCCGCCGGTACTCCCATGAGAACTTTCCGGGTCAGCGTCAGCTCCTCGGAAAACTCCTGAACTACCATCTCTTTCTCGATCATGCGACCCCCTGGATGTTGTGACGGCTGGGAACGGCCTCTCTGGGGCCCTGATGGACAGGAGAGGCCGGATCAGAACGATGAATCGGGGAGTTCGTGGTTCGGCACTCGGGCCCGGAGCTCGGAAGCACCTGCACTGCCATGGACCTCCACCTCCCGGGTTTTCTGTCCCTCCATCGATGAGTCAGACGGAGGGCCTTCCACCAAGAACACCGGAGGGCGGGGAAAGGTACGATCCGGTCGCCACTGTCGGGGGTCTCGAGGCGCTTCGAGGCGAGGGTCTTCGGGCTCTTCCTCGGACAGGGGGAGAGCGTTCCGAAGAACATCACCATTCTCGGTACGTACAAGGACGAGGGCCCCCCAGGAGGAGGACCGGCATCGTAACGATGGTCGGGGGCTTTCGTTCGGAAATGGTCAACATCTTGCAATAGTTTGACTTGACTGATCGGGTGTCAAGTTGCCTGTTCAGGGGATGGTGGGTGCCCGGACCCATGCCGCTTTCCTTCGGTTGTCCGGTCTTACCCGGAGGCCTCACCGTCAGTCCTGAGGAGAAGGGGTAGGGAGGAGCTTCCATGCTACCGAACTGGCACCGCGTCTTTTTCTGGGTGATGGCCGGTGCAGCAATCCTATTGGCACTGTATCTGTTGATCTCTCCTGGTTTGGCTGAGCGTTTCGTATTCATTCCCGATTCCACTGATCCGGGTGCGCCTCCTGTGCTGGCCGGGATCCCGGGAGAGGATGTGGAACTGGAAGCTTCGGATGGGATCCAGATTCACGGATGGTGGTGGAATGCCGGGGCCGATGCGCCTGCCGTGGTCTTCTTCCACGGGAATGCCGGGAACATCTCCATTCGGGTCCACACTGCTCGAGGATTGGTGGAGCGAGGAGTTTCGGTGTTCCTCCTCAGTTACCGGGGGTATGGGCGGAGCGAGGGCCGTCCCAGTGAGGAGGGGGTGCTCCTGGATGGACGAAGGGCCCTGGACTGGGTTGCCGATGAGGTGGGTGGAGCCCACAGGGTCGTTCTCCATGGGCGGTCCCTGGGTGGTTTCGTGGCCGCCGGGGTGGCGGCAGTCGCCTCTTCTCCGGTGGGTGGATTGATCCTGGAGTCCACCTTCACTTCCCTGCATGCCATGGCGCGGGAGGTCTACCCCTTCATCCCGTCATTCCTCATGAGCCGGCTTCACGGGCACTTCGACACGCTGTCCACAGTCCAGTCGACCCAACACC
>PWWP01000148.1 GCA_003562075.1 Gemmatimonadota bacterium
ACCCATCCATTCAACGGTTGTACCAATTATGCAATTCAACCCTTTGAGATACTTCCTTTTGTTAAAGCCCAGTTTTTTGTGCATCAACCTGATATGTGCAATACCGGGCTGGTCAATATTTCCAACCACTCTATAGGTGCTTCGGATATCCCTGCCTACTTTTGGAATTATGGAGACGGCCTTAGCAACAACGAAGATGCAGACAATTTCACGTATCATTATCCTGATTCTTTGGCAAACTACACCATTACCCTTACAGCCAGCGGCTCAGGAGGATTGTGTACACACCAACGTCAGCGCAATGTACAGGTCTATCCATCAGTAACCTCAGAATTTGAAATTGTGGGTGCTGATACAGGTTGTTCACCCCACGACGTTTCATTCAATAACCTTTCCGAAGGCAACATTTTGTTGTATTTCTGGGATTTCGGCGACGGAACTTTTTCTGTTGAAACCAATCCAAGTCATACTTATATCAATCACTCCGATCAGGATACCACATTTATAGTAAGACTTACAACCGTTTCCACAACCTTCTTCTGTATAGAAATCTATGAGCTACCTGTAATAGTACATCCATACATTGAAGCAGGATTCACGGTTACTCCTGTTGAAGGCTGTCATCCCCTGGAAGTAATCATAGGAAACGCATCTACAGGGGCAATAAATTATAATTGGGATTTTGGAGATGGTGCAACGAGTAATTCATCTGACAGCAGCTTTACCCATATTTATGAAAACCTTACCGACAATGTTATTGAATACCAAATTACACAATACATAGATAATAACAGTTGCAGCGACTCAATTACTCATACCCTGCAGGTATATCCTGCAATTACTGCGGATATAGAGTTATCTGATACCATTGGATGTTCGCCGTTGGTTGTTGATTTCGAGAATAAATCCAGCAATTCAGCTACGCATTTCAGCTGGGATTTCGGGGATGGAGGATCATCATCACTTGAAAATCCAACACATACTTTCGTAAACAACTCCGATACAGATACAACCTTTATTGTATGGTTTCGCACCCGAACCGATTATTTCTGCCGGGATTCAGTAAGCGTTGAAATAACCGTACATCCAAGGATAAAAGCAGATTTTAATTTCAATCCCGCAGAGGCTTGTAATCCTCATGAAGTGACAATTTTCAATACTTCACATGGTGTAATGAATTATAGCTGGGATTTTGGAGATGGGGCAACAAGCAATACATCGGACAGCAGCTTTACTCATACTTTTGAACATAATAACCCGGACCCGGTAACTTATGAAATATACCTGGAAGTTATGAACGCACAGGGATGTATAGATAGCCTTATTCGTCCTATAACCATTTTCCCGAAAATTACCGCCGATTTTACCATGAGTGATACTATTGGATGCTCTCCTCTTACAATTGAATTTATTAATGGGAGTATCGGAGTGGACAACTACTTGTGGGAGTTCGGTGATGGAGGCTCTTCCGTTGAAGAATCACCGGTTCATATCTTTGAAAACAACTCGTGGGATACGATCGCTGTTTTTGACGTTTATCTTTTCAATGAATCACGATATTTGTGTACCGCCGATACTACAGTGCAGATAACCGTTTATCCAAGGGTAAGAGCAGATTTCACAATAGCTGAAAATCAGGGCTGTTCACCATTTATCGTAACCATTGAAAACCATTCAATGGGTGCATCTCAGCTGGATTGGAACTTTGGTGGAATTAGCGACACTATTACTGATAATACCGTGGATTTTCTCACCTATACTTTTGAAAATACCACAAATGATGTTATTACTTATGAAATTGAGCTCCTGGCAACTAACCCTTATGGTTGCACAGAGACTATTATCAGGACTATAACGGTTTTCCCTGAAGTTGATATTGATTACAACCATGTTGATGAGGGATGTCATCCTTTACCGGTATTTTTTGACAATCAGACACAAAATGCCAGCTACTATTCCTGGGATTTTGGTGACGGAATTGTTGAGACTGAACCCAGCCCTTCGCATGTATACCACAACTTCAGTCATACACAGGACACCATCTATTATGTGGAATTATTTGCACTTTCACAGCATGGTTGTTTTGCAACTGAGACCTCAGAGGTTCATGTATATCCCAAGCCCAATGCTTCATTTGTCATTGAAAACTCGCCGGGATGCTCCCCATATGAAATAATCATTTCACATAACTCGGAAGGTGCATCGGAGTATTACTGGGATTTCGGTGATGAAAGCGGTACTTTCAATTATAATGACTCTGTAATTTATCATCCATACAATCATGAACACGGAAGCGGTGTCGGTTACTTTGATATAGAACTGATGGTGGAAAATACTTTTGGTTGTTGGGACACTTTGGTGCACCAGGCAATTATATATCCAAACATTACTGCAGCATTTTCGAGCGATGTGATTGAGGGTTGTCATCCTCTTACAGTGGATTTCACAAACTCATCACTTGGGGCAACTGCAGCATCTGCTTATTTGTGGGATTATGGCAATGGTCATACATCAAACAATCCATTACCCTTGCATTCTCATACATTTCACAATTTCAGCCACACGCAGGATACCACTTTCCAGGTAATGCTGGTAGCCTACAATGAAAATGCCTGCACCGATACTGCATATGTTGATATTACTGTGCACCCCAGGCCCATGGCATTCTTCAGTGTTCCCAACGTACCTGCATGTGCTCCACATGATGTGAATGTGCACAATTTTGCCATCGGAGCTGAAAATTATTTATGGGATATGGGTGATGGAGATACTCTATATCATTCCGGAGATCATTTTTCTCATAGTTATACTCAACCTCCCGGTGCCGGGCCAGGCATATTTACCATTACACTTGAGGTTGAAAACATACATGAATGCAGCCATAGCTACTCGCAGCAAATAATCATTTACCCTGAAATCATTGCTGATTTTACCACTGACAATGAAGGGTGTCATGCACATACAACTACTTTTGAAAACCTTACATTGGGAGGTGACTTGTATCACTGGGATTTCGGAAACGGCAATTCATCCGAGAGCGTTCACCCCACGGAGACTTTCCTGAATTACAGTCATACAGAAAGTGAAGTTTTTGTTGTAACACTTTATTCCGAATCACATTACGGATGTACATCACAGGTTACAGATAGTATCATTGTACGTCCTTTGCCCAAAGCAGAGTTTGACCTTGCAGAACTTGCCGGTTGCTCACCTTTTACTACAGAAGTTGAAAACATATCCATCGGAGACAATGATTATACCTGGAGTATGGGTGACGGAAACGATGGTACTATGGAGGATTCATTCTCCTATACATGGAATAACACCAATGAAACTCCGCAAACTTTTGTTATCTCTCTTGAAGCGATTAATCAATATGGTTGTGAAGCAATTACGAGCCAGAGTATCACAGTATTTCCTGAAGTAACTGCCGCATTTACAAGTGAGGGTGATATATGGGAAGGATGCTCTCCTTTGACTATCAGATTCTTAAATGAATCCCATCTGGCAGAATACTATTTCTGGAATTTTTCAGATGGTGAAACATCTGCCAGCGCAAATCCGTTGCATACGTTTTACAATGATGAAGTAGACCCGTTGATACACACAGCAGAACTTACAGCAACCTCTGTTTATGGTTGTACAGATACTGTGACACACAATGTGACGGTTTA
>PWWP01000325.1 GCA_003562075.1 Gemmatimonadota bacterium
AATTGTTTTATTCATCACAATACCTCCTCTCGCTAGTCCTGATGTCATTAATATCAGTTTGTCTCTAAATGAATTTGTTGTCTATCATACGGTGTTTCTCCCAGTCTAATAACTGACATTTGTTAGGTATCATCTAAGTAGTGTCATTTTCCCCGTACGTATTTCACTTCCCGTCCCGACTGCCTCACGACTGTAAACTTGCAGCCGGTACAGATACACGCCGCTCGCAAGGTCTCCTGCCTCAAAGTGCACTTCATAAGTCCCGGCTGCCTGCTCATCATCGACAAGAACTGCAATTTTGCGACCTAATAAATCTGCGACCACCAACTGGACCATCGACTGCTCCGGTAAACTATATCTGATAATCGTCGATGGATTGAACGGATTCGGATAATTCTGCTCGAGACTGTAGTGCACCGGGATGTCCTGACCCAAACGGCTCACACCTGTAGCAACCTGCGTCGTAAACCTCCAAACTTCCGACCAATCACTCTCACCTGCAGCATTAAATGCGATGACTCGCCAGTAATATGTAACTCCGTTCTCAAGGTCATTCATTTCGTAAGATGTATCAGTGATATCCGCTTCTTCGATAACAAGTGATGAGAAATCATCGATTGTTGCTACTTGAAGGGTGAAGTGATCCACATCTCCCGGCGACTCCCATACAAGCGTAGGTGTTACGGATACGTCATTCGTTTCATCTCCGGGCGAAACAAGAACGGGTGGAGACGGACGCTGAAGCGGCTGGTCCATTGTTGTGAAATTCCAATCTTCAGACCACGGGCTATCACCCGCATCGTTATGTCGCATTACACGCCAGTAATAGGTTGTGTTGTATTGAAGCGCATTTACCTCATAGGTTGTTTCTGTAATGTTCCCTTCATCGATAACGAGATCTGTAAAGCCTTCGTCTGCAGCTAAGTGAAGTGTGTGATGACCGGTATCTCCCGGTGATTCCCACACCAGGGTGGGTGTTACAGATACACCGGTCGCTTCGTCCTCCGGGGAAATGAGTTCCGGCGCTAGAGGAGGTCGTGCGGGATCGTCCATCGTGGTAAAGCTCCGTTCCTCAGACCACGGGCTATCACCAGCATCGTTATGTCCCATTACACACCAGTAATATGTTGTGCTGTATTGGAGTGCATTGACATCATATGTCGTTTCGGTGATGTTCCCCTCATCGATAACGAGATCTGTAAAGCCTTCATCTGTAGCCAATTGAAGCGTGTGATGACCGGTATCTCCCGGTGATTCCCACACCAGGGTGGGCGTTACAGATACACCGGTCGTTTCATCTTCAGGTGAAACGAGTACCGGCGCTAGAGGAGGTCGTGCGGGATCGTCCATCGTGGTAAAGCTCCATTCCTCAGACCACGGGCTATCACCAGCATCGTTATGACCCATTACACGCCAGTAATATGTTGTACTATAATCAAGTGCATTTACTTCATAGCTTGTTTCGGTGATATTATCCTCATTGATGACGAGATTCGAAAAGTCGGGGAGCGAAGCTACCTGAAGCGTGAAATGATCGACTTCACCCGATGACTCCCAGACAAGTGTTGGTGTGATGGATACATCGGTTGCTTCATCATCAGGTGATACAAGAACAGGGGCAGAGGGTGGCTGAACCGGATCTTCCTCGGTGGTGAAGCTCCACTCCTCAGACCACGGACTTTCGCCGCCATCGTTATGACCCATCACCCGCCAGTAATAGGTAGTGCTGTAATCAAGTGCATTTACTTCATATGTGTTCCCGGTAATATTGCTTTGATCAATAACGAGATCCGAGAAGTTTGCAAGCGATAACACGTGAAGCGTGAAATGGTCGACATCACCCGACGACTCCCAGACAAGTGTCGGTGTGATGGATACATCGGTTGCTTCATCGTCAGGTGAAACGAGAACCGGGGCAGAGGGTGCCCGACGCGGCTCAGTCAAAGTCGTGAAGCTCCAGATCTTGGATACACCGTTCTCGCCGGCATCGTTAAACGCTATTATCCGCCAATAATACGTTGTGTTATATCGAAGTCCTCTGACATCATACAAGGTTCCGGTAACATTTCGCTCGTTAATTATTGGATTTCTGAACAGATCATCCAAACCCAACTGAACGGTGTAATGGGCAGCGCCCCTCGGCGCCCGCCATTCAAGCGTCGGGGTCAAGGATACTCCGGTTTCTTCATTCTCCGGTGAGTCAAGCCTAGGTGGTGATAACTGTGCAAGGGTCTCAACCGGCAGATAAGTTATTACCAGAACCAAAAAACCTGCTACAAATAAAAACGATTTCATTGCATCCTCCCTCACGAAGTTGTCGTACTGTAAAAATCTTAATTCACTTCAATCCTCACTGTCTGCGCACTAGAGCTGTAATCCGTTTAAAGTGACCCCGATGTACATTGCTCCGCCAGTTTCCTGGCTCTCGTGTTGACATAAGGGGAGTTCAACAGGGATTTCTCCATCCGATCTATTAAACTCTCACCTGTCCAACCGGGATGAGCCTGCATCCATGCAGTGTATTCGATGACAGTCTCATCGATAAGTGCAAATATCCGTTTTCTATTTCGAATACCTTCCTCCGACAAACAACCCTCTGCAGATAACCTATCACAGATCTCTTCCTTGCTTCCTTCCAAAAGCAATTTGAAACGGTTTGGAGGTAAAGCCATTATCGCTCTAACCAATCTTTCAGTGTTGCCCTCAGTTCATGAAGCCTGCCGAGCAATGAAATAAACCTTTCCGCATCTGCGGGATTCACAGTTACATAGACAGGCGTCCCGTGGAAATAGGAAAAAACCGCCATGACGTATGTTCCGCACCGCTTACATCGCCCGAGATCCAGATCGACGCCGGATACGTGACCGAGATCGGCAACTTCCTCCCAGTTCATACTGTCACAACACTCCTGCTGATCCGGCAGTCGGGTATTCGGCGCGGATTTATTGTTACTTCCGGTAAAATATGGCGTACCCCGGTATACCACTCGAAAGCCGTCATCGAGCACGATTGCAAGCGGCGGATGGTCGCAGGTTTCCGACGCTGCATCGTCAGCATACATGCACGCTTGCCCGAGATTGCTGAAATCGTGGTGTGTAATTTTCGCATCACATTCTATGACCATAACGCGTTGCCCTCCGGGAGGAATCGGTCCGTGAAGACGACCTTTTTCTATAATCTCATTCCACTTCATTTATTTTCGTGACCGGCACGGCGATTCACGGCTTTCCTTTAGTATCGTGTGATATTCAATAACTCGCTTGCCATACTGCTCATCCCGGCGCTCTCGTGTGCGGTAATAAAATAGTAATATGTCTCGCCGGGATTCACCTGTGTGTCGAGCAAGCTTGTTTCATCAGCATCCGGTGTAGCAACCTGCACCATTCTTTCATCCTCGCCGATGCGATACAAAGTATACCCGGTGATATTCGATCGCAGCGGACGGTTCCATCGTACTCGTATGCCTTCTTCCTCATTTTGTCCCATGAGGTATTCGGGACCAAACCGGTAAAAGAACGGATCGTGCAGCGACGCGGGCAAAGAATAAACACTTTCGTCACCGAAGATATTATATGCTTTCACAACGAATGTATCCTCCAGCGTAATGTTCGACAGTTCAATCCAGTTTGTTTCGAACAGCAGCATCTCAGACGTAAGAACACGGTAACCATCTTCGACTGTATCGTCTCTTTGATAAACACGGTAGCCCAGATGGTGTATGGTTTCATCAGACGAATGATCAGACCAACTCAGCAGAAACGTCGTATCGCCTGTGCGTGAAATTCTGAGATCTCTCGGTGCGGGTACATGTATCGGTACGTCCGGACGTGCATGTACCACCTCGGATAGCTCGCTCTGCACATATCCGATACTCTCGCTAATCACACCATAGCCGTATGTATGTTCAGGCGACATTGCAGCCGTGGTGTCGGTCCATTCATAATATTCCTGACCTTCGACGACGCGGATTAACTCGGAGACTAATTGATTCGGTTCACCAAATCCCTGTGTTCTCATCACATAATAGCCCCGGTCCTGGAAGCCGGCGCGTTTCCAGTGGATCGTGATTTCGGGACCGTTTACGACTGCTGCAACAGAGTCGGGTATCTCGGCGGGCCAGGGGTAGTCGCTCAGCGCGGCGGCTCTTATGGTAACTATCGGTTCGGAAAGCGCAATATCTTCTATGACGAAGTGGTAGAAATAGGACTCCATCACGTCATCGACGTGATCCAGGTATGTAGTGTCACGTGGCGGGACATACCTCAGTAATTCATACGGCCCGTCGAACTCACGGCTGCGGTACAATGCAAGGGAGCGAATACGCCATGCATTTCGAATGCGCCAATTCAGACGTATGGCAGGCTGATCGCTCAGACCGGTAGCCGTGAAAGTGACCAACAACGGTTCTGAATGCTGGGGAAACTCGCTCCTTGTGCATATTCCGATATCGGCCCTAACTCTCCGTAACGGTTCACCGGGCGGATTATATAGTAATACACACCCATCTCGGTGTTGGTGGTATCCGTAAATACAGCAAATAGACTGTCGTTAACCACCGTAAATTCCCTGATGCCATCGACTGTCCGGAAGTCCGGTTGAGGGGCCGGGCTCCGGTACCCGAGGAACGTAATGACTTCGGCTCTCTTCTCATATGGAATATGCCAACGGCTTTGGATGTCGAGCCGGTCGTAACTGGCGCTGGTAAATGTTGGCAACCAGTCGAAATCAGTGCTCAACTCTGTCCGAAGCAGCACACCATCATCGACCGCAGCACCGTCAATCATGATCCGGTAGCGATAGGTCTCACCATGTACAACGGTCGTATCCCAAACAGCAAGGCCCAGCGCGTACAGCACACTGGGAAATTGGTAATATGGAATCCTCTCTACGCTCGGCGCTCCGGCAAGTCTGTCTAAGAAAAGGGTTGTGGTCTGTTCGGTAAAAGAAAACAGATCTTTGAAAACCGGTGGTTTGCGGTTGAGATTGTGACGGACTTCTTCCGGAGTTTGCGCCGTTCGAATGGTCCATCGCATCTCTTCATTGTTTCCTTCGGATGTACGCACGATTTGTGCCCCGTCCGCGGGAGGCAGCTCTCCCTGCCAGTACACCATCGCGCCAAACTGCCCGTAACCGGCATCCAGTGATTGGCTGGATGCATTTACCGAACACAGAAGTGTTGCAGCACCGAGTATCATGAATTTAATTTTGAACATCGTATTCACCATTGTTTGTTAAGTGTTCAATACGCTTTACACAGATTATTTGTGTCGTCGTCCTTTTCTGGGACGCCCAGAGCATCCGCTAAAAATCCGGCGCAGGTACCTCCAAACTCGATCTTCGGAGAGACACCACCCGTACCTCCTTCGATCGTTATCCTTGCTGTCGGGTTCACGGTGATACCACAAATTCCGAAGCTGATCCCGACGGTACCACAGGCACTTAATGTGAATTTCGCAGGATCTCCCCAGGTTAGCTCCGTAGCAAATGCCAGTTCTGCGAGTGCTCCCAGACAGATGTCACAAACCAGCAGATTTACCTTTACCAGTATCTCACCGAAAGCGAGCCCCTGAAAATAGGCGCCGCTGTAACCTGCTCCGAAATCGATGCCGACGCGCGCATCGATACCTGCTTCCATGCGGAAATCCACGATGTAGAATCCTCCACTGTCGTCATTTTCATCTTCCGGATCATATTCAGGATTTTCATGTGTTTCCTGTAATGTTGTTGCACCGCCTATCCTTTTACTGGCAGCGAAGTAAAGCCCCTGAATACCATTTGTTGCGAAGTGACCCGGCAGTTTTTTGATACGCATTCCTGCGAGCAGCATTTGCTGGGTAGTGTCCGGTAATGCATGCGGATAGTAGCCTACAATGAAATTTGTCTGAATGTCGTCGATGGTCGGATATTTCGCAAACACTGATGCAGCAAGAAAGAAACCTTGTGCCCCCATGAGCATTTGAAGTGCCCCGTTATGAATAAACACCGCACCCATAGAGAAATTAGATATATTCAGTGTTCCGACGATTGATTGGGTCGAGAAAATATATGTGAGCTTAAATCCGCCAAACGGGGTATCGATACTGTTGAGCTGGATCTGGTCGTTTTTTGACATATCCGTTTCTATAGCGCCCGCCACTTTAAACCACATCGTATCCTCTTTATTCTTGTTCGGATCATCCGGCTCAAACGCCGGACCAAATCCTTCGAACTGCGCCTGGTATGTGAGTTCGTTCCAATTATTTCCCACCACATGCTGCGAACCCTGAAGAACTTTTTTCCAACCGTCATTGCCCGGGCCCAGTGAGATGAGCTGCTTTTGATTTCCCTCGCTCAAGTGGCCCCCATCTACGTCAATGATCTCAATACAAATATCAATAGCATTGGATCCACATGAATTTGAGTTATTGGGTCTCTTAATGAGCTTGGCCCTGAGCCTTTTCTTGTCAGGATGATGAGTCCGCCGGATGACTTCATTCTCGTTATCATCATATATCCTGAGATCACCCGTAACCTCAAAGTGGCCCCAGTCCAGGAAGATTCGTTCGTGATGGCCATCGCCCAGAAACTCAACCTTTCCTTTCGTTTCAGTAGTGGTGTTGAGGGACTGTATTCGCATCTTTACCTCGCCCTGGTCCCTAGTATAAATAAACAGAGCGGCGGAGCTTGTAACCATGCCCGGAATACCGAGGTCGGTTACGCCTGACAACGCTACCCCGTCTTCATAGAGAGAGGCATGGACAACTGTTTGCTCGATTACATGGTAATGATTTACTTTTTGACCCGGGGCAAAGGTAAGATCAAACCTTCGTTCTTCGGGGCCGTCCGGGCCGGAATAATTCTTTATAGCATTGATGGCAACTACCGTAGTATCCGGCAAACCCGGCATATTCTCAGGGTTAATGACAGCTGCCGGCTGATTCACTTGCTGGTGATATAACTGTACGCGCCATCGGGGTACATCCGGGTCTTTTATATTGTGCGCGGGATAATCGAACTTTAGCCTGGTATTTTGCTTGTCCGGTATATCCAGGTCAAGCACGCCTCCGAGGGTGAGCTGATTCAAATTCATCTGTTCGGCCGTAGGCAAGATCATGTCGTTGGGTTTGATGAGGATGTGTGGCGCGGGCAGTTCGAGCAAGTCCGTCTGAATGACACCGGACGCAATCAATCCACCCTGGTCCGGATCGAAATCCCATGGATCGGTTTTTACACGCCAGTTTTCAAGATCGAACTCGAGCGAGGAATCCTTGCCCTCCATCACAATGATCTTGTCGGTGAGCACATACACGTAGCCGGGTGAGACTATCAGTTCCTTGGGATTCGAAAGCGGAAGGTCCACAATCAGTTTGGTTTCGATCGCGAATGTATCCGCGTGAACATAACTTGCGTAGGGGTCGAAGACGGCCGGGAATCCGTGCACTTCGTAGTCCGGCACAGTCTCGGCGGTGAGCGGATTGGCTCCGGGGTTGGCTTCGGACATCAGGTGATAGATCTCGGGCATATTATTTTCGTCAGCACCTTTGTATGCACTGATGAGGTTGCCTTGTGGAGTTTCACCCAGGAAAAACTGCCCGTCGTATTTGTGGGCGAATCTCATGTATTCAAGTCCGGTAAATGCCCGGGTCTTCACATGGCCGTTACCGTTTGCGTCTTTGTCAATGGAAATATTGGTAATCCAGACCCATTTGCCACTTTTATTGTATTCGTGATTCTTGCTTCCCTGAGTTTTTGGCCCGCTCATTTCCACTATGTGCCCTCCGTTATGCGCCTCGTTGAGGACGGAACGGAATTTGGTTGTCGTTGTCTGAATACTCGACTGTACAGGTTCCACGGAAATTTTTTCGCCCACCTCTGACGAACCTGCCTCCTTTACGGTAATGTCTTTGAACGGCAGCCGCTGCGTCTCCACCTCTGGACGGAACCTATCGTTTGGCGGCAGATCGACGAAGGCGCCGCTGATGATCCAGTTGTCCGCATCCTGTTCCACCGATTCCAGAACGACAGGCAGGTTCCAGATGTGCGTCAACAGAAACGGGGCCTCTTCCAATTCAAAATCAAGCATGGTAGTTTGATTTGTGTTGATTTGTTTTGACTGTCCGATATAAGTAACGGACGGGTCGTCGGTCTTGGTTGCCGTTATGTTCAGCTGCCCGGCCGGGAGTCCCTTGAGTTGATAATTGCCTTCGTTGTTGGTAAATGTCTCAAGTATGATCGGACCGTAATCGTTATTGCCAATCTCGGTATGGATACGCGCACCTTCGATACGAGCACCGCCGTCGGCGCTCGTGACCTTGCCGGCAAGAGTTTTGCCGGGCAGAAGCTCCACTTCGATGGTGTACGGCTCATTTATTTTTGAAACCTCTATTAACACGTATTGGTCGTACGGTACGAATCCATCTTTATTTACGCGGAGTCGGAATTCGTTTGAGGGGCTGCCAAAATCGGGAATCACCGCTATGCCCTCGGTGTCGGTGGTTTGAGAAGAAAAATTGCTCAGCAAAACTTCGGCCCCTTCCAAAGGGATCTTTCCGAAATCTATGACCTCCAGAGTATTGGGATCGATGATGGGAATTTCTCCCTCGTAAACATAAATCCTCGGTCGTTTCAGTCTTTCACTGATCACAAATGTACCCAGGTCATAGACCGGTCCGCTGTATTGGGACGGATGGGGAATATCCACGTAAAAGATTTCTTCTTCAAAATAGTTGCTCGCGAAGGGCTGGATTTTCACTTCAAGCTGGTGGCCTGACTGGGCTGCTGTCTCGAAGATGGAACCCTTTTGCGCAAACTTTGATACATAAATGTTGCCGAGGTATTCCACCTGGTAACCACCCTCTGTTTTTTCAACGATGTTGCTGTAATTCTGCATCGCCTGCTGCGATCGGTTAGTAAACGACTCGTTTTGGATCTGCTGCATTTGAGAACTATCCTGTTGCAGTTGGAAATCAAACTGCTGCCATCCGGGTTGAAACAGCGGCTCCTCATCCTGTGGGGGCTCCCATTCAGGGTCAAAATTCACCCATGGTCCGTCGCCGATCTTCACGCGTCCATAAATTGGCTGGCCGTGTTCGTCCACAACCCTTCCTCTCACAAACGAATTTGGTTCTAATTGGACGGTAACTCTCCATCTCTCGCCCATTCGAAGTTTTACCGGATCAATTGCGCCCCAGGGCTTTCCGTCTACAAATCCGCAGCCATTACAGCCAAATTTCCTGAATCCCGGCTTAAAGTAATCAAGCACATATCGGGATGTGACCCCATCCTCACCATGGACCTTAAACATATCGGGCTTTCCGGCCGGTGGAAATTGTTCCGTCAAAAGCCCTCTGTAGTCCGTCTCATAGATTTTTGTATCGATATATGGGCCGTATGTATCACCCACACCACCTTCGAATGCATGAAGCATAAGGGTGGTCTTGGGGAGTTCTTCTTCTGAAGGGTACCATGCAATCGAATTTGCATAGAGAAGAGGTGGTTTCGGATAGAGCTCATGCACATATGGTATTGTTGGCGGTATGTAATCGGGGCTGCGCGGTGCATACTCATTGGCCTGATTGCCATAGATAGCACCCGCCAGGCGGCCCTCGCAGGGTGCCAGTTGAAACTTTCGCCGTATATAATAATTGAAATCGCTTTCTGTATAATCCGTCTCCGCCTCTAAGTAGTACGGATCAGAAGGCGAGCCGGCCATTGTATCACCGAATATTCCTTCACAGCCGGCTATTCCGTCGTGTTTTACAAGCCTGCGAAAGGTTACAGTACCCGAAGCACCCGTCATTGCTGAATCGGCTATCAAATACTTTGTATGTGGACCAAAGTCGATCGTTTTTCCGACGAAGTCTTCGATTCTTACTTCGTCTTTCGGAAACGATGCAGGAGCATTATCGTGATAGTATTGGCTTCGGCCCAATTTTACAATCGCGCCTAAGATTGGTGATCCTTTTTTTTCTTCGTCCCAGGCAGCAAATTGTTCATACCCTGTTTTTGCGGAGGTCACTTTCACCACGAGGTTATAACTCTGGACCGTTACTACCTGTTTGGGTAATTCGAGCGATTGCCCCGGCTGCAGGAAGATCACAATATCCGGATGACAGTACCATTTCTCTTCTACTTCCATCGTGATGACGCGGTAGAGACCATATCCCTTTTTAATCATCGGCAAATCACCCACGCCATACTGAACTTCCACAGGACCGGTTGCCAGTACACCGAAAGTCTGATCTGCTAGAAATGATACACTGTAATTTCCGTTATCGTCTGTTGTCGTCGCAGCAATTACCTTTGTATCCTGATTTAAAGTAAGTGGTTCGGCAAGCATTGCTCCCGTTACGGTTAAACCATATCCCATCCCGACATACTCTAAATCTTCAGGACGCTCTATCTTTGGTTTTTTGCCGACTGCAACACGTGCCGTAAAACGTATTCCTGCCTGTTTCAGTGGTTTACCGCCGCTGGTATTATAGCCGGCAGGAAGAATATATTGCGGCGGCGGCGGCGTCCAGCCAATACCGATACCGGGATCAACCGGCACTATGCCGGCACCCGGATCTCCGATTCCAATCTCAAACCCCATATTTTGCAGTGAGTTTCCTGGTTGCAGCTGTATAAGATTATCGGCATTAAACGGCATTAAAATAGGTTCTCCTGTTAATAATCCACCTATTGCATCTTCATGAAATCGGTACAGGAGTCGTCCTTGCAGATGACTCATTGGTAAAAGTGAGACGATCCCCTCATCTACCGGCGGTCCTATAACGATCAAATCATCCTCTTCCTCATCATCTTCGGGACTTGCAATATCCACAATAATAATCTCACTTCGTCCCTGATTTTCAAACTGCGCACTGCCCCGACTGTCTTTTGCCACTACAACGATTGCATACCGGCTCCCTGCTTTCAAGCGGGGGTCGCCCGGGAGGATTTGATAGAACGTCTGTCTGAGGTTTTCCAACACAAACGGATTCCCGCCCCGGTAGAGGATGCTCTGTTCAACAACCTCCGCAGGATTCAACGCCCGGCTCGTCAGCTCGACGACATACAGATCGTAGAGTATATTATCCCGCGGCTGCATGATAACGGCGGGTATCCAGGAAATCATCGGATACTCCTGATCAATGACCTCCCCGGCAGACGGCTGAACGATTTGCGGCGGCGAGCCGAGCGTGGCAACGAAAAACAAACATCCCGCCGGTTCGGGAGGCGAGACCGGCCGGTTGGTAAAGAAATCAATCGCCTGAACGCACACCTGATACTCCCCTTCGGGCAGAATACCGGATGTAATAATGTGCCGTCTTTCGGTTGCGGGAATATTGTCTTCCAGATGCCGTTCTTCCACAAACGCCCAATCTTCGTCGCGTGCGAAAAGCGTTTTGGTTTCGTTCGGTCCGAGCACGATCGGCGCGGCAGGTCGGAAATTCTCCTTTGTTTTGATATAATATCCCGGTGCGCCGATTTGTTCGACCTTCCCGTGCAGATATATCGATTGCTGTTGCCCGGTCAGATTGGTAAGTGTCAACACGCGGTTACAGCGATGGCTGATGTAGTCACTCAGATACGGACTGCCTATATTGGGCAAGGTCAACGTCACCTGTACCTGTGCAGATACACTGTCAATTATTCCTAAGGTCAGGATGAGGAACGCGATGGTTGTTAATCGTTTCATAACACTTCACTTTTGTTTGTTAAAAGTTTATTTGAGAACCTACGGTTATATACGCTTCATTGAATTTCTCGCCCGGATGTTGTCCGCTTCCCTTTGAGCTGGTCACCGTCAGGTTTGTGTTAACTGTCCAGCGGGGGGTCACCCTGTAATTAAGTCCCGCATCAAAGGTCAGGGTGGATCCGCCTGAATCTTCCCCAAACGAAGTACTGAAAACTCGTATCGCCGTCTGCGTTTGAAGTCTTGCTTGCATAAATGGTTTCGCTGCCGCGATTCCGCCGCCGATGGAGCGCACCGTTCTGTGCGTCATATCCTGCCAGATACCCTGTCCCGATAGCGAAAGGGTCATTTGGCTCTCCGGCAAAATGATCGAGTAATTGGCAGAAGTGTTAACTGCGCGCATCTCGTTTACGTTTGAAACAGTCCTTTGCCTGGGTGCGAGATCCTGTACATTGATCTGCAGCGAGACAACCTGCGGCAGCATCGACGGTATGCGATAGTTGGTAGAAATCTGCACCGACTGCTGCACCTGATCTATTCGCACTGTATCCGACAATCCGGGCTGCGTTGGAGTTTGGGTAATACCGAAATTTGAATAGGTCGCATCGAGTCGAAGGTTCATATGCAATTGCATACCGGTATGGAATGACGCGATGAGCCGGTGTGTGGTATGGAGCCGGTCACTGCCGAGATTATTTCGTTGAAAACCTACATTGCCCCGCAACTGTAATCTTCGTCTCAACATGCTCGTGCCCGCCTGTAAAGCAATTTCTTCAATATCGGTCTGGAAGTAATACGCACCCATCGACTTAAAATCCCGTGAGATACGTTTATACCGGATCGAAGTATTGAAATTCGAACCGCGATATCCCGCCTGTGTACTTGCTGCATACAATAGCTGACTTGTCAGGCGCGGATCGAACAACCGGTGGAAAAACTTGAGAGCAGACGAAAGACCGGATGAGTCTACCTGTTCGGCACGCATATCGCGTGTGTAAATACTTAGTGCTCCATCGGATTCCCAGAATAAATCGCGTAAACTGATCCGGTGCTTGATCCCGATTGCAGTATTTCTTTCGGGGGCAAGCGTTTCTATAGAAAGAGGTTGATTGATCGAGTTAGTATCGTCGGCTGCTTGAAGGTACATCAGTTCGATGTTGTTGCGCTCACTCCCATATCCGAGTTTCACCGCATAACCTTTTCTTGAAAATGCGGCATTCGTTGTGCCCGACAGATAACCTTGTGGGGTAGACTGGAGCAGTGTATCCTGTTCTACCGCTCGTTGAAAACGTCCGTAGATAAAGCCGAAGCGCAGGTTGCCGGGGGTCAGCTCGGCGCCCGCTCCCAGGAAGCGCCGCCCTGCAAGCGTATATTCGGAAAAATTAACAGAGCTGTAACCGAGGTGAAGAGTCGCCCACTTATAGGTCGGTGAAATCCCGAACTGGTTGAAAGGCTGTTGATATCCCAATTGCTGATTTGATATGTAAAACGAAAAGGGCATGCTCACTCCATAGAGGTGGAGCACCGGCGTTCCGGAGATGTTCCAGTTGTATGGCTGCCTCCGGTAGGGTATGTTATTGACTGAATAGTAGTTCGACTGTATCGAAAATCCAGACGTCAGCCGGACCGGCGGTTGTTTACCTATCTGTGCAAGATCCTGTGCATTGATCGTAATCAATGACACGGAGAGCCACATAAATACCACTATACACAACCGAATATAGCTCTTTTGCCGTTTCGTATGCATGCCTACAATATAAGTTTTACCATTCATTACGAACTCGATGTATAATTATTATAAAGCGTATTTAATATTTGTCGATGGCATTGCACTCTAACTATATTTTTTGCAAATTATTTAAAAATATTGAATTAATTTTTTCATCCCGTTGCTAAGATAATGCTACAGAATTCTGATCATATTGCCCTGGCTGTTCGAATTGCTCAGGGGGACTCCGACGCCGAAAACATTCTGTTTTCTCAACTGAATGAA
>PWWP01000327.1 GCA_003562075.1 Gemmatimonadota bacterium
CGCTGAGACCCGATGTGCTTGTGATACCAGACCCAGGCTTCCGGGTTGATGGGCTCGCCCACCGTCCCCAGGAGTCGGAGCTGAGAGAGATCATGCTTCTCCGGCCACTCCTCCCCCCATTTCATGAAGGCCCGGATGGCCGTGGGCGCCGTGTAGAAGATGGTGACGCCGTACTTCTGGCAGAGCTCCCAGAACCGGCCCCGATCCGGGTAGTCCGGCGCCCCTTCGTACATGACCATGGTGGCCCCGTTGGCCAGGGGACCGTAGACGATGTAGGAGTGGCCGGTGATCCAGCCCACGTCGGCGGTGCACCAGTAGACATCGTCCTCCCGGAGATCGAAGACCCACTTGGTGGTGGCGTAGCTCTGGGTCAGGTACCCCCCGGTGGAATGGACCACCCCCTTGGGCTTTCCGGTGGTCCCGGAGGTGTAGAGGATGAAGAGGGTGTCCTCGGCATCCATGGATTCGGGCGGGCAGTCGGCGGAGGCCCCTTTCACCACGTCGTGATACCACATGTCCCGTCCGGGCTCCATTACGGTCTGCGTGGTCCGGGCGATATTCCAACCCCGGGCCACCACCACCACGTGCTCGATGGAGGGGGTGTGCTCCAGTGCCTCGTCGGCGTTCCGCTTCAGGGGGATGACGTTCCCCCGCCGGTAGCCTCCGTCGGCGGTGATGAGGACCTTGGCCTCGGCATCGTTGATCCGGTCCGCCAGGGAGGTGGGAGAGAACCCGCCGAAGACCACCGAGTGGATGGCACCGATACGGGCGCAGGCCAGCATGGCAATAGCCGCCTCCGGGACCATGGGGAGGTAGATGGCCACCCGATCCCCCTTCCCCACCCCCAACTTCTTCAGCCCGTTGGCAAACTGGGAGACCTCCCGGTGAAGATCCCAGTAGGTGTAGGTCCGGGTATCTCCGGGCTCCCCCTCCCAGATCAGGGCCGCCTTGTTCCTCCGAGGTCCATGGAGGTGCCGATCCAGACAGTTGTGGGCCACATTCAGACGTCCACCCACGAACCACCTGGCGTGGGGGGGCTGCCAGTCCAGGACCCGGTCCCACCGCTCGAACCAGTCCAGCTCTTCGGCCCACCGGGCCCAGTACCCCAAGGGGTCCTCCCGGGCTTCGTCATAGATGGCGTGGTCCGAGACCAGGGCTCGGCTCCGAAAGTGGGCCGGCGGAGGGAAGCGGCGGTTCTCGCGGAGGAGGTCGTCCAGGGAGCTCTTGGGAGGAGTCATCTGCGGTACGGCTCCATCGATGAGGGTTGGAACGGTCCAGGCCAGTCACCAGGCGGGCATCGACCCCTCAGGGGCAATGGCGCCCCCGGCGGCAGATGAGAAGAGAGTACGCCGGACCCAGGAAGGATTGCAAGGCGGAACACGCCCCCCTTTGCTGGATCTCCCTTCAGACTTCTAGAAGGCCAGTTCGACCTCGGTCCGCTCCAGTACCCGGTCAGTCTACCACCGGCGGAAGAAGCTCAGCCACCTCCGGCCGTTCCAGGAGATGCTCGAAGGCACCCACGGCTGCCGAGGTCAGGGCCGCCACCGCCGACTGCCCCGCTTCCATGGCGGTAGCAGGGAATCGGAGCTTGAACCGGAGCTGGAGCTCAGCCTCGGCGGGCACCGTCCCTGAATCGGGCAGGACCAGGCGAAGGGTCAACGGCGTCCGGTACCCCTCCGGAAGGGTTTCTCCGGCAGCTACCGCCAGCCGCTGCAGGATGGCTGGGACCGGTCCCAGCTCACCCAGGTCAGGGCCATCCACCACCAGGGAAAGGGTTCCCCGGAGCCCGCGGGACGTCTCGTCCAGGAAGACCTCCACGCTGACCTCCGCCGGGAGATCCTCCCTGTGGAAGAAGAGGTAGGCCGATCGGGTGGATTCACCGGCCCAACGGCCCTCGAACTCGGTGCTGGTCGTCTTCTGGAGTCCCGACAGGGTCCAACCGGCTTCCCCCACCCCTTCCCGCACCGCTTGCACCAGGGGCTCCAGCGTCAGGAGACTGTGCCGACCACCGCTGGGCTTCATCGCCAACCTCCCGAGCGGAACGGTCTGGATGGGCTGGCCCGTTCCGGTCTTGGTTTCCCCCGGACAGGGACAACGGTGGGAGAGAGCCCTGCCAGAGGAGAAGTCGAAAGAGGGGACCTGGGAGAGAGGCCTCTGGTTGACACCTTTTCTGAGGGACCCTTACCTTTATCAAGAATCATTCTTCTATTCCTCTTTGCAGGTTTCCCACGCACCATGCCCCAGCAGGATCAGACGACCGACCTGGTGCTGAGAGAGGCGCTGGAAGCCAACGGCCAACGCTTCACGGAGCAGCGTGCCGCCGTCTATCGGTTCTTGGCCTCCACCGACAAGCACCCGACCGCCGACGAGGTGTTCCTCGCCGTGCGTTCTGAGGTGCCCGTCATCTCTCTGGCTACCGTCTACAAGTCGCTGGAGACGTTGGTGGGTTGCGGGCTTGCCATGAAGCTGACCTACGGCGACGGATCGGCCCGCTACGACGGCCGAACCGATCCCCACCACCACGCCCGCTGCCTCTCCTGTTCGCGGATCTTCGATGTGGGGGGGCACCTTCCACCCGAGGAGTTGGACGACCTGGAAGAAGGCACTGAGGGCTTTCAGGTCACCGGGTACCGCCTGGAGCTCACCGGGTACTGCTCCCGTTGCGGTAAGGAGCAGGCAGAAGCCTGACCTCCCTCCCTTCGTCCTCTCCCAGGCCCCCATCGGCCTTCCGCGGATCGATCCATGACGGACCGGACGCCGCCCAGCGGGCGTCCCTCGTTTCGGGCCCCTTCCAGGCGTCCCCCTCCCTCTATCTGGTCCCCCGGGATCTGGATGACCTCATCGTCCTGGTCGAGTGGGCGGCAAAGGAAGGGATCCCCCTCATCCCCCGAGGGGCAGGGACGGGAATGCCCGGGGGCAATCTGGGCCCCTCCCTCGTGGTCTCCCTCCTGGAGGGGCTGGACTGGGTCGCTCCCCGGCTGGAGGGAACCCGGATCCGGGCCGGCGCGGGTGCCGTGGCCGGGAAGGTGGATGCGGTGGCCCGGACCCACGGCCGTCGTCTCCCATTCCTGCCGGCTTCCGCCTCCTGGTGCACGCTGGGGGGTATCGTGGCCAACAACTCGGCCGGCGCCTCTTCCTTCCGTCACGGAAGCACTCACAGGTGGGTCACGGGGTTGGCCGGAATCGACGCCTGGGGGCGACCCTTCCGCGCAGGCTTCGGAGGAGCGTCCCAGGGCCCGCTTCCCCAGGCAGTGAAGTCCCTCCCCCAGCTTTCCGCCCTGAACCGACTTTCCCGGGATGAGGACGGGATCCCCAGCGGTTGGCCCCGTGTCCGGAAGAATTCCTCCGGCTATGCCCTGGATCGCTTCCTGGCCGACCCTGGGCTCCTCTCCCTCCTCCCGGGGAGCGAGGGAACGCTGGCCATCATCACGGAGGTGGAGTTCGAGACGGCCCCGGTTCCCCCTCAACGAGGGGTCCTCCTCCTCCCTGCCCGCTCACCTGGAGAGGTGGTCCAGCTTGCCCGGGCCATGGATCAGGAAGGGGCCACCGCCTGTGAGTTTCTGGGCCGACGATTCCTGGAAGTGGCAGGGCTGGACCGGTCCCCTGACTTCGGAGCCATGGC
>PWWP01000057.1 GCA_003562075.1 Gemmatimonadota bacterium
ATCCAACTATGCAGGATATTTCTCTGGAAACGCTTTTGTAACAGGAACACTGAGCAAGGGTGGGGGAGCCTTTCGCATTGATCACCCCCTTGATCCTGAAAACAAATACCTGCAACATTCCTTTGTGGAGTCTCCTGACATGATGAATATTTACAATGGGAATATAAAAACCGACTCCCGTGGTTATGCCACCATAAAATTTCCCGAATGGTTTGAAGCACTTAATGAAGACTTTCGCTACCAGCTTACTGTAATAGATACTGAAAATTCTGATGACTTTGTACTTGCCAAAGTAGTTAAAGGTGTAGAAAACAATCAGTTTACGATACGTACCAGCCAGCCTTTTGTTGAAATTTCGTGGCAGGTAACAGGAATTAGGCATGATCCTTTTGCCCGGGCCAATCGGATAGAAGTTGAGTTGGAAAAGCATCCGCGACATAAGGGTAAGTATATTCATCCTGAAGCCTGGGGCTTAAAGGCAGAAGAGGGTATTGACTGGCATGATCACCAACGTTTAAGTCGGCAATCAGGTCAATCTCTTGAGAATGGCGAAAAAAACACCGAACAACCTGAAATGATTCCAGGACTTATTGAACCCGAATAAATAACCTTATGGGATTGCCATTTCACTATAGAGAAG
Source organism: Gemmatimonadota bacterium (assembly GCA_003562075.1). GTDB lineage: Bacteria > Gemmatimonadota > Gemmatimonadetes > Longimicrobiales > Gaopeijiaceae > PWLA01. The sequence continues at coordinate 641 of PWWP01000057.1, forward strand.
AAAAGTACCAAGAATAAAAAATCAACGAATCTTTGAATCATGAAAAATCTCAATACTATCAAAAGAATAGCCTTTATGCTGCTGTTGGTGTGCATCACTACAGGAGAATCTATACTGGCCCAGGCACCCGCAGCTTTCAACTACCAGGCGATACTGCGCACGGCTTCAGGAGAAGTAATGGAAAATGAAAACGTAACAGTTTTTATCGAGCTGTTGCAGGGCCATGCAGATGGCAGTTCGGTTTTCAGTGAATCGCACAGCAGTGCCACCAATGCTTTTGGCCTGGTAAACCTGCATATAGGAAGCCAGAATACAGAAAGTTTTTCTGCCATAGACTGGTCGCAGGGGCCCTATTTTATCCGTATAAGTGTAAACGGATTACAACTGGGCACCAGTCCGCTATTGAGTGTACCCTATGCATTGTATGCCGAGAGCGGGGGAGAGCCCGGCCCGCAGGGCCCATCCGGGCCACAGGGAGAACCTGGGCCAGAGGGTGAACCGGGTCAGCCTGGTGAACCAGGGCCACAAGGGCCTCAGGGTGAGCAAGGCCTTCAGGGTGATCAGGGCCCTGCAGGGCAACAAGGTGAAATTGGGCCACAAGGTGAGCAAGGGCCACAAGGTGAGCAAGGCCCTCAGGGCGAGCAGGGAATTCAAGGCCCTGAAGGCCCTACGGGGCCGCAGGGTGAGCCAGGTACCATACACTGGACAGATGGAGACGGCAAGGTTACCACAGGTGTGAATGTGGGTATTGGCTCCGAAAATCCCTCTGCGATGCTTCATTTGGTAGGAATGGGTTACGGTGAAGGTAACGTACTTTTTGAAGGCGAGTATAAAGTTGTTGATAATCCCGGAGATCCACCAGCCTCTGGGGCTGGTACGCGTATGATGTGGTATCCTGATAAAGGAGCTTTTAGGGCAGGGAGTGTTGCAGCTTTGGGTGCATTTAAATGGGATAAAGATAGCATTGGATTCTATAGCTTTGCCACAGGATTTAATACAAAAGCATCAAATTATTACAGTAATGCAATGGGTGTTTTTACTACCGCATCAGGTTCTTCCAGCATAGCCATCGGATTTTCATCCACCGCATCAGGGACTGGTAGCATTGCCTTAGGCCATTCTAATACTGCTTCAGGTAATTATTCTACAGCCATTGGAATCCGCTCCACCGCCCCTTCATCCTATGAAACAGCAATTGGAAGCTATAATACACATTATACCCCGAATTCGGTATTAGGTTGGAGCGATAATGACCGCCTTTTTGTAATTGGGAATGGTTCGTTTGATAATCACAGTGATGCCTTTATGGTATTAAAAAGCGGCAATACAGGAATCGGTGGTGCAGCCAGCACTGATCTGGAGCTAATCATACACTTAGCTAATAACGACAGAAAATTGGAATTTACATCAACTAATATTGATCCGGTAATTCGACCAGATGAAGATTCTTTTGGGCTATGGGGACAGTCTAATCGAAAATGGTGGAGAGCTTATGTGGATACCTATTTCGGAATAAGTCAATCCATCCAAAGCATTTCCGACCAGAGATACAAAAGAAATATCCGCCCTATGGACAGCAGCATCAGCAAACTGATGCAATTAAACCCCGTAAATTATGATCTGATACCCGAAAAGTTATCACCCGGTTCAGAAGCGGGCACAAGGTATAAAGAAAATGATTTGAACAATCAGATGGGTTTCCTTGCCCAGGATGTGCAAAAAATCTTCCCACAACTGGTAAAGCCGCTTGACGACGACTCGAATGTATTAACGCTTGGCTATTCAGGACTGATACCTGTAATGATTAAGGGTATGCAGGAGCAACAGGAAATCATCAACAACCAGCAAATTTTGATTGATGAACTCATCAAAAGAATTGAAAAACTGGAAAATGACAGATAATTAAAAAACTATTTATGAATGAAGCCTGAATGAGTATTTAAAGTTCTAAAAAACTCATTCAAACAGGACTCCGGGTTCTCATCATATTGAGAGACGAGTATTTAAACTTAATTCAAATTACTATGAAAGAAATAATGAAAGTATTCAAAAGCCTGACCGGCATCAGGGCATTGATTTGCCTAAAAGTCCTGATATTTCTTCATCTTCCATTGATTGTAGTATATGCCCAGTCGCCCGCAGCTTTCAACTACCAGGCGATACTGCGCTCGGCTTCAGGAGAAGTAATGGAAAATGAAAATGTAACAGTTTTTATCGAGCTGTTGCAGGGCCATGCAGATGGCAGTTCGGTTTTCAGTGAATCGCACAGCAGCGTCACCAATACGTTCGGACTGGTGAACCTTCACATAGGCAGTCAGAATTCAGAAAGTTTTTCTGCCATAGACTGGTCGCAGGGGCCCTATTTTATCCGTATCAGTGTAAACGGACTGCAACTGGGCACCAGTCCGCTATTGAGTGTACCCTATGCCTTGTATGCTGAAAGCGGGGGAGAGCCCGGCCCGCAGGGTCCTCCGGGTCCGCAGGGTCCTCCGGGTCCGCAGGGAGAACCGGGTCCGCAAGGTGAAACCGGAGAAACAGGACCTCAGGGCGAACCCGGCCCTCAAGGTCCCCAGGGAGAAACAGGCCCGGCAGGTCCACAGGGTCCACAAGGAGAACCCGGTCCTCAGGGTGAGCAAGGCCCGCAAGGAGAGCAAGGTATTCAGGGCCCTGAAGGCCCTGCGGGGCCACAGGGTGAGCCCGGCACCATACACTGGACAGACGGAACCGGCCAGGTTACCACAGATGTGAATGTGGGAATTGGCTCTGAAAACCCAACTGCACAACTTCATGTTCAGGGAATGGGTGATGGTGAAGGAAATGTGTTGTTTGAGGGAGAGATAAAAGATGAACCAGGCAACCCACCGGTTGACGGGGAAGGAATCCGTATGATGTCGCATCCGGAACTACCAGCACAGCAATGGGAGCTAACAATATTGCATCTGGAAGATTAAGCACAGCGATGGGTAGTAA
>PWWP01000210.1 GCA_003562075.1 Gemmatimonadota bacterium
ACTGTGACCCTGCTCGTCGCCCACCTGGTGATTGGAGGGTGCGTCCTCCTGGCCACGGCAGAGCCCTCGAAACCGGAGACTGAGGACGACGCGGGAAAGGATCAGGAAGAATGCTCCCTTTCGCGGCTGGCACCCATCCTTTCCGACCCGGACGGACTCGGAGTTCGGCCCATGACCATCGCCACGTTCATCGACTTCGGCCCGGAGCTGCTCTATCGAACGCCCCATCGGGTTCTCGCGGGACCCTACCACAGGAACTACCAGGGCATATTGGGCGCCTATCGGCTGCTGACCAGTGCAGACGATCAGGAGGTGAGAGCATTGGCTGAGGAGAGGGGGGTGGACCTCATCCTTCTCTGTCCTTCGAGAGATCGGTTCTATTTCGGGCGGGAGGGGGATCAGGCACTCTACCTCCGACTCCTCCAAAATGAAGGGCCGCCATGGATCCGTAGCGTACCCTTGTTCCCCGAGGCGCCTGACGGCTTCCTCCTCTTTCGGGTAAAGCGGGGAGATCGTGACTCACCGAGGTGATCGGGCACAGGATTTGCGGGGTCTTGAGGGTGGAGGAGGCATGCACAAACCTCCTGGGAGTCATGAAACCAGAGGTGCAGGTGACCCAAGGTGTTCAGGAAGGCCAGGGTTGATGAGACATTCAATCGGATCGAGGTTGAATAGCGCTGTGGGCCAACCAAGACCGGGCCGAGCGAAGATTGGCGGATACCTCCTCTTCACCCTCGTCCTTGCGGGTCTCTCCGCATTGCTGATCTGGGGTGTGGTGCCGGAGGTGCTGGATGGCCAGCTCATCGAGACGGACAACTACATGCGACTGGTCCGGGTCACGCATCTTGTGGAAACCCGAGATTGGTACGATCACTCGATCCCACGGAGCAACGCCCCCTATGGAGAGGTACTCCACTGGACCCGGCCTCTGGACATGATCCTTCTGGGCACCACCGCACCGCTGCTGGCGTTCTTCCACTTTCCACAGGCCCTCCACCTCGCGGCGGTATTCCTTCCACCTCTGATTCTTCTCTTCACCTGCTTTGCCGTGGCTTGGGCGGCCACGCCCCTTGCTGGTGAGCGGTTCCGGTTCTACGCCATGATCACGGTCCTGGCACAGCTTGGCGTGGTGGGGTACAGCCTCCCTGGCCGGATCGATCACCATGGCCTGTTCATCCTGCTCTTCGCGTTGACGTGCGGACTGGCAGTTCGCTGGATTCTGACTCCTCACAGTCGATGGTTGGCGGTTTCCACAGGAGCCGTTCTCGGGCTGGGGCTCTGGGTGGGGCCGGAATTTCTCCTTCCCATGGCGTTGGTGCTTGTGACCGGGGCCGTGATCTGGATTGTGGATGGGGCTGATAACGCCAGGAAGAACCTGTGGCTTGCGGTCGGTCTCCTGGCCGTCGTGACCGTTGCCTGGCTCTTGGAGCATCCCCCGGCCAGGCTCTTCGTGGAGGAGTACGACCGAATCTCAGCCCCCCACGTCCTTCTGAGTGCTCTGGTCCTCACCTTCTGGATGATCATCGTCAGGATTGAAGGCGCGGAGGAGCTCAAGGCGGTGCGGCGGCAGGGTGTTTGGACAAGAAGCTCCCGCACGATCCTGGGGGCCGGAGCCGGCCTGGCAACACTGTTCCTCATATACCCGTCGTTCTTCCAAGGCCCCACAGCGGACATCGACCCTCGAATCTGGGGCATCTGGCTCGATCTCATCGAAGAGCGACAGGCATGGATGCCCCCCGCCAGCGTGGTGGACGCCGGGAACCTGATTGCTCACCTAGGGGCGGCAGCCTTTTGCATTCCCTTCGTGGGTTGGGTCCTCGTCAGGGAGCGAAGGACCCCGGATTGGTGGGTATGGGCGTTCGTCGCTCTTCTTCTGGTGGTGTTCACCGGGCTCGCCTTGTTCATGGTCCGGCACGTCCCGTACGCTGAGATTCTCCTGGTGCTAGGCACCGTAACCCTATTGTCGCGAATCCTCCCGCAGCTCAATTCATTACACAACCTCCAATTGCGGGCAGCCGCAAGAGCCGGTATCGCAGCTTTGCTAATCACAGGCCCACTCTTCCTGGGACTGGCATTGACGGCACATGGTGGTCAGACAGGGAGAGAAGTGAGGGACGTGTCGAGGATGATGGCTGATCGCTGTCCCCTATCGACCTTCGTATCCTTTCTGGTGTCCGAAGACGGGATGGGAGAGCAGCCCAGGACCATTGCTGCCCACCTGGATTATGGCCCAGAGATCCTCTACCGGACCCCGCACCGGGTTCTCGGCACACCGTACCACCGGAATTCAGAAGGCATCTTGGTCGGCTTCGCCGTCCTTGGCGGAACGGACCTGGAACACACCCGGGATCTGGTCCTGGCCCGGGGCGTGGATCTGATCCTTGTCTGTCCTCTCCACGCGTGGCTTTACGGCGCTGAATCTGGAGAGCAGAGGCAGGACCCGAGCCTCCATGACTTGCTCCTCTCGAATCGCGAGCCTGATTGGCTGGAGATGATACCGATTCCCAGAAGAGTGGCCGGAGAGTTCCGGCTATTCCGGGTCACACTGAGCCAGTGGGACGACCCTCACTCCTCATACGCCTCAACCAGATCATCGCCAAGCTCAGGCCGGCCCGGAAGCCGTCCCTGAGGCGGATCTTGGAGCCGCCTACGTCCTCCCAGACCGGGAGAGGAAGCTCTACGATGCGGTTCTCGGCCTCGGGGCCCCAGAGGGCCCGGAAGCGGGAAAGAATCTCCACGTCGAAGAGCCAGGGGTCGGAGAAGGAGCTGGAGAAGACGGCTCGAAGGTCGTCATCTGCCCGAAACAGCTTCGCCCCGCACTGGGTGTCGTAGACCGGCAGGTCCAGGGAGAGGGAGGCGAAGGTAGAGAAGACCCGGCCCAGGTAGTGTCGTAGCGGCCTCCGGACGATCCTTCGGCCGAGGAGCCTCACCCGGGAGCCCATGACCAGACGGCAGTCGGGGCGCTCGGCAAATACCTCCAGGAACAGGGGAAGGGTGGACAGGGGCGTGGAAAGATCCGCATCCCAGTAACCCACCAGGCCGAAAGACCCGCCCTGCGACGGCCCTCCCTCCAAGACTTTGAGCACACCCTGCCGCACCGCCTCGGCCTTCCCCCGGTTCTGTTCCATACGCAGGGTGACGATCCTTTGCGGCTCCCTTGCCCTAATCTCCTCCAGCATGGCCCACGTTTCGTCCCGGCTACCATCGTCCACCAAAAGCAAATGGACCTCGGGATGCCGACCCAGGAAGTCCAGGAACTGGCCAGGCCGCAGGCGGGCACTCTCGTTGTAGCAGGGGACCACCAGGGCGGTGAGGGCTCGGTCCTGGCTCATCCGTGACCTCCACAAGGTCCGCCCGGCAACAGGCGTCGTCGGAGCAAAGAGGGAAGTCTCACGCCCCGGGCTCGCACTGGAGCACCGCAATGAGGCTCACACCCCGGCCGCCGGGAGGCGGGGTCTCGCCGACCAACGCTCTGGAAAGCCGGTAGGCCTCGCCAGAGAAGATCCTGAAGAGAGCCTGGTTCACCGGCCCGGGGGGCACCCGCAGATCGGTTCCGGCCGCTCCAGCTCCCCGCCCCAGAGCCCGGGTCACCCGCCGCGTCATCCACA
>PWWP01000279.1 GCA_003562075.1 Gemmatimonadota bacterium
ATAGACCGGGGGCGTGGTCCCGCCCCGGATGGTGCCGGCATGGATGGAGTGGGGCGGGAGGAGGGGATGGCTCAGGTGACCCCGAGCCTGGACCTCGTATTGATCCAGCTCGGCCAGGATCCGGCCGGCACCCCGAATGGCGTCCCGCCCCAACTCCGGCCGGGAGCCATGGGCGGCTCGCCCCTTCACGTCCAGGTGGACCCACACGAACCCCCGGTTGGCCGGGCAGAGGGCCAGCCCGGTGGGTTCGGTCACCACCGCCCGATCCGCCGTCAGCCCCCCGTCCAGGAAATCGCGGATTCCGATGGAGGCGTGCTCTTCATCGGCGGTGATGGCCACCACCAGTTGTCCCGGGAATCCTCCCGGATCCAGGGCCACCTTCCGGGCCACGGCCAGGATGACGGCCAGCCCCGCCTTCATGTCGCAGCTCCCCCGCCCCAGGATGTGGCCCTCCTCGATGCGGGGATCGAAGGGATCGATGGTCATCCCCTCCACGCCCACCGTATCGGTGTGCCCGTTCAGAAGGGTCACGGGGGATCCGGTTCCCAGCCGTGCCACCAGGGACGGACGGCCGGGTTGGGTCTCCACCACCTGGACCTGGAAGCCCCAGCTCCGGAGCCACTCTTCGCAAACACGGGTGACCTGGGCTTCCCCGGTGCCCTCTTTGGACAGGGCCGGGTTCACCGAGGGAATGGCCACCAGGGCCTGGGTCATGGCCACCGGATCTCCGCTGCGGCCGGCGTCGTGGGGGGTGGGGATGGGGACGGTCATGGCCGAACCTTCCTTCGGATATTCATGCGTGAACGAAGAAAAACCGAGGCCTGTCCAAGCCCTGCCGGGGCCCCAGAGGCCGGAAATCCCCTGCCGAAGGTCCCCCAGGCTTACCGCGGAGGTGCCCTTTCCCCACCGTGGGCCTCGGTATGATTCCTGCATTCCTGAACGAGCAGTCGTGGCCCGCTCCTCCCGCCCAAGTGCAGACCGATGCGTACCAGCTACTCCATCCCTCTGGTCGGCGCGGCGGTCCTCACCGCCGGTGCCGTGGCCGTTGGCATCTTTCGGTTCCGGTGCCGCCCGACCGCCCTGGCCGCCGGACCCCAGAGCGCTTCACCCCGCTCCCTGGACCCCATCGGGAGATCCACACCTCCCTCCGTCGAGGACCAGGAGTCCCTCCTGGAGCGCCTTCGTCAAAGCGGGTTCTGAGCCTGGCTCGGTTCCGACCCTGTCTCAAATGACGGTGGCGGAACGCGACCTTCGCCGCCCTCCGCCACGGTCCTTCCCGAGCGCCCGGTCACCTGCGACCCTCGTCTGAGGCAACTCGGCTACTCGAAGTGGTCTCGATTCTTTTCGATGTATGACGTCCACTCCGGCGGTACATCCGTGTCGGGGAAGATGGCCTGCACCGGACACTCCGGCTCGCAAGCACCGCAATCGATGCACTCGTCGGGGTGGATGTAGAACTGATCGTCTGCTTCATATATGCAGTCCACCGGGCATACTTCGACGCATGACGCGTCTTTGGTCCCGATGCACGGCTCAGCGATGATATAGGTCATATGGTGCCCGCCTGGCGGAACGATAGGGTCGATAGCTCGGACGGTTCATCCGGGAAGCCGGCGCCCCTGGGCGCAGAAGACGGGACACCACACCCTTGCCAGGGATCCCGTCGAACCGCCTCTGCCGGAAAAACCGTGTTAAGAATGAACGAACCCCAGGGGCCCCGCAAGGCCCGTCTGGGCGCCGCAACTCACGGCTCCCCGGATCATCCCTCGGCCCCCAGTGCCACCTGCAGGTGCTCCCGGGTGACGGCCAGCGCCTGAGCCAGGTGGGGAGGCTCGCCGGTAAAGGGATGGGCGGCTCCGAACGTGTGACCGGCGCCCTCGATGATCTCCAGGGTGGCCCGCTCACCCGAAGCCCGGTGGAGCCGGTGGGCATCCTGGATCGAGACCGCCTCGTCGTCGCTCCCGTGGACGATGAGCCAGGGCGCCTGGATCCGGCCCGCTGCACCTTCCAGGTCCAACGCCTCCCGGTTCGCCTCCAGGTCCTCCAGGAGGGTCAGGTCCAGGGGCATGTTCTGCCCTGTCCGGGCGTTGGCGATGTGGATCCGGCCCTTCTCCCGCCACTCCTCCTTCACCTCGTCTCCCCAACGATCGAAGGTGGCCACGGCCGCCCACGTCACCAGGGCATCAGTCCGGAGGGCCTCAGCCGCCAGGACGGCCACGCCACCGCCCCGGGAGTGCCCCAGGATGGCCACCCGTTCGGGCACCGGTCCGGGGAGCACCCCTCCCCGCAGGGCCTCCACCACCTGGGACAGCTCGGCCACCTCCCGGCTGAAGGTGTTCCGGGCGAAGGCCGCCAGGTCGTCGAAATCCTCCCCACCGGCCCCGACTCCGTTCAGGGAGAAGTCGAAGGTGACTACCGCATGCCCGTCCTGAGCCAAGGTCCGGGCCAGGTGGGGAAAGAACCCCCAGCGCCGGAACCCCTTGAACCCGTGGGCCACCACCACGGCCGTGTCCGGCTCAACCCCCTCCGGTCGGCGCAGCTCCCCCCGGATGACGGCAGGCGGACTGCCTTTGGGATCCCGGGCCGAGGGCACGGGGATCCGCTCGTTGCGGACGGCGAGGGCGAACGGGTGTTGCTGCACGGATCCATTCTGCATACCTGCTCCTGGCTGCATACCTGCTCCTGGGTTCAAGACGCTGGGGCCGGATCCTTTGAAGGCCCGTCTGCCGGGTCCTTCTTCCACTCGATATCGGACACGCCGGCCCGGTGATTCTCCAGGCGAGCCATCACGAAGAAGAGGTCGGAGAGGCGGTTCAGGTACCGAACCGTCTCCTGGATGGCCGGCTCACGCACCTCCGCATCCCCCTCGGAGGTCACGGCCCCTTCCAGGGCCACCACCATTCGCTCGGCTCGGCGGCAGACCGTTCGGCAGACGTGGAGCTCTGCCGCTCCGGGGACCCCACCGGGCAGGATGAAGACCCGGAGGGCATCCAACTCCTCCTCCGCCTCATCCATCCAGCGCTCCATCTCCTGGATCCGCCCGTCGGGAAGGGGGGGCACGCTGGGACTCCGGCGCCCGCCTACCGGGGCCGGGGTGGCCAGGTGGGCACCCAGGGCGAAGAGATCGTGCTGGACCTGGGCCAATCGCTCCCGGATGAGCGACGACTCGATGAGGGTCAGCGCTCGGCCCAGGACGGAATTGAGCTCGTCCACCGTGCCGTAGGCCTGGACCCGGGGGTGGGTCTTCCGCACTCGCCCTCCGCCAAAGAGGGCCGTGTCGCCCCGGTCGCCGGTGCGGGTATAGATCTTCAAGGATGAACCTCGATGGATGGTGGATGGACCCTGGCCCGCCAGTCCTGGTCGCGTCGGACCGGCCCTGTCGTCAATGGCCTCGCTGGAGAGCCTCCCCTCCCGGGCCCGAGGTGAAGTATTCCCCCAGCGTCTCCTGTAGTTCCTCGAAGTGGTCATCGAAGAAGTGTCCGGCCCCGGGGATCCGGACCAGGGTGATGGCCCCCTCCAGCTCGCTCAGGGCGGCGGCCACCGCCTCTCCGGCCCCGAACTGATCCTTCTCCCCCTGGACGATGAGGGTGGGTTTGG
>PWWP01000067.1 GCA_003562075.1 Gemmatimonadota bacterium
ACTTCCACATTATTTGCAGAGAAAACATATATCCCGGCATTTGATCCCCAATCTCCCGATATTTCAATTAGATTGCCAACGGCAGTGGAACCATCACCGGTTATTTGTAGGGGTGTATAGGAGAAATTATTAGGTGCTATCCTGTCTGCTATCAAATGATTATTGATTGCATTTAAACTGGTGTTGGTAGCTGCAGCTGTAATGGTAATCGCTCCGTAAGATTGATTAAATACATAGAATCCTTCAATATTGATTTCACCCAAATCGGCTTGATTTATATAAAGTACCGGACCACCATTGTTGCCATCCAACTGCACCAGCGGACTGGCTGTATGGTCTTTGGCATCGATTACATCACCATTACTATCCACAGCTTGAAGGGTGAGGTTGGGCACTGTAATATTTACTGTTCCTGCATAAGTGCCGGGTGAAACTCTGATAACATCCCCATCATCCGCATCATCTATCGCCTCCTGAATAGTCAGGTAACTTATGCCCTGAGTAACATTAGTAACCAGGCAATTCGGTAGAGTAATTTCAAATTCCTGTCCCGAACTGAGGCATGCGTTTTCACCCACGAAAAGGGTGGCAGTAAAGGTGCCGGTCTCATCAGCAGGCAGGGGTATTGCTATCTCGCCCATGGTGGAAATGGGCTCTTCTTCTACATTTGTAAAACCCGCATCCAATCCATCCTGATCGAAAATAAGGGAGTAGTGGGTTTCACCACTTCCGGCTGTAAGGGTGTAGTCCAGCACATGCGGGGTGTTTGACCAGCAAACACTGAAATCGTCTATGGCTGCAAGTTCGAAGTCAGTTACCAAATCCACCTCTGCATCGGTGATGTCTAAGGTCAGGTCATTAATTCCGATATCACTCACTTCCAATGGAGTAGGAGAGCTAGTATTATCTGCATCTCCCAATTCTATGACGCCCGATTCATTAGATTTTAGTACCCTCAAATTTATGCTCAACAGGAGCTCATCCTCTGAAAAAACAGAACCTACCGGATTAAACCCATCTAAACGTCCGTCACTAAATGAAAAACCCAATTCTCCCTCAGTTGAATTTACATCGGTATTTATTATAATTTCAGGATCAGGATCATCAAATTCCACAGTATGTGAAATATACTCAAATTGAACCGCATCCCATAACACTCCAAAAGAAAGACTCTGTATGTTATTCTCTCCGGGATTTATTCCATAACCATCGGGAACTCTTACTTCCAGCGTATAGGTCTCATCACAATCCAGTTCCTCAGGCTCTCCTTCAAAAGCAGCCTCAAGGGTGAAGATGCATTCCCAAACATTGATTTTAAAGGACACTCCGGGACTTTTACAGTCGCCCTCTCCAACAAACAGGGTCGCATTGTAAGTTCCCGGATCTACATTCTCAGGGACATCCACTGTCACACTTCCCCCAATAGCAATCGATCCGTCCTCTACATTCTCCCAACCGGCATCCAAAGCGGCCTGATCAAAAATGATGTCATAGGAATCTTCCCCATTGCTCCCTGAAAGTTCATAAAAAATAAACGCCGGCATCACTCCATCCTGGCAGACATTTGCATCCTTTACTTCTGCCAATTCAAAATCCGATACCAAATCTACCTCGGCGTTGGTGAGATCGAAGTCTGGATCATCATCAAGCGTAATATCAACCACTTCCAAAGCGCCGGGAGGATTAGTATTCAATGGTTCTCCTATGGATACCTCTGTTTCAGCAGTGGCTTTTATTGCTTTTAAGTCAATGGTGAGAATTTCCTCATCTGTTGAAAAAGTGGTGCCAGTCGCCCCCGCATCCCTAAAATCCGAAAAAGAAAAACTCAGTTCTCCGTTATCTTCAGAAACATGTATGAAAATATCGACATCGTCATCTGAATCATCGAGCAAAATTTCGTGACCTTCATAGTCAAACAATTCCGGATCCCAGAGCACCCCAAATGACAGACTGATAATGGGCTGCTCTTCAGCCCCTGCACCATACCCCCCCGGAACTAATACCTCCAGAGTGTAAATTTCACCACATTCTAGTTCTGTATCGTCAAACTGGACCTGTAGGGGAAAGTCGTCCTGGGCTGACAATGAATTGCCAAAGGGTAAAAAGAAGGCAAGGAAAAAAAGTGCGATGCCCGAAATGCAGGCAGATAGATTTCTCTGGAAAATAGTTGTATTAGATTCTTTCATAACTATGTGTATTTTAGGCATCTCACCACTACGGTGGAATGGTGAGATGCGTTTTGATAGCAAATGATCTTAAAATTTAATGGTCAACATTGATCAATCTCAGTACGGTTGTACCTGTTTCAGTACGAAGGTGGATGAAATACATCCCCGGACCGTCAATATTTTGATCGTCCAAAATGACCTCAGCCTCGCCTGTGGGTAAGTCCCTGGTGAAATGGCTGACCAATTTGCCGTCTGCAGTGTATATTTCAAACTCCACCTGTCCTGCCTGTGCCATATTCAAGAGGATGGAGGTTCGATCGCTAAATGGATTTGGTTGTGCCGTGGCGGTGAAACCGCTTCCGTCACCAAAAATATCTCCCGTGGAAAGGACTTCATCAAACAGTGCTTTGATTGGCATTTCTGCCATATCGGTAAAAGCAAGTGGCCTGATATCGCTTTCGGATATACCCAGGGCCTCACTTAATTTACTACCTTCCACGGCATTACTTTCAAAGACGAGGGTAAACACTACATCGTCGTCAGCAAGTGTTTGAGCATTGTCCGAAGAAGTTGCCCAGACAAAGCGGATGATTCCCTGATCGAGGGCGTAAAGTCCCACATTTTGTCCGTCGAATTCGGACAGCACATCACCGGTTATGACCTCCGATAATTCAAGGGCATTTTGATCAAATTCCATAGCAAATTGCATGGAGGTGATCGTTTCAAAATCGCTGAATCTCACATCCACCTCGACGGTTTGACCGGGCTGAAGGTCTTTTTCATCCATCACCATATTGACCACATTGCCGGAACGGCTGGGTCCGCTATAAAAGTCATCTACAGCAGCAATGGCGCCGGTAACGTCTCCTTTTCTGATTCCCTGAAAATCAACATCTGTAATATTTCCATTACCGCCTCCTACCTCAATGCTGGAAGCATAATCCCACGGAAGAGCAGGATTGTTGAAATCATGTCCTTCCTCGATAAAGTACCAACTCTGTGCATTCCAGAAACTGAGAGCTATTGGATTACCCAATAGTCCGACAACAATTACAATCCGATCTGCACCTGTGACATTGCTGGTAGATCGGGTATCGGCTGAGATCATGGGTTTACCCGTAAGAATTTCACTGCCGTTGAGGTGATTGAGAATGGCGGTAGCATCAGCTGAAGTCACTCCAAAGTCACCCAGGTCACCTGGGTCATTGAAGGTTTCTCCAAAATCTGGCTCAATCACAAAACTGGTACCCGCAGCCTGGTCAAAGGAATACTCCCCTACGCTGTTGGTAGTGGTTGATTGCGTATCGTCACCGCTCATATTGACGGTCACCCCTTCCATTGGTGTGCCATCCAGTTCCTCTATGGTTCCGCTGATGGTTGCACAGGCCACAGTCACCTCA
>PWWP01000282.1 GCA_003562075.1 Gemmatimonadota bacterium
AGGTGGATGCAGTTCGACGGCTTCAGTTCTCCCTCTTCTACGAGTACCTGACGGACCTGGACGGGCGGCTCCTGACCCGGAATGCCAATCTCACCGCCCTGGAGGTGGAGTTCGAGGGGGGTGATCGAATGTCCTTCGACGTAGGGAGGGGGTTCGAGCGCCTCGACAACCCTTTCGTTATCCATCGGTCCTCGGAAGGACCCGTGGAGGTGGAGCCAGGGAGCTACAGCACCACCGAGTGGGAGATCTCAGGCCGGACGGCAGGTCGGCGGGTAGTCTCCGGGAACGCCTCAGTGAGCTGGGGGGACTTCTGGTCCGGTGATCGACTACGACTCTCGAGTGCGGTCACGGCAAGACCCTTCCCGGGATTCAGCGTGTCGACTGAGCTGGAGCGGAACGAGGTCCGACTTCCCCAGGGGGACTTCGAGACCAATCTCATGCGTTTTTCGGGAGACTGGGATCCCAGTCCCTTCACCGCCCTGTCCACCAGTATCCAGTACGATGACGTATCCCGAGTGGTCGGTCTGTTCGCGCGAGCCCGTTGGATTGTACGCCCCGGGAATGACGTCTACCTGGTCTGGACCCACAACTGGCTCAACGAGGTCACTGGTGACCCAATGGAGGATCGCCGCTTCCAGACCCTGTCCAGGGGTGGGGCCTTCAAGGTGAATTACACGCTCCGGCTCTGAGAGATGGATCCGGGACGAAGGGCTCAGGGTTGACTGCAGGAGTCCCGATCCGTCCGGGAGTTGGCTTGGGCCGGGATCGGTGGGCCGGGAGGTATTCGAAGGAATGGGGCCACACCCCCCGGGAGATCCCACCTTCCACCCCTGCAGGGGTGGCCCTACGTTTGGTTCAAGCCGCAGAAGGATTCCACTCTCCCCTGACAGATCCCCAATGACCTCATCGCCGACCTCCGACGACTCGGGCACGTCCCCCCGTCCCGGAACCGACTTCATTCGACAGATCATCGATCGGGATCAGGAAGAGGGGCGGTATGACGGACGGGTTGTCACCCGCTTCCCTCCGGAACCCAACGGGTTTCTCCATATCGGACATGCCAAGTCCATCGTCCTCAACTTCGGGATCGCGACGGAATACCCCGGCGCCCGGTGCCATCTGCGGTTCGACGACACCAACCCCACCACGGAGGATCAGCGCTACGTAGAAGCCATTCAGGAGGATGTTCGCTGGTTGGGTTACGACTGGGGAGACCACCTGTACTTCGCCTCCGATTATTTTGAGGCCATGTACGATCTTGCCCAGGAACTCATTCGGAAGGGCCTGGCCTACGTGGATTCCCAGTCCGAAGCCCAGATCCGGGAGGGGCGGGGGACCGTGACCCGAGCCGGGAACCCCAGCCCCTACCGAGCTCGGTCCGCAGAGGAGAACCTGGATCTCTTCCGGCGAATGCGGGCCGGGGAATTCGGGGACGGCGAGCACGTGCTGCGAGCGAAGATCGACATGGCGTCACCCAACATGCTCATGCGGGATCCGGTCCTCTACCGAATTCGGCATGCCCATCACTACAGGACCGGCGGGGACTGGTGCATCTATCCCCTCTATGATTTCGCCCATCCCCTGGAAGATGCCCTGGAGGGGGTGACCCACTCTCTCTGCACGCTCGAGTTCGAGAACAATCGGGAGTTCTACGACTGGCTCGTAGAGAGTGTGAGCGTGCCCTTCCGGCCACGGCAATACGAGTTTGCCCGGTTGAACCTGGACTACACCATCATGAGCAAGCGGAAGCTTCTTCGCATGGTGGAGAAGGGGTTGGTGGATGGCTGGGACGACCCTCGCATGCCGACGCTGGCGGGGCTCCGGCGGCGTGGGTTCACGCCTGAGTCCATCCGAAGGTTCTGCGAGATGATCGGCGTGGCCAAGTCCGATTCCAGGGTGGATATGGGGAAGCTGGAGTACGCCATCCGGGACGATCTGAACCAGAAGGCTCCCCGCATCCTCTGTGTGCCGGATCCTCTCCGGGTGGTGTTGACCAACTGGCCGGATGGAAAGGTAGACGAACTGGAGGCCCCCTACTTCCCCAGGGACGTGGACCGGGAAGGCACTCGAGGCCTCCCCTTCTCCGGGGAACTCTTCATCGATCGGAAAGACTTTTCGGAGGATCCGCCGAAGGGCTATCGACGCTTGATCCCAGGAGGGGAAGTCCGCCTGCGGTACGGTTATGTGATCCGGTGCCAGGAGGTGGTGAAGGACGAGGAGGGACGGATCGTGGAGCTCCGTTGTAGCTACGACCCGGAGACGCGGGGAGGAACGACTCCCGACGGCCGGCGGGTGAAGGGAACGATCCAGTGGGTATCGGCTCCTCATGCCCTTCAGTGTCGCCTTCACCTCTACGACCGCCTCTTCCAGGTCCCTGATCCGGATGGTGCGGCGGCCGAGGGGGAAGCGGAGGAATATCTGGACTTTCTGAACCCCGACTCACTTCAGGTTGTGGCCGGGGCGCTGGTGGAACCTTCGGTCCGCTCCGATGCACCGGGCACCCGCTATCAGTTCGAACGCGTGGGTTATTTCTGGCAGGACCCGGAATCCTCGCAGGAGGAAGAACTCGTCTTCAACCGGATCGTGACCCTGAGAGATACCTGGGCCAAGCGGAGTGATGAGGGAGGGGGAGCAGTCGGGAAGAAGAGCGTTGGTGATGGAAAGTCGAAGAAGAAGTCGAAGGAGAAGCGTTCCCGGGACCAGGGCCCTGGTGAACGGCCTCCCCTGACTCCTCAGGTTCAGGCTCGGGTGGATGCCGAGACCAGTGCCTTCGGGTTGGGTCAGGTAGACGCTGAGATCCTGGCCAGAGACCCTGAGCTGGAGCGCTTCTACCGACGGGCGGTGGATGCGTATCCCTTGGAGGAGGAGGGCGCCGGGGAGGTGCCTCCAGGGGCCGACGCACTGGCCAACTGGATCATCAATGAGCTACCGCCGATCCAGGGTGACCGGGAGCTGGAAGCCCTTCCCTTCGGCCCGGAGGAATTCTCACGGTTGGTGGCGTTGGTGGAGGATGGGGCCATCTCCAGCACTGGAGGAAAGGAGGTGCTGACTGTGCTGGGTCAGGAAGGCGGGAACCCGGAGGCTCTGGTCCAGCGACTGGATCTGCGCCAGATAAGCGATCCAGAGGCCCTCATGCCCATCATCGTGCGGCTCATGGAGGCCCATCCCGGAAAGATGGAGGCCTACATGAGTGGGAAGAAGGGTCTCCTGGGCTTCTTCATGGGTCAGCTCATGCGAGAGACCCGGGGGAAAGCGGATCCGGAGCTGGCCCGACGTCTCCTACAGGAAGCCCTGGGAGGTTAGACAGGAAGCCCTGGGAGGTTAGAAGGCGGCTGAAGAAGCATGGAGTCCACCGCCACGGGGTCTCACGGTCATGGGCGAGGTGGAGCCCTGAAGGAGATGCTGCGGCACGTCGGTGAAGGGCTCCTCTTCTGAAGGGAACGCCCCCTGGATTCCAGGATCCAGGAGATCACCGGTCAGCAGCTACTCAACTGCCCCTCCAGAGAGTTGGCTGCAGCCCTGGCCTCCCCTTCCTCCGTGAAGGGCCCTACCCGCACCCGATG
>PWWP01000208.1 GCA_003562075.1 Gemmatimonadota bacterium
GACGCCTGGGGGCGACCCTTCCGCGCAGGCTTCGGAGGAGCGTCCCAGGGCCCGCTTCCCCAGGCAGTGAAGTCCCTCCCCCAGCTTTCCGCCCTGAACCGGCTTTCCCGGGATGAGGACGGGATCCCCAGCGGTTGGCCCCGGGTCCGGAAGAATTCCTCCGGCTATGCCCTGGATCGCTTCCTTCCCGACCCTGGGCTCCTCGCCCTCCTCCCGGGGAGCGAGGGAACGCTGGCCATCATCACGGAGGTGGAGTTCGAGACGGCCCCGGTTCCCCCTCGACGAGGGGTCCTCCTCCTCCCTGCCCGCTCACCTGGAGAGGTGGTCCAGCTTGCCCAGGCCATGGATCAGGAAGGGGCCACCGCCTGTGAGTTTCTGGGCCGACGATTCCTGGAAGTGGCAGGGCTGGACCGGTCCCCTGACTTCGGAGCCATGGCCCGAGGGGCCTTCGCCCTCCTCCTGGTGGAGGTGGAAGGAGAAGCTGACCAGGTCCACGAGACGCTGGACCGATGCCAGGCCGTGGGTCGACAGGTTGCCGGTCCCGGGCGGCGAGCAACCAACCCGGAGGAAGTCCGAGAACTCTGGCGACTCCGGAAGGCCGCCAGCCCCATCATCGCCCGGGAGGCAGGTCAGGGACGGATCTCCACCCAGTTCATCGAGGACTCGGTGGTTCCGGTCTCCCGCTTGGGCGACTACCTGTCGGGCCTGGATCGAATCCTGGACGCTGCCAGCCTGGATGCCGTCATCTTCGGTCACGCCGGCGACGGAAACGTCCACGTCAATCCGTTGGTGGAGATCCACCGACCCGGCTGGGAGGAGCAGGTCCGGACCGTCCTGGACCAGGTGGTGGATCTGGTGGCTTCCCTGGGTGGGACCCTGGCCGGTGAGCACGGAGATGGACGCCTTCGTGCCCCCTTCATGGAACGGATCTGGGGAGCCGAGCTGGCCCAGGCCTTCCAGTCGGTGAAGGAGACGCTGGATCCTGCAGGGATCCTGAACCCAGGGGTCGTCGTTCCCCTCCCTGGACAGGATCCGCTGGAGGGCCTGAGCCCTCGGGCCCGGACCCATCCCTGAGCCCGAAGCCCCTGCGTCGGACACCCCTGAGCCGGACCCACCCCTGAGCCGGATGGCTCCTGGAACCGGGCCCGATCCTCGACTGCACCCATCGATCAACCAGACGCCAGGGGATCTCCCAGCCGAGGGCGGCGTATAGAAAGGCTGGATTGCGAACGGGGGGGCCTTCTCCCGAGATTGGAACCAGGACCCTCGACCCTCTGAAGACTGGCGCAGCAGATGAACCCCACCGGACCTGGCCGAATCCTCCTTCGCTCCGGGCTTCTCTCTACACTGCCGGCCCTGGTGCTCCTGGGCTTCTGGATCAGCCCTGCCGGCGCTCCCCCTCCCGACCTCGCCCCGAAGGCGACGCCGTCGGATGGGCTCGCCACCTATGCGTCGGCACCGGCCGAGGCCGTCTCTGCCACCTCCGTCTCCAGCACGTCCGATGAGAGCGTCCGAGCGCTTCAGAACGAACTGACCCGACTCCTGGGAACGGGAGCGGGGCGGCAGGGGCAGTGGGGCATCCTGGCCACCTCCGCCTCCCGGGCCGACACCCTCTTCGCCCGGAACGGGGACGCGTCCCTGGCCCCGGCATCCAACCAGAAGCTCTTCACCAGCGCCGGCGCCCTCTACCACATGGGGCCCGACTTCCGGTTCGCCACCTTCCTCCTGGCCCGAGGAGAGATCAGGAACGGGGTCCTGGAGGGAGACCTCATCCTCTACGGTACAGGCGATCCCTCCATGGCGGATCGCCTCCTGGACTCGGCAGAGGAGCCCTTCGTTCGCTTTGCCCAGGAGCTGAAGTCCCAGGGGATCCACACCGTCCGGGGTAACATCCTGGGGGACGGCACCTTCTTCGACGGGCCGTCGCGACGGGACTCGTGGAACCCCAGGGATCTGAACGACTGGTTCGCCGCCCCCATCTCCGCCCTGTCCTTCAATGAGAACCTCGTCACCCTCCGGATCCAGCCGGGTGCAGGTGGCGGGCCGCCCCGAGTGCTGACCCAGCCGGCGGAAGCTGTAGTCCCCCTGGAGAACCAGGGGCGGACAGGTGGTTCGGGACAGGCTCTCATGGTGGTCCGGGATGATCCGGACGATCCCATCCAGATCCGGGGCGTCATGCGACCGGGCCAGGCCGACGTGTGGCGACGGATCACCGTCTCGGACCCACCCTCCTTCGCTGCCTCCGTCCTTCATCGTGTGTTGAGAGACGAAGGAATCCGGGTGACCGGCACTTCCAGGGCTGTCCCCAACCGGGATGCCTCGGCCGTGACGGGACGCCAGATGGTGGCCCCGGCCATCACCCAGGATCGTCCTGCCGGCCAGGACACCTGGACAGTGGCCATCCACCACTCCCCTCCCCTCTCCCAGCTCCTGGAGGTGGTGAACAAGCGGAGTCACAACCTCCATGCTGACGCCATCCTCTTCGCACTGGGACGAATCGCTCGAGGAGATGGCTCCTTCGATGGGGGAGGACAGGCCCTCAGCGACTACCTGACCGGGGTGGTGGGAATGCCGGAGGAAGGCCTCCACATCGTGGACGGGTCCGGGCTCTCCCGTCTGAACCGGGCGCGCCCCTCCCACTTCGTCCAGCTCCTGGCCCATATGGACCGGGACCCCCACGGCCACGTCTTCTGGACCTCCCTCCCGGAGGCTGGGAACCAGAGGGAGCTTCGACGCATGTATCGATCGGCGGCAGCCGGAAACCTCCGGGCCAAGACAGGGACCATCCATCGGGTCTCGGCGTTGTCCGGCGTGGTCCGGTCCACTGAAGGGGAGCCCATCTACTTCAGTATCATGGCCAACGACGTCCCCTCACCCTGGGCGGCCAAGCAGGTGGAGGATCGGATCGGGATCCAGCTCGCCTCGTTCTCCCGGCCCTATCCGGGTGCCGTTGAACCCGACCCCGCCGACGCCCTCCCCGGTGAACCCACCACCGTGACTGCCCAGGAGCAGCAGTAGGAAGGGGAGCTACCCAGGAGCAGGAAGGGGAGGCTACCCAGGAGGGGCAGGAAAGGGGTCCACCCAGAACGAATAGGAAGAAGAAGAGGATCCCCTCTGTGTCCTCAGTGGAGGTCGTCCAGGATCTCCACCACCCGTTCCATCTCGCCCCGTGTTGAATAGAGATGGGGCGAGACCCGGACCATCCCCTCCCGAACGGACAGGGTGATGCCGGCCTCCGCCATCCTTTGGGCCACGGCCTCCCGGTTCCGGCTTCTGAAGGCCACGATTCCCCCGCGCCCTTCGGGTTCCAGGGGGGTCACGGGGGTCACCGGAGCGTTCGGACCATCCTCTCCCTTGCCCTTGAGCCAGCTCACCAGGGGCGATTGAACCTGAGCCACGTGTCCGGCAATGGCCTCCACGCCCACCTCCAGGATCAGTTCCAGGGAAGCGGCCATCCCAGCAAAATCCTGAAGTCCCAGTGTGGCCGGTTCGAAATGCCGGGCATCGGGCAGAGGCACCGGGTCGTAATCCAGGAGCGTACCGAAGTCCTGGGCGCTC
>PWWP01000181.1 GCA_003562075.1 Gemmatimonadota bacterium
AGGTCAGGAAGGAGCTGACGATTCACCTGGTGGAGACCTTGGACCAGGTGTTGGAGAAGGCCTTTACCCAGGATCCGGCTTCGCCTCCAGTCATCCATCAATCCAGCTCGGGTGGGGCAGAGACGGTGAAGGTGGAATAGTCGGTGGCGGAGAGCCCGGCCCACCTGAGGCACGGGGAGCCCGGCCGACCCGGGGCGATCCCCCCTCTCCTGTCAAACTGCTCCAATGAGCTCGTGGGGGTGTGGGGCAGGCCAGAACGGCCGGGGCTCTTCGGGCCTACGAACTTGGAGGATCGAAGACGCCCTCGGGCACCTCGGTTTCCACCCGGAGATGGGGGAAGAAGATCCAGGGCTCACCGTCCACCCGGCGGTTCACCGCCAGGTGGATGGGGCCCACTTGCTCCCAATCGGTCCAGTCGGAGGGGGATGGATCGGCATCAGGGTTCGAGAGGAAGTGCCAGCGCTCCATCCGTCCGGTCTCTGGATTGATGAAGGCCCGGTACATGTTCTGGGGGGTCAAGCCCGTCTCGTCCTGAAAGGTGAGTTCCACCACCTCCCACTCGATGCCTTCGCTATCGGTCTCATGACCGGCGTACCGTAGGTTTACCCCGGGATCTTCCCACTTGTAGGGCATGAGGAGCCAGTACGCGTCGTTGATATGGGCCCGATGGGCGCTTGAGAGCCGCTCGCGGGCTTCCTCGCCGGTAAGTTCCTCCCCCCCGATCCACACCCGACCGTCCTCGGGAGCGTCGGTCTGGAAGAGGGCAATCATGGGACCGTCATCGGTGGGGGACTCCACCCTCGCCTGACCGTCCCACCGATCCCATCGGTGTTGGCGTACCAGGGGATCTCCATCATCCCGGGCCACAGCCCAGTGGAATTCCAGGTATCGCGCTTGCTCCCATCCATCGTCGGGAGCGATGGTTTCCATCATCCGCGTCCAGATCCGAGCGACCTCCGCGTCCTGGAAACGGTCTGCCCGTTCCTCCAGGGATGGAGAGCCATCCGCCCTTGGATCCGGAGGGGTTTCAGCACACCCCAGAAGGAGGATGAGGGAAACCACCACCGTGAACCGTGTACCCAATACCATCGTCGCCTCCCCGAAGGGTGAGTCCGCCTGCCATGGCCAGGGTTCCCGAGGTCTACGCTCGGGACGCCTGAATGCCTTCCTGGAACCTGGATGAATGTAGGCTCCCCGTTCCCGGTGGCAAACGCTGGCTCCTCTTGTCATCGGGGAAGAACCTTGTTCAGCCCAACCTGTAGTGAACTACCGTGAGCGTTCCCGTCCCCTCCCCCCGAGCTGAATTCAGCCGGGAAGTGGAACAGGCAGATGACCAGGTGAACCTGGCTCGAGCCGCCC
The DNA here is from genome assembly GCA_003562075.1 of Gemmatimonadota bacterium. Lineage (GTDB taxonomy): Bacteria > Gemmatimonadota > Gemmatimonadetes > Longimicrobiales > Gaopeijiaceae > PWLA01. The sequence continues at coordinate 1,360 of PWWP01000181.1, forward strand.
TCCTGGTGGCCAGGGAGGAGTACGCCCAGCTGCCTGTGGAGCCGTACCTGACTCGCCTGGACCAACTCGCCGAGGAGGTGAAGGATCGGTTGGACAATGAGACGGCACCGGTGGTCGTCCTTCGGGAGCTTCTCAAGCTCCTTTACAGCCGGCATCGCTTTCGGGGAAACCGGGACGCTTACTACGATCCTCGGAATTCCTTCCTCTCCGATGTCCTGGACCGCCAGAAGGGGATTCCTTTGACCCTGGGGGTGGTGGTGTTGGAGGTGGGCTGGCGCCTGGGACTGCCCCTGGAAGGGGTGAATTTCCCCGGTCACTTTCTGGTGCGCTTTCGAGGGGAAGAATACTCCCTCCTGGTGGATCCCTTCGACGAGGGCAAGCTTCGATTTCAGGATCAGGCCCAGGAGCTCCTGGATCGAATGTACGGAGGCATGGTACGGGTCCAGCCGGCGTTCCTCCGGGCTGCAGGACGGCGGGACATGATCGTCCGGCTCCTGAAGAATCTGAAGGGTGTCTACCTGAACGTAGGTGATCACCCCCGGGCCCTGGCGGCAGTGGAGCGGATCCTGGTCATCCATCCCACTTCGGCCAGGGAGATCCGGGATCGGGGAACGCTTCTGGCCCGCATGGGGCGCACGGAGGAGGCTCTTGAACAATTGGAGTGGTACCTGGATTATGCGCCGGAGGCGGCCGACGCCGGCCGCATCCGAGAGCTCGTGGATCAGCTCAAGTGGGAGGACGGTTGATGGAAGTATCGAGGATGACGGATGCATCGGAAGGGCTGCTGGAGCTTCATGAGCGAGCGGGGGGCGTCCTCTTCCAGCTCCACGGAGTGCGGGTGCCCCGACATTACGGGGACAGTGGAGCGGAGTACGCTGCCGCCATCCAGGGAGCCGCGGTGGTGGACCGGTCCCACCGGGCGCTCCTCTGTCTCTCGGGCCGAAGTCCGGCCCGGATGCTCACGGGAATCGTCTCTGGGAGTATGCCTCCGGAGCCATTCGACGCAGGCGACGGAGCCCGGAAGGGGAGGACCGAATATTCCACAATCCTGACTCCCAAGGGGAAGTTGATCACGGATCTCAGGCTCTTCCGTCTGGAGGCTGGAGAGGCAGGGGCCCACCTCCTGGATCTTCCCCGGGCCGGGTTGGATGGGTTGCTGGAGCACCTGAAGCGATATCTGCCTCCTCGGTTTGCTCGAATCCAGGAGCTGGATTCCCCACCGGGGCTCCTCACTGTAGTCGGGCCTGACGCTGTCAGGGTGCTTGACCGACAGATCCCGGGCTTCTCGACTTCCCCTGGGGAGGTGGAGTCCTGGGGAGAGGGTGACGAGGTTGTGCTGGATGCCGAGGGACCGGTGGGGATTCGGATCGTCCGAAACCAGGACGTCCAGCCTCTGGCTCTGGATGTGGTGGCGCCCCTGCCCATCCTCCGAACCCTCTGGAAGGGGTTGGTGGAATCGGGGGTCCTGCCCGCCGGGCACGGCGTCTGGGAGACCCTTCGGATCGAAAAGGGCCGGCCTCAGTTCGGCCAGGAGCTGGACCGGGACACCCTCCCTCCTGAGGCAGGGATCCACCGCCGGGCCATCGATCATCAGAAGGGTTGCTATACGGGTCAGGAGGTCATCGTCAGGATTCGAGACCGGGGTCGGGTGAATCGACACCTGAGGGGGTTCCTCCTGGGGGAGCATCCCAATCCCTCGATCGGAACCCCCCTGTTCATCGAAGGACGGGACAGGGCTGCCGGCGAGATTCGGAGCGTGGTCCAGTCCCCACGCTTCGGTCAGACCATAGGGATGGGGTATCTGCGACGGGAGGCCGAACCTCCCACCATTGCCCACCTGGGGGCGGTGGATGGACCCACGGTGGCGGTTCGAGCTCTTACCGACGAGGGATGGGAACTGGTGGAACGGGATCCTGGCCGATCAGACTTATAGAAGGCTGATCGGAAAGTGGGGTCCGGCCGCGCGCCGGGGTCTTGCGAGTGCCGGAGTAGGAACGACGACGAGGCGTAGCCGTAGTGCTACGGCGAGCGAGGCGTGACGAACTCTGGTGCGGCAACCCCCCCCCGCCCAGAGGGTTGCGTCGGCACGGAAGTCCGCGTCCACCCTGAGGGTGGCCGGAGCCCGGAAGTGGGCGGCCTGGTTCAGTCCCGGGCCTTCAGGGCCTCAACGATGGCGCGGCCGTGCCATCTCCC
>PWWP01000199.1 GCA_003562075.1 Gemmatimonadota bacterium
TGCAGCGCTTACCTGGGGTTGGTCCTCCGGGACGTGGAGGTCGGGCCATCGCCTCCGTGGCTCCAGCGCCGGCTACGAGCTGCTGGGGCTCGCCCGATCAACAATGTGGTGGACGCTACGAACTACGTGCTCCTTGAGCTGGGGCATCCCCTGCATGCCTTCGATCTGGATCGCATCCAGGATGGAACGATCGTGGTCCGTCAGGCCAGGGAAGGGGAGGGGATCCGAACCCTGGACGGGGAGGATCGGAAGCTCACGGCCCAGGACCTGGTCATCAGCGATCCGGACCAGGCGGTGGCCATTGCCGGTGTGATGGGGGGAATGAACTCGGAGGTGGGCGACGAGACCCGGAACCTCCTCCTGGAGTGTGCTCTCTTCACCCCGGGTGCCATCCGCACGACCCGGAAGCGACTGGGCTTGAGTACGGATGCCTCCTATCGATTCGAGCGGGGTGTGGATCCGGAGGGTCTCCTGGAAGCCATCGAACGTACCGCCCAGGTGATCCTGGCCACAGGAGGGGGACGGGTGGATGGACCTGTAGTAGAGGCTCGACCCGTACCCTTCGAGCGGCAGACGGTCCAACTTCGCCGGGAGCGGGTGGAAGCGGTTCTGGGGATCTCCTTCACTGGAGACCGGATCGAGGAGCTCCTTCGTCCTCTGGGATTCGAGACGCTGGATCGCTCGGGGGATCGGCTGAACATCCAGATTCCAGGGTACCGGAGCTGGGACGTGAGCCGGGAGGTGGATCTCATCGAGGAGGTGGCTCGGACCCACGGCTACAATGCGTTTCCTGCAGAGCTGAGTGGCCACCGACCCGGAACCGTGCCGGACCACCCCCTCTTCATCCTCGAAGACCGGTTGCGGGACCACCTCACCAGGCGAGGGCTCCTGGAAGGCCATACCCTGGCCTTCGCCGCCAAGGGGGAGGTCGCCCTGGCCAACCCCATTTCGGCCCGGGAAGGGTTTCTCCGTCGAGATCTTCTCCCCGGCCTCCTGGGACGGGTGGAGTACAACCTGGCAAGGGGGAACAGGAACGTTCGACTCTTCGAAATTGGTACGGTCTTCCGCAGGGGAGAGGTGGGTGGCCTGCCCCGGGAAGACACCTCCCTGGCCATGGTCCTGCATGGAGAACGGGAGCCGGAGCACTGGAGCGGTCAGGGGACGCCGCTGGACCCATGGGATCTCAAGGGGATGATGGAGGAGATCCTGGCCGTCATCGATGAGCCGGGACTGCGGCTCGTCCCCGCGAAGGGGGATTCTTCTGGTGCAGGGTTGGACCCCCACGTCCGGTTCCAGGTGATGGACCGGGACGGAAACATCCGGGGAGAGTGCGGCCGCGTGCTCCCCGCTGACATGGATCTTCCTCCCTGGGCTGGAAACGTGTGGGGAGCTGAGCTCCACCTCCCGGCAAATCCCCGCACGGCACGGGCTCACCAGTACCAGGCCCTCCCGACCCGCCCTGGGATCGAGCGAGATCTTTCACTCCTGATCCCAACAGGCGACCCGGTGGCCGACCTGGTGTCCCGAATCCAACGCACCGGCGGCTCGGAGTTGAAGGAGGTGGGCGTCTTTGACGTCTATGAAGGGGAGGGGATCCCCGAGGGCACCCGATCCGTGGCCATCCGGTTGCACTTCCGGGCTGAAGAACGGACACTGACGGACGCAGAGGTGGACCGGGAGATGGACCAATTGACGCAGATGCTTCGGGAGGAACTCGGTGTCGGAATCCGTGGACAGGGAGACTGAGGCTCCAGAGCGGGCGGCACTGGCGCGTCTGGAAGTAGTCGTAGGAAAATTGCTGGACGAGGTCATGGAGCTGAAGGAACAGCTCCACCGCTCCCGAACACGGACGAGTGAGCTGTCAGCGCTTCTGGAGGGACTCCAGAAGGGAGAGGCGGATCCTGTTCGGCTTCAGGATCGGGTGCGTGAACTGGAAGAAGAGAATGAGGACTTGAAAGCTCGGCTGGGGAAAGGGCGGGAGGGAATTCACCGCCTGCTGGCCCGGATCCGATTCCTGGAGGAACAGCGGTGAGCGACGCAGACACTCGACAGACCGTAACGGTACGCATCGCCGGAGAGGAGCACCATCTTCGTTCAGCCGCCGACCCGGACTACACCCGACGGTGCGCCACCTTCCTGGACGAACGGATCCAGGAGATCCGGGAGCGGTCCGGCCTGGTGGAAGGCCACCGGGCGGTGATCCTGGCAGCCCTGGCCCTTACTGACCAGTACCTCCAGACCCGCGAGGAGCTGGATCGACTCCAGCGTGAAGTCCGGTCCCGTTCCACCAACCTGGTGCGTCGGATCGAGGAGGAACTGCAGAAGGACGACTGAATGGTTTGTTCGCCTTCCTCTCCAACTTGCGGCTTTCCAACCGGGATTCCTATTCTCCTCCTGCAACCAGAGTCAGCATTCCCGGCTGATTCAGCCGGCGCCGGGAATCGGACCTTCTGTCATTTTGCAGGGGCGTGTCCCCTGCTTTCGGAGTCATAGATATGGAACCCCCCCAGCTCCTGGTTATCGCCACGGGCATCCTGGGTCTACTCACAGGTGTCATAGCAGGTTTCCTGGTCAGTCGACGTCGTGAGCGAGCCCAGCAGGAAGCGGATCGGAGCGCAGGCCGCGATGAGGCCAGTCGTATCCTGGAGCGGGCTCGGGAAGAAGCCAGAAGCTTGATCCGGGAGGGGGAGCTGCAGGGCAGGGAGGAGGCTGTCCGACTCCGGGAGGAATGGGAGAAGGAAGAGGCCCGGCGCCGGGAGGAGCTGGAGAGGCTTGACCATCGGTTGTCGGAACGATCCGATTCCCTGGATCGGAAGTTCGACGTCCTGAATGAGCGGGATCAGGTTCAGGATGAGCGGGCCCAGAAACTCCGGGAGCGAGAGGACGGGGTGCTGGCTCGGGAGAAGGAAGCGGAAGACACCCTGGCCGAGGCTCGACAGGAGTTGCAATCGCTGGCCGGGATGACCGCGGAAGATGCACGCCAGCACCTGATTGCCGAGGTGGAAGACGAGGCACGAGCTCAGGCCTCCCATCGAGTCCGGGAGATCCGGGAGGCGGCGGAGCGGGAAGCGGAGCAGGAAGCCCGGAAGATTATTGCCCTGGCCATCCAGCGGATGGCCGCCGACGAGTCCATCCAGGCCACAGTGTCGGTGGTCCAGCTTCCAGCCGATGACATGAAGGGACGGATCATCGGCCGGGAAGGCCGAAACATCCGGGCCTTTGAACAAGCCACCGGGATCGACGTGATCATCGACGACACACCGGAAGCGGTGGTCCTGTCAGGGTTCGACCCCATCCGCCGGGAGGTGGCCCGGATCGCCATGGAACGGCTCATCGAAGATGGCCGGATCCATCCGGGTCGGATCGAAGAGATGGTGGAGAAGAGCAGGGAGGAGGTGGAGAAGGGCATGCGGGAGGCAGCTGAGCAGGCCCTCTACGACCTGGGCACCCACGACGTTCACACCGAGATCGTGAAGGTCCTGGGCCGTCTTCGGTTCCGGACCTCCTACGGGCAGAACCA
>PWWP01000226.1 GCA_003562075.1 Gemmatimonadota bacterium
CTTCAGGGCCAGGAACCCTGCAGGAGAGAAGTGGAAGTGGGTGGAGATCCGTTGGGAGTAGGGGTGGGCGGTCCGATTCTCCACGATCCCCACATGGAGCCGAGGTTCCACTAGGTCCACCCGAAAGGCCATGATGGCACGTCCTACTCCTCGGCCCCGGGCCTGGGGCTTCACCACCAGACGCCCGAACTCCCCCAGGAGATCGGAATGGCTTCCCGTATCCAGGTCCACGGAGCCAGTCCCCAGAATCGGGCCGTTCGCTCCCTCCTGGGCCACCACCATGAGGACTCGGTCACTATAGACGGCTCGCTTGAGCCACTCGGTGTCGTAGAAATCCCTGAAGGGATAGTCGTCGCCGTAGGTTTCGTGGAAGATCTCCCGGATCTCCTCCACGTCACCCTCGGTGGCTTCTCTGGTCTGGACCTCAGCCATGGGAATCCTGGTGCTTCACTGGTTTGGCCCCATCCCCTCCTGGCTCCAGCGTGGCAGCCAGACAAAGGGAGGCGGGCCCATGGATCCGATCACGGAGGTCCGGGAATCCGGCTCGGCGGTTCGTCGTGACCCCAGGCGTCGGGGATCTCACCTTCAATGGCCTGGGAGAGGTCGAACTCCACCATCCAGGTGTATTCACCCTCCCGGATCGTCCCGTACCGGTAGACAACGCCCGGCTCGATCTGGATCCGCCAACCTACCGGAACCCCGGCGGCCTCGGTTCGTTCAGGTGAGGAAAAATCCTGGCGATTCGGTGTGCCCGTGTCCATGGAGAATCCACCATACCAGGTTCGGTCATCCTCCGATCCATCGTCTTCCCGGTGATCGTGTCGGAGTTCCAGTCCGTCGGCCACTCGCATGACGTACCACGTCCGGGAGCTGTCCCAGCTCTCAGTTTCCTCCACCTCCACATGGAAGGGGATCCGAACTTCGTCAGCCTCACAATCCCGGAAATGAACCAGAAGCTCTTCGGTGCCGGTGAGCATTTCGTCTCCCACCGGCGCCACCGCCAGCCGTCCGGGAAAGGCCTCACCGCAGTGCACCGAGAGATTCTCAAGGAAGCGGGCCTGGATATCCTGGGCCGCTGCCACCTCGTCCACTCCCGTGTCCTCGGCTGGTGGGGCGTCTCCATTGCACCCGGCCGCCACGAGGACAAGCGCCACGGCCAGGAGGAGGCTCCCCCGAACCCACGTTCCGGCCCACCCGGGCCTGGAGCCTCGAGAGGTGCAGCCCCCACCAGCCTGGGTTGCGCTTACGTGTCGACTTCGTCCAAGCATGCCTCATCCTCCCATCTGGGTGGAAAGAAAGGGTGATCAAAGGGCAGGGCACTAGCCCGTCGCCTCCTCCACCTCATGTTCTCATCGTAGATGCCGTCGGATCCGCCTCCACCTCCGACGGGCCAGGAACCTCTGATCAACGGCGCAGACTCGACGGAAGGGGCGGCGCTCCGGTGAATTCCTCACTCAGCGCCCGGAGTCGTTCCCGTGCCTGGCGGTCGTAGGCCTGCTCGTGAGCCTGCGCGGCCTCCAGTTCGTGAAAGTAGGTGCCGCTCTCGAAGTCCTGGGTATGGATGGCCTGAAGCACCGATTTCAGCCCCGCGGCCACGGTGCTCTGAGGCCGGCCACCCGTCTCCCGCACCAGTTCCGTATCCATGGCCGGCGCCGGATGGACGGCGAAGACCTGAACACCCGAGTCGCGAAGCTCCTCAGCCAGGTCCACGGTGAAGAGGATCTGGGCCAACTTGCTTCGTCCATAGGCCAGTGAGCCACTATAGCCCTGGTCGAACCGGAGGTCCTGAAAATCCAGCTCCCGCTGACTTCGGGAGGCCACATTCACGATCCGGGCCGGTGCGCTCGCCTGCATGAGGGGCAGGAGCATCCGAGTGAGGAGGAACCCAGAGAGGTAGTTGACCTGAAAACGGAGCTCATGGCCGTCCTCCGTTATGACCCGCTCGTGCCCAGGTGCGCCAGGACCCACACCGGCGTTGTTCACCAGGAGGTCGAGACGAGGGTACTCCGCTTCGATGATTCGGGCCAGCTCCCGGACCTGGTCCAGGGAAGCCAGGTCCGCCGGGTAGAAGCTGGCGCTTCCCCCACCCTGGTCCTGGATGGCTTCCAGGACCTCCCGACCCCGCTCCTCGTTCCGACCATGGACAATGACGTGCGCCCCACGGGAGGCCAATTCCAGAGCCAATTCTCGACCTAATCCGGCCGTCGACCCGGTGACCAGAACCACCGGGCGGTCCGGGGCTCCCACGATCTGTTCCGTCCCCGAATGATCCCCACGTGCCCCAGGCTCGAGGATTGCTCCGGCAGCCGTGACAACGAGCGTGACGACAAGAAGGGACAGGAGCCCAAAGACAACGGAACGGGGAAGTGGTCGGAAGCGGCTGGGTTGATCCATGACTGTGTCTCTGGAGTTGGTCAGGAGACTCGTGCGGGGCCGATCCTCATAAGGATTCCGCGCATCGCTCTCCAAGGAGAGATCGATCTTCCGAATGGATGGACGGCTCCTCCCCTGTCAGGGCTGAGGCGCCGTACTCCGGACTCATGACGGCGTCCGGTGACGCCGCGTGCGTAAGTCCCAGGGCGTGGCCGAACTCATGGGTCAGGACCCGGGCCAGATCGCCCTGGTCATCGAACCGGTACACTCGCATCTCGCGGACGACTCGGGTTGCGCCATCCGGATCCTCTACCAGGGTCTTCCGATAGCTGCCCGATTCCACGGGGATAGGAGGAAAGGCCTCCTCCACCACAGCTGCCCGATCATTGCGATCTTCCACACGGCGGGCCAGGAAGGCGGCCTGTTCCCGCAACTGTCGATCCCAGGATTCGAGACGTAGAGCCTCTGCCTTCAAGGCCTCGTCCTTCCGGGCCAATTCGTCCTCACCACGCTGGAGCCGCTCGATCTCTTCCCCAGCAACGCCTCCAGCCTGGCTCCATCTCCGGACCTCCCGGTTATGGTTCCCCAGGCGAGCATTGTAGGCATCCTTCTGGGCGTAATACACCGACCGGGCTTCCTTCCAGTCGGTCCGGGCTGCCTCAAGCTCGGAAGCAAGCTCCTCCAACTCCCGGTCCATCACCTGGAACTCTGCCTCCATCTCAAGGCGGGCCAGGGTCCGTTCCTGTCGGTCGTCGAAGAGAAGCCGGATGGCCACGCCAAGCCCATCCTCAGCCACCAGAACCGGGCGGGCCAGGACCCCGTTCCAGAGGGCTGCAGCCCGGGATGCCACCCTTTCCACTTCGTCCATGCCCATCCCGAAGCGAGGATCCACCGCCGCCACATGCCATTTCAGGGGCTCACGGCAGGGGATCCGGTCGCCTTCTTCCGACGGATCGGCCTGGGCTGACCCGTCCGGTGACTGAGGCAGGTCTCGATCCTGACTGGGGACTTCTCCCTCGGATGAAGGCAACCCCACCCGCTCCGGGGCCGGACCTGAAGCTTCATCCGACCCGTTGGCCGTGTTCAGCACCAGCCATGCGAGGAGCGCGGCCACCGCTATGACGGCTCCCACGGAAGGCAGGACGCTTCTCATCTCCAGACCTCCTCCTGTAAGCCTCTTGTCAGTCCCTGACGCAGGTCAGCTTCCGGATCTCCTTGCCGCACCTGCATCTCTGCCAGCCCATTGTAAGCTGAGTTGCGCCAAGCACCGGCGTCTCTTAGGCTGGAAGATACCGAGGGCAGTGGCTCGAATCCCCATCCGCTGGCCTGCGGTCCCCTCCTCGGGACTCTCCGGGGCTGGGTATCCGAGAGAGGGTGTCGCTCCGAGAGAGTCTCATGAGGATGCCGACGCGTCAACAGGAACCGGACGGCTGGCATGTCCGGACGGCCAATGACCGCTTCAAAGATGGAGCCGCTGATCGTCTTCAGCGAGCGATTGTGGTGGCCGCGTTTCTGCACCTCATTCTCTTCCTCTGGTCTCCGGAATGGATTCGCTCCCCGCTGACCGCGGGACCTGCTCAACTCCATTCACCAATGGAACTGGTGGCCCTCGGTGACGCCAATCCCCCCGGTGGGGCAGGGGGGTTCATGGCGCCTCCCCTCCTGGACGATGGAACGGACGAAGCCGAACCGGAGGGGGAGGGGGTGGACGACGCCCCCGAAAGGGGCCCCGACGCCGGGGACCTGGCATCTCACGAGGCGGGGGGATCGGCCGACCTTCAGCGGCTGGCTGCCCTGCGACCGGCCCTCCCCGAGCCCGACCCCGAACCGGAGCCCCTGGTTCAGGATGGAGAAGCAAGCCAGGGCAGCGGTTCCGATGAAGAAGGTGAGGACGCCACACGCATCCGTGAGCACGCCTCCGATCTGGACTATGAGCGTCTCTCTCGCGACGAGGTCCTGGAGCTGGAACGCCTCTCCGCACTCCGCCCAGAGCTGGCCTTTACCGCACCATCGAACTGGATCCTCCTCAGAAACCCCTCGGAGGTAGGCGACTTCCTGGAGGAGCGGTTCGGGGTGGCACAGCCCGGGTCCCGCCCGGAAGGCTCGTTCAGCGTGGCTCTCTGGATCGACGAACAGGGGTCCGTGGAGTGGGCAGAGATCAACCGGTCCAGTGGCCGGGAAGACCTGGACGAATCGGCGCTGGAGCTCTTCATGGACGTGGTGGCGTTCCGACCCGCTCGACAGGAGGGGGTTCGGGTGCCTACCGCCGTCATTTTCTGGCTTTCCTACTGGTAGACAGGCAGGGCACATGAGACCGATTCCGGGTAGGGATTCTTTCCCCGCCCCGCCCCATCCGAACCCACCCACCAGCAACGTGCAGGGCTGAAAGTGACCTCTCCGGCCCGCTTCTGGACTCTGGTAGCCTGCCTGGCCGTGGGGGGTTGTGCGGCTGTGGATCCCGGACCGCCAGAACCCGTGGTTTCCCCCACCGGGATCACCTACGAACTGGGCACGCCTCCCTCGGAGACCCGCCACTCCCAGACCGCAGCCCTCTACCTCCGGTCCGAACGACCCGAACCGGCCCTTACCCAGGCACGGGAGGGGATGAAAGCCTACCCCGAGAATCCCATCCACTACTTCCTGGCCGGCGTGGCCCTGGCCCGCCTGGGCGAACATGGTGAGGCCGACGCCATGTTCAGGCAGGCCGAGGAGCTCTACCCGGCCTACGAGCTGGATGTAGAACCCGAACGGGCGGCTGCCTGGGCTCAGGCCTTCAACGAGGGTGCCGAGGCTTTTGCTGAGGGTGACATGGACGGAACCGTGGCGGCATGGGAAGGAGCAACCCGGATCTACGACCTGAGGCCAGAGGCCCATCGGAACCTGGCCATGCTCCTCTCGGAGGAGGGGAGGCTGGAAGAAGCCGCTGACCTCTACCAGGCGGCGCTGAAGGGACTGGAAAGGGAGCCAGCGTCCCGGGTCCTCACGGACCAGGAGGCAGCCAGTCGGAAGGAGGAGCGGGAACGGGTGGAAGAGAGCTTGGCCGAACTCCTCCTCATCGTGGACCGTTTTGCTGAAGCCGAGCCCATCCTCCGCCGGCAGCTGAGTCGGGATCCGGCCAACATCCAGCTTCGGCAGAACCTGGCCTTGGCACTGGAGGGGCAGGGGAACCTGAATGAGGCTCGGGAAATCTACGACGATCTCCTCTCCGAGTCCGATCTGGCTGAGACCTCCCTTTTCAATCTGGGGGTGGCCCTCTTCCGAGCCGGAGATCCTCCCCGGGCTGCTGAGGCCTTCGAGCGACTCACCGAGAAACGTCCCCATTCCAGGGATGTCTGGTTCAACTATGCCAACACCCTCTTTGCCGCCGAGGCATGGAACGAGTTGATCCGAATGGGAGATCGACTTCTGGAGTTGGATCCGTTGAATCAAAATGCAGCCCTCATCGTGGCCCGGGCTCATCTGGAGTTGGGAGACGAAGAGGCAGCGCTGGCTCGGCTCCACGGGGCCGACGCGCTTCCAGTCCACGTGGAGGGCCTGGTCATGCGCTCCAATCCAGGGGGAACCAGTGTTGACGGTCGTCTCCTTGGAAACGAAGCGGAGCCGGGAAGCCCGGTGGCACTCCGCTTCACCTTCTACGGAGAGGAGGGAGAGTTGGGCTCGGAGCATCTCCGCCTCATGGCTCCTCCCCCTGGAGAGGTCGAAACATTCGAGGTCTCCTTCCAAGCTCGGGCCAACGCCTACCGGTATGAGTGGCTGGACTCCTCGGCCCACCGCTGATGGACCGGAATACCAGCGCTGTCCCCACCTCTACCGGCCACCTCACCCCATGTCTCCCGCCGTGACCCCTCCTTCATCCGACCCCATCCAGGATCCCCAGCGGCTGGACGCACTCCGAGCCACGGGCCTCCTGGACTCCCCCTCGGAGCCAGATTTCGACCGCTACACGGCCTTGGCCAGCCGGATCCTGGGGACCCCTGCATCCCTGGTGACCTTCCTTGCCGAGGATCGACAGTTCTTCAAGAGCTCTCGGGGGCTGCCCGCTGAGTGGGAAGCCGCCCGGGAGACCCCCATCGCCCACTCTTTTTGCCGGCACGTGGTGGAGTCGCGAGAACCCCTGGTGGTGGAGGATGCTCGATCCGATCCCCGGGTGCGAGACAACCCGGGAATCGAAAGCCTCCAGATCATCGCCTATGCCGGCTTTCCCCTGGTCATGGAGGGTGGAGAGGTTCTGGGTTCGTTTTCCGTCATCGACCGTGAACCTCGGACCTGGTCGAAAGACGACCTGGCGACCCTGGAGGGACTGACCAGATCGGTCATCACCGAGATCCGCCTTCGAACCGAACTGGTCCGGAGCCGAGAGAAGGAGCAGGCTCTGGCGGAGAGCCATACCCGCCTCCAGCAGATCGCCAATCATATTTCTGAGGCCATCTGGATCTACACAGCCGATTTCAAGGAAGCGCTCTATATCAGCCCGCGAGCGGCAGAGCTATGGGGCGTCCCCCTGGACGAACTGTACGAGTCTCCTCTGGGTGTCCTTTCCCAGATCGACCCGGAGGATCGACCCAGGGTCCGAGCAGCCATGGCCAGCGGAGTCCGGAGCGAGGTGGAGTTCCGGATAACGCGCCGATCCGATGGGGTCCGTCGCTGGATGCGGATCGTGGGCGCTCCCATCCACGATGAGGAGGGCCGGTACCACCGCGCCGCCGGCATCGCTGAGGACGTGACGGAACGGCGGTCCACAGAGGAGGCCCTCCGGCAGCGGGAGGCTCACTACCGCCGTCTGGTGGAGGCGTCTCCCTATGCCATCTATGCCGTGGATACGGAGGGCCGGATCATGGAGGTGAATCCGGCAGGCGAACGGCTCGTTGGAAAGCCGGCCGGCCAGGTCATGGGAACGTCGTTCGAATCCTTCTTCAGCCCTGAGGATCTGCCTCCGGCCCGGAGGCACTTCCGGGAACTTGTGACGGGCGCTCGGCCTGTCCATGAGACGGACCTGGTCATCCAACACGCCTCCGGTGAGAGTCGTCGCATCCGGGTGGTCTCCACCGCCATTCGAAAGGATGGGAGCGTGACCGGGATCCATGGTCTGGCTCGGGACGTGACCCGGGAGATAGCCCAGGAAGAACAGTTCCGTCGGAGTCAGCGGCTTGCCAGCCTGGGCACCCTCGTGGGTGGGGTGGCCCATGAGCTCAACAATCCCCTGGCAGCCATCCAGGGCCTGGTTCAGATCCTCCAGGAGAGCGACTACGACGAGGAGACGGTTGGGATTCTCCGAACGATCCGTCGGGAGACCGAGCGGACCGCCGGGATCGTGGGAAATCTCCGACGCCTCGTTCGGGGGAGCCGCCAGGATGTACGGCACCGCGAGGAGGTAGAACTGAACGAGGTGGTCCGCCACGTCATCCGGACCCGGCGCTACTCCATGGCAACCCGCGACATCGAGGTGAAGGCCGACCTGGCCTCCGATCTCCCTCCTGTGGCCGGCGATCCGAGCCAATTGGAGCAGGTGGTCCTCAACCTGGTGGTGAACGCTGAGCAGGCCCTGGACCAGGTAGATGGGAACCGGCGGCTCATCCTGCGGACCCGGTCAGCCCGGGACGGGATCACCCTGTCGGTCTACGACACGGGCCCCGGGATCCAAGCCCAGGATCTCCCCCGGATCTTCGATCCTTTCTGGACTACGAAGGAGCCCAACGAGGGCATGGGATTGGGCCTGAGCCTGGTGCACCAGATCGTGACAGAGCACAGGGGTGAGGTGGATGTCCAGAGTCGGGTGGGGGAGGGAACCCTCTTTCTGGTCACGCTGCCCCCATTCGTATCCCGGAAGAACGAAGAAGACCCTGCCGATCCCAGCTCCCCCGGGCCGGCCGCTCTGGACCTGGAACCGTGCCGTATCCTGGTGGTGGACGATGAACCGGCCATCCGACAGGTTCTGGACCGGGCCCTGACCCGAGCTGGGCACCGAGTCTGGCTGGCCGGGGATGGCTTCGAGGCCTTGGCCCTGGCCGAAGATCCTCCTGACGACGAAAGCTTCGACCTGGTGTTCTCCGACCTGAGGATGCCGGGGATGGACGGAGGACGCCTTCTGAAGGCGCTGGAGGAGTTGGACCCGGGATACCGGGGCCGGACCATCTTCATCACAGGAGACCTGGCAACCCCAGAGGCCGAGATCGCCGCCGACCGTCCGGACATCCCCGTAATCCAGAAACCCTTCGACCTGGCAGAGCTGACCCGGTTCATCCAGGAGATCCAGGGAGTCTAACAGGAGACCCAGGGCCGCACCCCGCCTTCTCCCTTTGGGTTGGAGCGGCAGGGAACCCTCAGGCTCAATGCTCCATCTCGGACCTGAGCACCCTCAGATGCTCCTGGATGCGGCGGGTGTTTTCCGGACCCACTCGGAGCAATGCCTTCTCCGCTCCACCCAGCGATTCGAGATCAGGATCAGCATATTCGTAGATCCCCTCCACCAGCTCCAGCTCCAGTGGTTCATCTCGGGGTTGCACCATCAGAAGATTCTCGATGGCCATCTCCAGCATCTCGTGGAAGCTCCTGTCGGGGATCCCCATCTCTGCATAGGCCTCGTCGATGAGGGGACGGAGCTGCCGATAGAGGCGTACCGTGCCCTCTGGATCCAGGGAGGCGAAGGTGGCGGCCAGGAGGTCATACCGCTCGTGGCTGGCCTCGGACATGTAGATCCTCCCTTCCGATTCCCGAACCGAGAAGTCGGCTTCAGGCCGCATGTGGGACACATTGGCGGCTGGATTGGAGCCACCGGCCAGATCCACCACCACCCGCACGAATCGATGGACCAATTCGTCTGTGGCCAGCCATGCAGCGAGCTGGGGATGCTCGGACAAGCGGGATACCATCTGCCGTATGAACTCGTCGCTGGCGCTCAACTCCGGGAGGTCCAACGGGGGAACGTCCGGAAGTGTGTCTCCAGGTTCTGCCACCGGTGGCTGTGTCTCTTCCACAGGCGGCGGAGTGGGCTCCGGCTCGCCCCGTGACTGGAACCAGAACCATCCCAGGCCGAGGACAACTACCAGGATGGCCAGGGCCGCCAGGACCCGGGGCAGGGGAGACTGGTGTCGACGTCTCCTGGGACTCAACTGAAAACCTCCTGAAAAAGGGCCGCTGGAACGAGGGGTCTGAGTGTGGAATGGAAATGGGCGGGGACTGAACCGCTGGCAGCCATCCGCCTGGAAGATGCCTTGTGGATGTCGATAGTCCCTTTCACGCCCATTGGTTCCCAGCCGGACCCGCTGAAGGAGGCGCCACCCGGGCAGGCGAGGGGGAAACGAGATACGAGAGCCGCGCCCCAGCCGATGGATCGCGCCACTCGGGCAGGCGAGGAGGGAACCGTTCCCTGAAACCGTCTCAGTCCAGACCCTCCTGGCAATCCCAACGGTGACGCCCTGTACTTCTTCAACGGCCTCCTGGGTCACCTGCCGCCCAGGAACTTGTCCTCGTCTGGGGAGCATAAGAACTGGTGGGGAAGCACGTTACCCCTGCCGCACGGTCATCCGGGCGGGACGGAGGACGCTGCGGACCCCTCAGCTGGACTTCTGAACTCCTGGACCCTGAGGACCAAATCATGACCGAACGCCAAGCTCCAGACACCGAAACCGACTCCGCTGTCGTCCATGCCCTGCGGCAGGTCGTGGCCGATAGCTATGCCCTCCTTGCCCAGACACATCTCTGCCATTGGAATGTGCGGGGCCCCTCCTTCTTCTCCCTCCATGACGCCTTCGAGGAACAGTACACCGAGCTCTTCGAAGCCATCGACGAACTGGCCGAGCGGATTCGTGCTCTGGGCGCACTGGCTCCGGGAGGTCTCCAGGCCCTGGC
The DNA here is from genome assembly GCA_003562075.1 of Gemmatimonadota bacterium. Lineage (GTDB taxonomy): Bacteria > Gemmatimonadota > Gemmatimonadetes > Longimicrobiales > Gaopeijiaceae > PWLA01. The sequence continues at coordinate 10,222 of PWWP01000226.1, forward strand.
CGAGATGGCGGGAATGGACGAACTGAAAGAGGATGCCACCCCTGAGGAGATGGTCACCCACCTCTTGAAAGTGAATGAGCAGCTGGTGGGAGACCTCGCCCGGGCAAGGGACGTGGCCGGAGAGGCCGGCGACGTAGAGACCGAAGATCTGATGATTGCCCGGATTCAGGTCCACCAGAAGACGAAATGGATGCTCCGGAGTTTCCTGGCCTGATCCCGACAGGGCCTCTCCGTTAGCCGCAGAATAGGCGATGGGGCCCGGGTAGACCGGCACAAAGGCCGGCACCCGGGCTCCACGGAGAATCCTCGACTCAGGGTGGACTCAGCTCCCGACCAGCGGGAGAAGCCAAGGCCGTCGCCCTCGTCAGCCCTTCTTGCCCATCCCCACGGCCAGGGCCACGACGCCCCCGGCGCCCAGCACCAGGGAGGCCCAGAGGGGCAAGCCCACCCGCTGTTCCTCCTCAGCCGTCACCTGGAGGGGGCCGGCATCGATGACCGTCTCCTCGGTCACCCAGGAGAAGCCTTCCAAGAAGAATGCGCCTGCCGCCAGGGCCAGGAGCACGATCCCAAGCACGATCCAGCCGTTCCTTCCCATGGCCTACTCCTCCTTGCTTTCCAGGGCCTCTGAAGCCGAGCGGACGCTCGGTCCGTCATGTTCAGCCCCCGTGAGGAATACCGACAGAGACGCCCAGACGCCAAAGCAGGAAGTTGGCCTGGGAACGCCGGGCATCAAACTGGATGGATCCATCCGGCCCGTCGATGATCCCGCCCTCCGTCAGGTAGTCTCGTCGTCCGTTCTCCTGGTGGGAAAGACCGAAGTCGATGGCCACCGGGTAGCGCTGGACCCGCCCCAGGGGGTACTCGATCCCGGCCCCGGCGTTCCAGGCGAAGCCCCCATCACTGTAGTTCCGGGTCTGGAATTGGGATTCGTGATCCTGGAGCCCCTGAATACGGGAATCCGTTGAGAAGTACCCCAGCCCCACCCCGGCATTCCCATACAAGCGCCCACCTCCAACGGGGATGCCCACTTCCGGGCCCACCCCCAGCAGGAGGATGTTGTTGGAGGTAGTGAGGTCCACCTGGATTCGACATCCCACGGTTTCGCTCAGGCAGACCCGACGGGTTTCGTTCCCGTAGTTGAGGACGGCCCCCTGGACACGGATGGCCAGGACCCCATCCTGAACCAGGTTCCACCGGAAGAATCCGTGGAGGCCAAATCCCAATCCCACATAGTCGTTGAATTCCCCACGTGGCTGAGCCAGGGCCAAGGCTCCTCCAGCAGCCATCCTCGGTGTCTCAGGGGCAGCGGCCGGGTCAGAGGTCCGGGCTTGTCCCTCCAACCCGGAAGGTGCCCACCCAGGAAGCAGCAGGGCCAGGAGGACGAGGAGGCAGGAACGAAGGTGGCGGAGGACTGTGAATGGAGCGGAAGCCGTCATGGGCAGGTCTCCTGCAGAGTTGGTTCGGGTTCCCCTGCGGGTCGAGGGGTGCTGAGGAGCTCGGAGCGCGCCGGCTTGGCCGCACCTCGGGAAGGAGGTCTGCCAGCGCGCTTCGCTCTCCGCAGAGGGTGACACCATGGAAGCCTGTCCCCTCCAGCCCCTACGGCGCAACGGCACAAGGGAATCCGCCATTTGCCCCTACGACGCCGCCCTGCCCCGGAATCCCGGAACAGGGCGGCAGACGAGCCGGGATGGGCCCCCATGGGACTGGGGTGGATTCCGACGTTGGAACCCTGCCCACTCTCGGCCGAGCCTCTGGAGAAATGGCTCAGAGCTTCACATTGATCCTGGTGTAGATGTACTGACCGTTCATGCTGAGTCCCGACGTGCTATAGAAAGGGAAGATCCCCAGGAAATCGTAGCCGTCGGGCCGTACCGGGGGACGCTTGTTCGTCAAGTTCTCCACGCCCAGGAAGAGCCCGAGCCGCTCAGAGATGGTGTACCCCAGGCTTCCGTTCCACACCACGTGGGGACCGTTGTCCAGGAAGACATCCGGCTGGCCGGCCTGCCCTTCCTCCAGGCGAAACGCCTGGACGCCGTAGAAATTTGCTGACAGTGCCACGTTGAAGGGACCCTGGACGTAGCGGGACCGAACGGTGGCCCGATCCTTGGGTCGTCCATTCTCAAGAACGTATCGGTCACCACTCCCGAACACCTGATCCCGGATCTCTCCGATGACGTCGGGGACCTGAACATTGGTCACCTCCACGGTGTTCCGGTTGTACTGACCCAGGATCTCCACATACCGATCGACCCCTACGGGCTGGCGAAGGCGGGCGCTGACGTCGATCCCCCGGGTCCGGGTATCCACCGAGTTGGTGAAGAACTTCACCGTAGGGGCACCGAAGTCCGCCAGAAGTGCTTCCACCGTGGGTCCGCTCAGCGAGCCGGTAAGGATGATCCGGTCATCCACATCGATCTGATACCCGTCCAGAGTGAAGGTCAGGTTCTCTGTAGGAGAGAAGGCCAGTCCCGCGCTCAGGTTCAGCGAGGTCTCCTCCCGCAGGGGCTCGGCCCCCAGTGCTCGGGCTTCAGGAGACTCCACCGGAATCTCTCCGATCTCGTAGGCCTCCTGGTCACCAGTGGGTTCCCCATCCTCATCCAGAACCGACCGGAAGCCGGTAGAGACGTGGCTGTAGTAGCTCTGGTTGAGATTCGGCGCTCGGAACCCGGTGCTCACGGCCCCGCGCAGAATGAACGACTCATGAGGCTGGATCCGGGTGGCCAGCTTCCCGGTAACGGTGCTCCCGAAGTCCGAATAGTTCTCGAAACGAGCCGCTCCTGCCAGGCGGAAGCCAGATGTGACATCCGCCTCCACGTCGGCGTAGACCCCGACATTGGTTCGCCACTCATCCACCTCCTGGTCCGGCCGGAATCCGGTGAAGACCTGAGCTCCCGGCGCAGCCACTCCGCCACTTCGGTTCAGGTGCCCCCCATTC
>PWWP01000139.1 GCA_003562075.1 Gemmatimonadota bacterium
CAGCGCGCAGATCCGCTCCGCTCGCATGGGGTTTCGTTTGTAGGGCATGCAGACGAGCCGATCTGCTCCTTCTCGAAGGGCTCCTCAACCTCCCTCAGGTTGGCCAGAAGCCGGAGGTCCGTCCCGAACTTCGAGAGCGAGGCGGCGGCCCCGGCCAGGGTGGCCAGGACACCCTGGTCCACCTTCCGGGGATAGGTCTGCCCACTGACTCCGTAGCTCTCCGGGAATCCCATCTTCTCTCCCACGAGCCGGTCCAGCTCCGTCACCTTCCCGTGGTCTCCCTTGAAGAGCTGGAGGAAGGAGGCCTGGGTGCCGGTGGTCCCCCTGACCCCTCGGAAGCGGAGAGCCTTCAAGCGGAAGGCCAGCTCTTCCAGATCCAGGAGGAGATCCTGGATCCAGAGGGTGGCCCGCTTCCCCACCGTGGTAGGCTGGGCCGGCTGGAAGTGGGTGTACCCCAATGTGGGAAGGTCTCGATGCGCTCGGGCAAACTGGGCCAGCGCCTCCACCGTCCGCGTCAGCCGGGCCCGAACCAGGTGGAGGGCGTCCCGATGCAGAATGAGATCCGTGTTGTCGCCGATGAAGGCAGAGGTTGCGCCCAGGTGGATGATGCCCCGAGCCGAAGGGGCCACATCGCCGAAGAGGTGGACGTGAGCCATGACGTCGTGGCGGAAGCGGCGTTCATATTCGGCCGCCTTCTCCAGGTCCAGGTCATCCAATCCAGCCTTCATCTCCTCAATGGCTCCAGCGGGAATGGGTAGATCCAGTTCCCGTTGTGATTCAGCCAGGGCCAGCCAGAGCCGACGCCAGGTGCCGAAGCGATGGGCCGGCGAGAAGATGCGCTGCATCTCGGCCGAAGCGTACCGTTCGGCCAGGGGATGTGAATATCGATCCAGGGAATGGCTCGGGTCGGTCTGACTCACGATGGCTGGGCTCAGTGGGTTGAGGACGGTTGGATTCAAGGGGACGGCTCAGCGTCCCAGGACGAAGGTGGTCGAGCTGAAGCCCCGGTTTCGCTCAAAGATGAACTGGACACGAGAGCCGGAGGGGATCCGCGAAACCAGGTCGGCCAGTTCTTCTGCACTGCCGATCCGTTGCCGGTTGATGGCGATGATGACGTCTCCTTCCCGGAGACCCAGGATCCGTTGGAGTTCGGAAGAGATTCCCGTGACCAGAGCGCCGGCCTCGCTCCCCACGCCCCGCTCATCCCGGGCAGCCGGGGTCAGGGTGACCACCTCCAGGTCCTGGAGGACGGTGACACGTTCGGCTGGGAGGGAGGGGAACTCCTGGGCCCGGATGCGATGAGGAGCGGCGGCGCCCTCCACGTGGAGGGCGATTTCGTCACCGGCCCGAAGGTCAAGGAGGAGAGCTTCCAGGTCCAGGGGCGAGGCCAGGCGGCGGTCGTTTGCCATGGTCAGGCGGTCCCCCACCTCCAGGTTGGCTTGGTAGGCCGGTGAACCTTCGCTGATCCGGCTGATCCGGACGCCTCGGGTTCGTCCGAAGGCGTCAGCCTCTTCCGGTTCCACGTCCAGGCCGACCCAGGCTCTCCGGACCTGGCCGTATTCCAGGAGGTCATCGGTGATTCGGAGGACCCGCTCGATGGGGATGGCGAATCCTACTCCTTCGCTCCCCCCGCCTCGTGAGAAGATGGATGCGTTCATTCCCACCACCTCTCCCAGGGCATTCACAAGGGGACCCCCTGAGTTCCCTGGATTGATGGCTGCGTCCGTCTGGATCATCCCCAGGTAGAAGCCTCGATCCTCCTCAGCCGGAACCACGTGGCGACCCAACGCCGAGACCACGCCTACGGTCGCGGTGGGCTCAGGGTTGGAAATGAGGTTTCCAAAGGGATTGCCGAAGGCCACCACCCATTCACCGATCATGAGGTCGTGGGTGACTCCCAGGGGAGCGACTGGGAGGTCGGGGAGATCGATGCGGAGCACGGCCACATCCGTGGCCTCGTCTGCCCCCACCAGTTCGGCTTCCGCGTCCCGACCGTCCGGGAGGGTGACCAGGATTCGCTCGGCTCCTCGAACCACGTGGTCATTTGTCAGGATGGTCCCGTCCGCGTCCACGATGAAGCCGGATCCCAGGGATGGGACCCGCTGAGCCTGAGTCCGTCCTCGGGGAGGCCCGAAAAAGCCGCCGAAGAAGTCGTCGAAGGGATCTCGGACTCGGACCTGTCGGGTTCGGATGACATTGACGGTGACGACGGAGGGAGAGACCCGTTCCGCTGCCCGGACCACAGCGGTTTCTCGAGACTGGCGCAAGTCCTGACCGGCCTGATCCAGGGCTTCTCCCGGCGTGGCCGCCAGCAGGGAGGATGGAGACTCGACGCCGGCCGCGGTCCGGCCATCAGCTGAGCCGAGCCCTCCTCTTCCCTCGGCATCCGTGCAGGCGACGGGGCCGAAGAGAAGAAGAAGGAAGGTGGCTCCCAAGGTCCGGAGGATGGGTGGACGGTCCATGGTAGAAAAAGGTTGCCCAGTTCTCCTAGAGCTCCTGCCCCAGCGTCTTCCAGTCGGCCAGGAAGCGTTCCAGGCCCTGGTCGGTGAGAGGGTGCTTCAGGAGCTGATACAGCACCTTTGGGGGCAGGGTTGCACAGTCTGCACCGATGAGCATGGCCTGAAGGACGTGGCGGGGGTGCCGGAGTGAGGCGGCCAGGATCTGCGTCTCCACTCCGTATTCGTCATAGATCTCCCGGATCTGGGCGACCACCTCCATTCCATTCTGGCCCACATCGTCCAATCGGCCCACGAACGGGGAGATGTAGGTAGCTCCTGCCTTGGCTGCCAGCATGGCCTGATTGGCGGAGAAGCAGAGGGTCACGTTCACGGGGATCCCATTACCGCTGAGGCGCCGGCACGCCCGGAGGCCGTCCTCAGTGAGGGGGACCTTCACTACGATGTTGTCGTGAAGCCCCGCCAGGCGGGTACCTTCCTCCACCATCCCTTCGGCGTCGGTAGCCACAACTTCAGCCGAGATGGGGCCGTCCACCAGTTGGCAGATCCGGGCGAAGTGCTCTACCGGCGAGCCCTCTCCTGCCGCACTGGCCATGAGAGAGGGGTTGGTCGTGATCCCGTCGATGAGGCCAGCCTCGGCAGCCCGCTCGATTTCGGTGAGCTCCGCTGTATCCAGAAATACCTTCATGTCTTCTCCAGGTCTCAAGTCGTCCCCGTCACGGGATCGGAGGATGGGGGGGTGGCACCAGGTGGATCCCGATCCAGGCCCTCACCCAGCCGACCTTCCTCGTACTCCACCTGGTGAAGGAAGAGCCCCCGAGCCGGCGCCGGGGCAGAGGTCCGGAGGGCGGAGTCCGGGTTGGTGAGGAGGACCCGCATCTCGTCCAGGGGTCTTCGTCCCAATCCCACATCAACCATCGTTCCCACAAGATAGCGAACCATGTGGTGAAGGTATCGGTCCGCCTCGATTCGGAACTCGAGCCCAAGCTCCCCCCAACGGATCCACGTGGCCGTGAAGACGTGGCATCGCTCCCCTCGGTGCGGCTGACCCGCTTTGGCGAATCGGCGGAAGGACCGCTGGCCCGGAATGAGGGTGGCTGCCTCTTCCAACCGGATCGAGTCCAGTGATTCATCCGAGAGGTCCCAGCACCAGGGGTGGTGAAATGGGGATCCACTCTCCGGGGCCGTACCGATCCGATAAGCGTAAGATCGCTTCCGTGCGTCGAAACGAGGGTGAAAGTCTGGATCGACCTGCCTGGCCTCCTTGATCCAGATCTCCCTGGGAAGTAGGGCGTTCAGGGCACGGCGAAGTTCCTTTGCGCTCCACCGATGGCTGGGCACCGCCACCGATGCCACCTGACCAAGGGCATGCACACCTCCATCGGTTCGCCCGGAGGCCACGACGGGGCGACGGGCGCCGGTCAGCTTCTTCAACACCCTTTCAACTTCGCCCTGAACGGTCCGTGCCTTCGGCTGAAGCTGCCACCCGTGAAAGGGGGAGCCATCGTACTGAATCGTCAGGCAGAATCGGGTCAGGGAGGACACGCCGAAAAGGTAGAGAGAGGGGCGGGGGTGTCAACCGAGGCGGCTTGACCCATCTGGCCGGGGCGGTGTACCGTCTTGGTCCATCCCAAGAATCTCGAAGGCAGTCGGGAGGTGGAATGCGCTTCGCGCGTCACGTCCCGATGGCCCAGCCTGCGGCTTTCCACCCCTCTGCGGAGGGACAGAGCCATGGAGGAGTGTCCAAGTGGAGCTCGCTCGCATTATTGCCAAGGTGGCGGAAGGGGAATCCCTCACAGCCCAGGAGGCCGAAACGGCCTTTGACCATGTCATGGCCGGTGAAGCCTCGCCGGTCCAGATGGCAGCTCTCCTCCTGGGTCTCAGGGCGCGTGGACATGCACCTTCAGAGGTGGCTGGCGGCGTGCGCGCCCTCCGACGAGCCATGATCCCTGTGCCAGCCTCATCCACCCGTGTGCTCGTGGATACATGCGGAACCGGGGGTGGAGTCGTGACCACCTTCAACATCTCCACGGCTGCGGCCCTGGTGGCGGCCTCAGCCGGGGTCGGGGTGGCGAAGCATGGGAATCGTTCCTTCACCTCCCGAAGTGGAAGTGCTGACGTCCTGGAAGCTCTGGGTGTGACTATCCAACTCACTCCCCGGGGCATGGGGCAGGTACTGGACGAGGCGGGGATCGTCTTCATGTTCGCTCCCCTCCTGCATCCAGCCATGCGCCATGTGGGACCGGTCAGGAGGGAGCTGGGCGTGCCCACCATCATGAACGTCCTGGGACCTCTGGCCAATCCGGCCGGAGTGCGTCGACAGGTCGTGGGTGTGGCGGACCCTGAACTCCTTCCTCTGGTCATCCAGGCGCTGCAGGCTCTGGAGCACGAACGGGCCCTGGTGGTCCACGGCCTCCCGGGAATGGACGAGCTGAGCCCTCTGGGAGAAACTCTGGTGGCTGAGCTGCGGGACGGGGAGGTTCGGGAGTACCGGGTCGATCCCAACCGCCTGGGTCTTCCTGCCGCCACCGCGGAGGAAATCGCCGGGGGCGAGCCGGAGGAGAATGCTGAGCTGATCCTTCGGATTCTGGAGCGAGATCTTCAGGGCGGCGCCAGGACAGTGACGCTCATGAATGCGGCGGCGGCTCTCTATGTGGCCGGTCTGGTGGAGGGTTTGGCGGATGGAGTGGAGCGGGCTGCCGAGGCAGTGGACTCGGGAGCGGCTCGCGAGACGTTGGAGCGACTTCGGACAGCATCCCGACGAGCCGGCGCTGAGGAGGAGGAGGCGTCCGCCGGGATCACCGCCTGAAGGGTCCAGGGACCGGGGAAGGGTGAGGGGCGACCTGCCTTGTTCACCAGGAGGTAACGGGTGCGTCCTCGAGTCCGGGTACCTACGACGAATGTTTTCCGCATGGTATGCATGCCTTCTGAAGTCGGAATCGGTGTTCGTTCCTTGCGTTCGGTCCCTTCGAGCCCTGGGATGGCGGTTCAACGTCATTGGTACCATTTGGTACTGGCGCCGGCCGCATTCCGGCCGTACAGCCGGGAAGACGCCCTTCGGTGTCTTGGGCTCAATATCTCCGGATCACGCCCACCACGACTCCCTGGATGTCCACGTCCCCGGGGACAAAGTACATGGGGTCCAGCGCCTCATTGGCCGGTTGGAGCCGGATGCGGCCATCCCTTTCCCGGTAGAGCTTCTTGACGGTGGCTGATTCCCCTTCCACCAGCGCCACGACCATCTCGCCATCCTCGGCGGTAGGTCGGCTGTTGACGATGATGAAATCTCCATCCCGGATCTGTTCGTCGATCATGGAGTCACCCACGACGCGCAGGACGTAGTTGTCTCCCCGCTTCCGAAGGAGGTCAGGAGGGACCAGGATCGTCTCCTGTTCCGGAATGGCCTCGATGGGATGGCCCGCAGCCACCTCTCCCAGGAGGGGGAGTTCCAGGGCCCCCGGACGGGAGTCCGCTTCCACCAGTTCGATGGAGCGACTCTGGTTGTATGCCTTCCGGATATAGCCCTTCCGCTCCAGATTACTTACATGTTCGTGGACCGTGGCCAGCGAGGTATAGTCAAAGGCCTCGGCGATCTCTTCGAAGCTCGGAGCGTAACCATTTTCCTGGATGTACTCGCTGATGTAGTCCAGGATCAGCTTCTGGCGACGGGTGAGGGCCATCGTCTCCTCCAGGTTGTAGGGACCTTCGGCGCTGGGGACATGAGGGCCTGGCTGAACCGGACATGCGACCCGAACAAGACCCGAAGCGAACAATACCCGAAGATCCAGCTCGATGCAAGTAGAGCAAGTACAGGTTGAGGAGTCTACATGACCCACCCCCAATCCATTCCCTCCGGTGATATCCTTTCTCGCATCGTGGAAACGAAGCGACAGGAGGTGAAGGCCCTGGAGCCCACGCAGCCCCAACTGGAGGTTGCCGCCGCCCAGGCCCCGGATCCTCGGGATCTGAGGGAGGCATTGGCAGGAGAGGACGCCACCGTAGCCCTCATCGCCGAGGTGAAGCGCCGGTCTCCAGGGGCCGGGGCCATCCACGTGGGATTGGATCCGGTCCGCCAGGCGGTGGCCTACGAGGCGGGTGGAGCTTCCGCCCTTTCGGTCCTCACCGACCGGGAGTATTTCCAGGGGTCTCTGGACGACCTTCGCCGGGTCAGGCAGGCGGTTCAGATCCCCATCCTGCGGAAAGACTTCGTCATCCATCCGAGCCAGGTCTGGGAGGCCCGGGCTGCCGGCGCGGATGCCGTGCTCCTCATCGTCCGGATTCTGTCCGACGAGGAACTGCGATCCTTTCGACTCCTTGCAGAGGAACTGGGCATGTCAGCCCTGGTGGAGATCCACGGTGAGGACGAGGTGCCACGAGCTCTGGCCTCAGGGGCTCGGATCCTGGGTGTGAACAACCGGGACCTCAAGAGCTTCAGGACGGACCTGCAGGTGTCATTGAATCTGGCGGGCCGGATACCTCCTGATGTGATCCTGGTCTCCGAGAGCGGGATCTCTACTCGTGAGGAGGTGGAATCACTGGGCCGGGTCGGCGTGGACGGGATCCTGGTGGGGGAGGCATTGGTGCGATCCACCAATCCTCAGGAGGGCGCCCGCCGTCTCTCCGGGGTCCCCCGGACCGGGGATGCCCGGGGGTCTACGAAGGTGAAGGCGGACCCGGCGCCGTGAGGGTCAAGATCTGTGGATTGACTCGCCGCGAGGACGCTCGAGTGGCGGCCCAAGCCGGAGCCGACGTGCTGGGCGCAGTCCTCGTTCCCTCATCGCCCCGGGTGGTGACGCCCCAGGATGCGGCAGGCCTGGCAGAGGCCGCAGAACGTCCCCTGGCCATTGTGGTTGCCGATCTACCCCTGGCCCGGCTCCTGGAAGTGGCCCGAAGCTCGCAAGCCCGGATCCTCCAGCTTCATGGGGGGGAGTCCCCGGCCCTGTTGGGCCATCTCCGAGGGGAGGGCTCCTGGGAACTCTGGAAGGCGGTACGGGTCCGCACTCCCGATGAAATCCGCCAGGCGGTGGCCGGGTATGCCGGAGTGGCTGATGCACTCCTTCTGGATGGATGGCATCCTCGCCAGCTCGGAGGAACGGGAACCTCATTCCCGTGGAAGGCGCTGGAAGTGCTCAGGGGTGAAATTCCCCCGGAGCTGCAGGTCGGGGTGGCAGGTGGACTGAACCCCGGGAATGTGGCTGAGGCCGTGAGACTCCTCCATCCCGACATCGTGGATGTGAGTTCCGGCGTCGAAGCCCGTCCCGGTGTAAAGGACCCGGAGGCTGTAGCCGCTTTTGTGCGAGAGGCTCGAGGGAATGGGTCCGAGAGGGCCCCCGGCCCACAACAGGACGAATCAACGTGAAGAGAGGGATCGTGGAGGACCAGACGAGGGTGGAGGACCAGTCCCAGAAGGTGACGGAGGCGTCGGACCATCGATTCGGCGCCTTCGGGGGTCGCTATGTACCGGAAACCCTCATCACCGCGCTGGATGAGCTGGAAACGGCCTACGCAGAAGTCCAGGCCGACCCCGAGTTCACTCGGGAATTCGAGGATCTCCTGGAGAGCTTCGTGGGAAGGCCATCTCCCCTCTTCCGAGCCCGGCGGCTGGAGGCAGAGGTCGGGGGCGGTCCCATCTACCTGAAGCGGGAGGACCTGAACCACACCGGCGCCCACAAGATCAACAACACGATCGGACAGGCCCTGTTGGCCAGGCGGATGGGGAAGGGGAGGATCATTGCCGAGACCGGCGCTGGACAGCATGGTGTGGCCACTGCCACGGCATGCGCCCTCTTCGACCTGGAGTGCGTGGTCTACATGGGAGCCGAGGATGTGGAGCGTCAGGCCCTCAACGTCTTCCGGATGCAGCTTCTGGGAGCCAGGGTCGAGCCCGTGAGCTCGGGAACCCGGACCTTGAAGGATGCTACCAATGAGGCAATCCGGGATTGGGTCACCAATGTGGAGGACACCCACTACATCATCGGGTCCGTCGTGGGGCCGGCTCCATTTCCCCGAATGGTTCGGGACTTCCAGTCCGTCATCGGCCGGGAGGCGCGGGAGCAGATCATGGAGGTGGAAGGCCGACTTCCTGCGGCCGTGGTGGCGTGCGTGGGAGGCGGGTCCAACGCCATGGGGATCTTCCACCCCTTCGTGAAGGACGAGGATGTGGCCCTCATCGGGGTGGAGGCAGCCGGGGAGGGTATTGCGAGCGGGCGCCACTCGGCTTCCCTTTCAGCAGGGACCCCGGGAGTCCTCCACGGCGCTTTGTCCTACCTTCTCCAGAATGCGGATGGACAAGTGGCTCCGGCGCATTCGGTGTCGGCCGGTCTGGACTACCCGGGAGTCGGCCCCGAGCACTCCTTCCTCAAGGACGCGAAGCGGGCCAGGTACGAGGCGGTGGGGGATGACGAGGCCCTGAGGGCCTTTCACCGACTGTCCGAACTGGAGGGGATCATCCCCGCTCTGGAGACGGCCCATGCGGTGGCCTTCCTCTTCAGAGAAGGAAAGACTTTGGCTGCTGATGGGCCCGTGGTTCTCTGTCTGAGTGGACGCGGGGACAAGGATGTGGCTCATGTGGCCCGAATCGAAGGGAAGGGTTCGCTCCTCTGAGCGACCCTGAAACCGGAGCGGGAGGATGAGGGTGGCGCCCGGTGATGGCGACGACACGGAGATGGCCGTGGTGGATGAGTCCAGAGAGCCTGACGCAGTGACGGAAACAGTGGAGTGGGAGGATCCATCCTCCCTCCCACTGGATACCGTCCGGGATCTCTTTCTGACCCTTTCCAAGGCGCTCCGCTCCTACCAGTTGTATGATCGAAACAATCCGGTCTACCGCCGGTTCCTGGGGAATTTGCGGGATGCCTTCCGGGAAGTCTGGGAGACGCGGAGCGATCTTCAGATCCTGGTGGAGGAGGATCGCTTTCTCTGGATGGGGGAAGAGGTCTACAGGGAAGAATCCCGTTCCGGTTCACTGGCTTTCCTTTTCTACCGGGACGGCATCCGGGACCTGACGTTCCGACAGGGGCTGGAAGGCGATGAGCTCGAGGTCTTCCTGGATATCCTGCAGCGTGTACGCTCCGCCCGTACAGCCGAGGATGACCTGGTCACCCTCCTCTGGGATCTGGACCTGGAGTACCTGACCTACGGTGCCGTCGACCTGCTTCCGGAGGGCACCCTTCTCCGGAGCGAGGGAACCCCGGACCCCGGCGGGCTGGATGTGGGAGAGATCCTGGCTGGAGAGCTGGGTGAAGCGGCGCCGACTCCCGAGGAGCTTGCAGCGGGACCTGCGGAGGAGGAAGAGGACCCTGAGGGCGTCAGCACGATTCGACTGGAGGACTTCAATCCCGCCCTCTACGCCCTGGATGAAGGGGAGCGGTCCTACGTCGAAGAACTCTTCAGGGAGGAGATGAAACGGGACATCCGGATGGATGTCCTGAACGGTCTCTTCGATCGCCTGGAGGATCCGGTAGCGGAGCCGGAGCGACAGGAGGAGATCGTCCTGTCCCTCCGTCAGCTTCTTCCCACCTTCCTTTCCCAGGGAGCACTTTCCCACGCATCCCGACTCCTGGGCGAGCTGGGCCGGATTCTTTCCAGGAAGGCGAAGCTGGCTCCTGGCGCAAGGGATGAGGCGGGTAGGCTCCTGGACGAGTTCTCCTCTCCTGAGTCGGTTCGGGAGTTGGTGCAGGCGGTAGAGGAAGGGGCCATTGCCGGTGACGGAGAGGAGTTGGGTGTCCTTCTTCGTCATCTCAAACCTGCAGCCCTGGGCCCGCTCCTGGCCCGGACGGAGGAGCTGTCCAAGCCTGACGCTCGGGAAACCCTTCGGAATGCCACCCGGAAGTTGGCCGAGGGGGAAGAGGAGCGGCTGGTTCGATTCCTCTCCCACTCAGAGTCGGTGGTCGTGGCAGGAGCCGTCCGCCTCATGGGATCCCTCCGCTATCGACCTGCAGTGCCGACTCTCATTCGTCTGCTTGAGGAAGGCTCCAGCGAGGTTCAGGAGGCGGTGTTGGATGCAGCCCGGCGGCTTCCCACCACCGGGATGGCTGAGGCGCTTGAACGCCTGCTTTGGCATCCGGAGAGGGATCTGAGGATCGGCGCGGCGCGTGTACTGGGCCAGGTGCGCTATACCCCAGCAGCGTCGACCCTCAAGAAGCTCCTGGACGACAAGGAGATGAGGGAAGCAGATCTGACCGAGAAGATCGCCCTCTTCGAGGCCTACGCCGACCTTTCTGGAGAGGATGGGGTCCCCTTTCTCGCCAAGATCCTGAATCATCGGGGCTTCCTGGGACGGCGGGAGCCTCCGGAGATGCGGGCCTGCGCCGCACTGGCCCTGGGCCGGATCGATGGCGCCGCAGCCATCCGGGCCGTGGAGGAAGCCCGGAATGATCCGGAGCCAGTGGTTCGGACTGCGGTTAATCGGATCCTGAACCAGCCCGGAGGACAGGATGGGTAGACTTGCGCCTTCCCAGGGGAGGGTGGATCGGGCCGTGGCCCTCCAGGACGACGGTCGCCGGATCCTGACGGCCTTCTACGGCGCCCTCCGGGCCCTTCGCTTCTATCCCCTGGACAACGATGTGGTCCAGCGGGGACTGGATGAACTCCAGAAGACCCTCTCGGAGATCCTGGAAGAGGAGGGAGTGGTGGAGATCCAGCTGGTGGGGGATTTCTTCTTCATCAATGAGGAGCGCCTTCGTCTGGATCTCCGGAACTACTCCACCTTTGGATCGGTTGCCGGGACCCTGCGCAGTCATGAGATCGGAGAGATCATCGTCTACAAGGGAGTGAGTCGGGCTGAGTGGTCGCCCTTACTGAGTCTCCTCCTTCGGTCGCCGGATTCCGAGGATCCCTTTGCGGCCATCCAGGACGGGCTTTCCGGTGGAGGAGTAGAGCGGATTCGGGTGGGGGCGATGCGGGAGGACGCGCCATCCGATGAGGACGATGAGGTGGAGGGAGCCCGGCAAACCTACACCCAGGGTGTCCAGGCCGCCCGGGAGCTACTCACCGATGTCCGCCTGGGCAGGGCGGTGAACGTCCGAAGGGTCAAGCGGGCAGTCCAGGGGATCGTGGATCAGGTCCTGGCCAACGAGTCCTCCATCATGGCCATGACCCATCTAAGGGAGTTCGACGAGTACACCTTCACCCACTCGGTGAACGTCTGCATTCTCTCCGTGGTCATCGGCCAGCGTATCGGACTGGGGCGGAGTGAGCTTTATGACCTGGGGTTGGGAGCGCTCTTCCATGACGTGGGGAAGATGCGGATCCCCGAGGAGACGTTGAACAAGACGGGGAAGCTGAATGACGAAGACTGGCGGCTTCTCAAGGAACATCCCGCTGATGGGCTCCTCCTCCTCTTCCAGGTCAAGGGTTTTTCCGACATTCCCTTCCGTCAGATGCTCATGGCTTACGAGCATCACATGAAGCTGGATCTCACCGGGTACCCTCCCTCCCGCCGGCCCCGGGAGATGGGGCTCTACTCGCGGATTGTGGCCGTGGCTGACGCCTTTGACGCCGGGACCTCGGTGCGGAGCTATCAGTTCCGGCCCGCAGCTCCCGATGAGGTCCTGAAGGAGATGCGAGAGAACCCGGTTCGCGGAATGGACAAGGTCCTGGTGAAGGCCCTCATTACCGCCACGGGGGTCTACCCGGTAGGGACCCTCGTCATTCTGGATACTTTCGAGCTGGCTGTGGTGACGCGGCCCAACTCGGACCCGGCCCGACTCCACCAGCCGCAGGTGAAGATCATCTCCGATGCCATGGGCGTTCCCCTGGCGGAACCGATGGTGGCGCGACTGGACCAGATCGATCCCCGAACAGGCGAGCCCCGGCGAAGTATCATCAAGACCGCGGACCCCAACCGCTACGGAATCCGGGTGGCTGACTATATCGTGTGATCCGGATCGTATGATCCGATTTTCCCCACTCACTCCTTTCGTCCTTTCCCATACGTTCATGACCCAGGCTTCCCGCACCATCACCTCCGCCTTCCAGGATCGGGCGGCTCAAGGCACTGCCGCCCTCATCCCATATATCTGTGCCGGGTTCCCCGACGCCGAGGCCAGCCTTCAGCTCATGTTCGAGGCTGCGGATGCCGGAGCCGACATCATCGAACTGGGCATTCCCTTCTCTGACCCTCTTGCCGACGGTCCTACCATCCAGCAGGCGACCTTCAAGGCATTGGAGGGGGGGATGACGGTCCGAGGAGCGCTGGATCTCCTTCGGAGATTCCGGCAGGAGCGGGACACGCCGGTGGTCCTCTTCACCTACCTGAATCCGGTCCATCACATGGGGCTTGAGGCTTTCGTGGCCCAGGCCAGAGATGCCGGGGCCCAGGGGCTCCTCCTCACCGATCTGCCGGCCGGGGCAGATGAAGGGGTGGAGACTACCGTTCGGCAGGGTGGTCTGGAGCTCATCCGCCTCCTGGCTCCGACCAGCTCCCCGGCCCGGATACGCGAGGTGGCCCAGGGAGGGAGCGGATTCATCTATTACATCTCCCGG
This sequence comes from Gemmatimonadota bacterium, assembly GCA_003562075.1. Classification (GTDB taxonomy): domain Bacteria; phylum Gemmatimonadota; class Gemmatimonadetes; order Longimicrobiales; family Gaopeijiaceae; genus PWLA01. The sequence goes on from PWWP01000139.1 coordinate 12,942, forward strand.
ACCGGGGTCACTGGGGCCCGGACGGAGCTCCGAAGCGAGCTCAAGCGGGAGGTGGAGGCACTTCGGAACGAGATGGATCTTCCCGTTGCCGTCGGGTTCGGCATCTCCACACCTGAACAAGCCGCCGCAGTCGCTGCGCTGGCCGATGGGGTGGTGGTCGGGAGCGCCCTGGTGACCCGGGTCGAGGAGGAAGGGGTGGAGGCCGGCGGCGTCTTCCTTCGTGCATTGCGACGGGGGATGGACGGCCACGCGAATTGAGGTGCCAGGGGGAAGCCTCAGTCGGGGTCCCGGTCCTCCGGCGTCAGTTCCTTGGCTACCTTCGGGTCCGGCTCCACGAAGAGGGTCTGGACCTGCTCCGGAAGGACCGCTCCCGGGGCTGCCTTTCTGGGCTTCCTTACGTACTTTCGGCGGGTCCAGTCCACCGGGACACTCCCTGAGTGACGTGCCTCGGAGTTCAGTGCCGCCAGGGTGGCTGCCTCAGTCAGGTCTCGCTGGGGCGGATTGTCCCGGCCCTGCCATCGCAGGATGACGTGGGCACCGGGAGCCTGACGGGCGTGGAGCCAGATATCGTCAGGAGAAGAGTGGTGAAAGGTGAGTTCGTCGTTGCGTTTCGAGCCTCGTCCCACGCGGATCTCCAGACCCCCTGAGCTCAGGAAGCGACGATAGGGAAGGGAGGTCTTCTCCTGGACTGTCCTGCCCTTCTTCCGTTCCGGTCCCAGGCGCTCCTGCACGATCCGGATCGTTTCGGGTTCGGGTCCTGTCTCCAGCTTCGCCACGAGGGCGGCCCACTCCCGCGCTTCCTTCTGAGCGCGATCGATCCGTCCTGGAAGTTCCTCCTGGGCTCGCTCCATGCGGGCTGCTTCGGCGTAGTAGGCGTCAGCGTTCTCGTGGGGCTCCAAGGTGGGATCCAACTCCACCTCCACTTCCTGTCCCTGGAAGTCCTGGAGTCGGACGTGGTCGGTGCCCCTGGGTATCTCCCCGTACCGGGCCAGAATCAGATCTCCCAGGGCCCGAAGGGGGGCTGGATCAGCAGCCTTCTCCAACTGTCGGGTCATCCCTCGGGCCTTGCCTTCCTGCTGCTTCATGCGCTTCCTGGCCCGTTCAAGGAGGCCCGGTGGAAGGAGAAGGGCTTGGTCCTGGAGTTCACTCTCTGTGGCCCGGGCCCGGCCCATAGCGTCCATGAGGGTTGGGGTGGGGGTGTCCTCCAGGGGCGGGAGGGGAACGGGATAGGGTTGGGGTCCCCGGGGGCTCGCCACCAGATAGGCCTTCCACCGCTCCGGATTCCGGGCCTCCACCCAGGCCTGCCATCCACCGGGAGCCAGGAATCGCTCCACATTCAGGGAAGAGGTGAAGGCCACCTGCGAGAGAAGTGCCTTTCGTCGATCCCGTGGCTCGGGACCAGCGGCTTGCAGGATCTCGTTCCAGCGCGCCTCCGGGACGGGGCCCTCTCTGCCCTCCCGTCCGGTAGAGGGTGGAGGCTGATAGGTGGAGCCGGCTCGGAGGGTGCGGCTTCGCTCTTCCCGGGGCACGAGGACGTGCCGGATCACCCGGCTCCGAAACCCCACCACGACGGCGTTCCAGCGGTTTCCCACGAACTCGGCAATGACCTCCACCCCTTCGTCTCGTCCTCGGACGCGCTGGAGGCTGAAGACCAGGGCGCTCTCATCCGTCAGGGACCGGACCGAGACGATTCGGCTGGCCAGTGGGCGAGAATCGGAGAGGGGCTCAGTCGGCTCCAGGAGGTTCAGCCAGCCCGCCGTAGGATGCATCTCCAGGACCAGGGTGCTTTTGCGGAGGTACAGGGTTACCCGTCGTCCACCAGGATCCAGGAGAAGGGCCCGAACCCGGGCTCGATGAAGGGTGTCATCCAGCTCCCGGGCCAGAGCGGCAGTAATGATGGGGTCCCAACGCATGGCCATGGGGTGAAGGTAAACAAATGGTCCCCTCGACGCCTACCGGAGCGGAAGCCGGGGATGGGGTTGGAGGGGCTCCCGGGGGTTTGACACGTTCCGCAGGTGTCTCTATCGTCCGGCGGTCCAAGGACCCTCTTCCCTGAGCCCGCCAGGAAGCCCGTGTCCCATTCTTCCGACGACCCGAAGCGCCGCCTCACCGTAAGGGATTTCCTCGAGATGAAGTCTCGGGGAGAGCCGCTGGCCGTTCTCACCTGCTACGACGTGCTCTTCGCCCGAATTCTGGAGGCGGAGGGGGTGGATTTGATCCTGGTAGGTGACTCTCTGGGCCAGGTCGTCCTGGGATACGACTCCACGGTCCCCGTCACCCTGGAAGAGATGATCCATCATGGCCGGGCCGTGGTCCGGGGGGCCCCGCACACCTTCGTAGTTTTGGATCTTCCATTCCTCACCTATCAGGTGTCCACGGAGGAAGCGATCCGGAATGCGGGTCGGGCACTGAAGGAGGCTGGGGTCCAGGCCGTGAAGGTGGAGGGGGGATCCCCTGACATCTGTGAGGCGATCCAACGGATGGTCCAGGCCGGGATCCCGGTCATGGGACATGTGGGACTCACCCCCCAGTCCGTCCATTCCCTGGGGGGCTATCGCGTCCAAGGGCGAGGAGAGGAGGAGGCGAGCCGGTTGATGGAGGAGGCCGTGGCCCTCCAGGAGGCTGGGTGTTTCTCTCTTGTCCTGGAGTTGGTGCCTGGTGACTTGGCCGGTGAGGTCAGCCGTCATCTCCGGATCCCCACCATCGGCATCGGTGCCGGCGTAGAGTGCGATGGGCAGGTTCTGGTTCTTCCCGATGCTTTGGGAATGAACCCTGACTTTCAGCCTCGCTTCTTGAAACAATTCGCCCAACTGGACCAGGAGGCCAGGAGGGGCGTTCGGCAGTTCCTCCGGGAAGTGCGAGAATCCACCTTTCCAGGTGAGGAACATACCTTTGGGGAGGGGAAGTGAACCAACCCGGTGGCCCGATCCGGTTCACTCTCACCCCTGGCTTCTCCATGGCCCGGACCCGGCGGAGCCTGGAGGCGACGCTGGCGGGGTACCGGAAGGACGGTCGTTCTGTGGCCCTGGTGCCAACCATGGGCTACCTCCACGAAGGACACCTTTCATTGGTGGACACGGCTCGGCGCCATGCTGACGCGGTGGTCCTCTCCATCTTCGTGAATCCCCTCCAATTTGCACCGGGAGAGGATCTGGAGCGTTATCCCCGGGACCTGGAGCGGGACGCCGAACTGGCCATGGACCGAGGTGCGAACCTGGTCTTCGCTCCCTCCGAAGGGGAGATGTTCCCCACCGGTCGACCCCGGATCCAGGTAGATCCCGGCGAGCTGGCGAAGCGCCTCTGCGGACAGGCCCGGCCGCACCACTTCCAGGGGGTGGCGACCATCGTGGCCAAGCTCTTCGGTCTTGTCCGCCCCGATGTGGCGGTCTTCGGAAGGAAGGATTACCAGCAGGCGCTCCTGATTCGAACCATGGTGGCAGACCTGGACCTGGGCGTGGCCGTTCAGGTAGCTCCCATCATGCGAGAGCCCGACGGATTGGCCATGAGCAGCCGCAATGCGTACCTGGGTGAGGGGGAGCGGGAGGCAGCGGCGGAGATCTTCCAGGCCCTCTCTTCTGCCGACCGGGTATTTCGCCACGGAGAACGGAACGCTGAGAGCCTTCGGAGCCGTGTACACCGGCATCTGGACGAGACGCCTCTTCTCGATCCAGAATATGTGGAGTTGGTGGACCCCCAATCCCTGGCCCCCTTGCAGGAGGCTCGGGAAGGGGCGGTGCTGGCCGTGGCGGTCCAGTGCGGGCGGGCACGGCTCATCGACAACGTGGTGCTGGGTTCCCCTGTGTCCGATCCCAGGCTGGGGGAGACCGATGTCGAGCCGGCGGGGTGAGGCCATGACGGGGGTCCGCGTCCATCCGCTGGTTGTCGACGCTGCCTCGGGAAAACTCCCGAGCTGGGAACAGGCATCCCCTCCACGCAGAGCCCATATGAAACGGGTTGCCAGCCTCATGGAGGGGTGGGCCCGGGGTCTGGGTCTGCCAGAGTCGGAGGTGCTCCGCTGGCGGGCCGCGGCTTATCTCCACGACGTCCTCAGGGATGCGGACTGGGACGATCTTCGGAAGCAGGCACCTCCTGCGGTTCGGGATCTGCCCGGTCCCCTGCTCCATGGCCCGGTTGCATCCCAGCGGCTTTGGGAGGAGGGAGTGGAGGATCAAGAGTTTCTGACGGCCGTAGCCTACCATACCGTGGGGTACCCGGAGCTGGAAGCCATGGGCCAGGCCCTCTTCGTTGCCGACTTTGTGGAACCAGGCCGAAGAGAAGATCGGGAGTGGCGTCGACAACTCCGGGAGTCCATGCCAGAGGAGTGGGATCGGGTCACCCGGATCGTGACGGCGACCCGGATCCACCGGATCCTTCAGCGGGAGTGGCCGTTACGAAGAGAGACGGTAGGATTCTGGAACCGATTGGTTGGGCAGAAAGCCCCGGATGACCAGGGCGGCGACCCTGGCCCGGAGGATGGGCGTTGATGGCAGCCAAGCGACGCAGGCGGAGGAAGGGGAAAGGGGGCGGTCCATCGGGATGGATCGTGGCCCTGGCCGGGGGCATCCTCATCGGAGGCCTGGTCCTGGGAGCCCACTTCTTTGACGAATCCCTGGAGGACGGACCGGCTTCCACGCTCATTCAGGACGATCAGGTGGTGGAGCCGCCATCTGCCTGGAACCGGGTGAGGGTCGAGGTCCTGAACGGTGCCGGGACCCCGGGGCTCGCTGCCCAGGCTCGGGACTACCTTCGGGAGGAGGGGTTCGACGTGGTGTACTATGGAAACGCCCCTTCCTTCGACCAGGAGGTGACCCGGGTCATGGCCCGCACTGACTCAGGACCGGCGGCCCGGGCAGTGGCAGGGCGGCTGGGTATCACGGCGATCTCTGTGGAGCCTGATTCGACCCTGTTCGTGGACGTGACCGTGGTGCTGGGGCTGGACTGGCCCGCCGACACCCTGGACGCCGACCCCGAGGATGATCACGACGAAGCGGTGGCAGGTTCAACTCCGTGGTGGGACCTCCGCCGGATGATGCAGCGACATGACGACTGACGACACTCGAAGCGCCGGAGGGGCGCCACGTGGCTAAAGGGAGAGGGAAAGGGGGTCGGAGGGAGGGGAAGAAAGCCAGCCGATCTCGCAAGGAGCGCCGTCGTCGCCGTCCGACCCATGGACATCGGGACGATTCGGAGAAGCCGACCCAGGCCGGCGGCGCAGGAGAGTGGATCAAGTCCATCATCATCACCCTGGTGCTCCTGGTCGTCCTCCGGACGCTGTTCGTCCAGACATTCGTCATCACCTCAGGATCCATGGAAGATACCCTCCTGGTGGGTGATTTCCTGGTGGTGGACCGGGTGGCCATGGGAACCCGGATCCCCGGCACCACGGCTCGGACGCCTGGTTATTCCAGCCCCCGACGCTGGGATATCCTGGTCTTCGATCCAGCCCACGAAGATCGGATGAAGTTGGTGAAGCGTCTGGTGGGGATGCCCGGGGACACGCTGGAGATGAGGGAGAAGCAACTCTTCGTGAATGGCGAGCCCCAGGATGAACCGTGGGTGCGTTGGGACGATCTGGAAGGAGATGACGAGCACCCCTGGATGAGCTGGCAGGTCGACTACCTGGTCTCCACCCAGGATCCCTCCGAATACCGTCCGACCCGGGACAACTGGGGCCCTCTTGTGGTTCCAGAGGAGAAGTATTTCATGCTGGGTGACAACCGGGACTTCTCCATGGATTCCCGATACTGGGGGCTTATCGAGCGATGGCGGCTCGAGGGGCGGACCCTCTTTTTCTACTATTCATACGACCGGCAATCGGCTACCCCTTTCCGGTTCTTTCGGGAGGCCCGGTGGGATCGGATCGGCAAGTGGATCCGCTAGAAGGCCGTTGAAGAAGTCTGACCCACTGTCCTGCTGGCCCGTGGGCGCGCCTGGGGCGACGGTACGTTGCTTGCGCCCGGCGGCGCTGCTCTAAGGACGGTCCGGCTTGTTACTGGCTCCTGGCCCCGCCTCCGGCCCGGGCTCTGGGACGGGACCCGGACCCGTCTTCCAACTGGACCAGGGCGTTGGCCCGGAGCTGCCCACAGGCCGCATCGATGTCTCGTCCCCGGGGCTCCCGAACCGCCGCCGAGACGCCCATGGCCTCCAGCGTGGCCCGGAACGCCTCCACCCGCTTCGGTGTCGACGGTTGCCAGTCCTGGTAGGGGATGGGGTTGAAGGGGATCAGGTTCACGAAGGCCTCCAGTTCCCTTGCCATCTCCCCCAGGGGCCGGGCCAGCTCCTCCCCGTCGTTGATTCCCCGGATCATGATATACTCAAAGGTGATCCGGCGACCGCCGGCGTCCCGGAACTTCCGAAGGGCGTTCAGGAGGTCGGAAAGGGGAAAGCGTTTCTCAAGGGGGATCAGCTCAGCACGGAGTTCCTCGTCAGGAGAGTGCAGGGAGAGGGCCAGGCCGAACTGCTCCGGGCGGGCTGCCAGCTCCAGGATTCCGGGCACCACCCCTACCGTGGACACGGTGATTCGCCGGGCACCCAGGCCGAAGCCGGAGTTGAGGATCGTCAGTGCCGGGTGGACGGCCTTTCGATTCGCCAGCGGTTCGCCCATTCCCATGAACACTACGTTGGTGATGGCACCGTAGTCGTGTTCCAACGCCCAGCGCAGGGAGCCTCTGTATTGGGCGACGATCTCGTCGGGGGTGAGCTGACGGGCGAAGCCGCCCCATCCAGTGGCGCAGAAGGTGCATCCCATCGCACATCCGGCCTGGGAGGAGAGGCAGAGGGTCAGCCGATCTCCTGAGGGAATAAGGACGGACTCGATGAGTTCGCCGTCGGCCATCCTCCACAGGTGCTTGGCCGTGCCGTCGCTGGAGCGGGAGATGGTATGGGCTTCCGGGCCGGCCAGTCGGAAGGACCGAGCCAGCGCTTCCCGCTCTTCCTGGGGGAGATTGGTCATCTCCTGGAAGTCTTCGGCCAGGTGCTCGTAGATCCATTCCCGGACCTGCTGAACCCGATAGCGGGGCTGTCCCCGCGTGGTCATGTGCTCCCCAAGGCGATGCTCCAACTCCTCCGGAGGGAGGGCCAGGAGGTGAGGGGCGTCGGTCTTCCGCAGGGGATTCGGAGCCGTGGCAGGGGTCATGACTGCTGATAAACCTCGTTCGGGATTCGCTTGAGTGGCACCCAGGGCGCCATTAACTTAGCCCCGTTTCCCGCCTCCGTGGAGCCGGTGGGGGGGCGGGGCCTTCCCCACTTCGGGACAATCCCCTTCCTTTTTCCTACACCCAGCACGGCGTGTGGTTGACCTTATTCCCTGGCAGGACCGAACGATCGGAGCCGAATGAGTACCAGAGACAGTGCAGTGACAAAGCCTCCGTCCACGTCCACTCCGGTACGGAGCGTCGATGGGGACCAGAATCCAGGCGCCACCGGCATGCGGTCTCGGACCGTGGGTGGACTCCGGGCCACAGATGCAGGTACGACGCTGACCCTGACGGGATGGGTGCATCGGCGCCGAGATCTGGGTGGGCTCCTCTTTGTAGATCTCCGGGACGGGAGTGGGCTGGTCCAGGTCTCCTTCGGTCCGGATTGGACTGAGGAAGATGACCTGAAGGAGGCCCACACCCTGGGAGCCGAAGATGTGGTCAAGGTGACGGGGGAAGTCCTGGTTCGCCCCCAGGATTCCCGGAATCCCGAACTGGCCACCGGAGATGTGGAGGTCCAGGTCCACCGACTGGAGATCCTGAATGAGGCCGAAACGCCGGTGATCCCCGTCTATCGGGGGCCGGAGGAGGAGCTCCCGGCAGAGGAGCAGCGGCTCCGTCACCGCCACCTGGATCTCCGCCGAAGGGAGCTGCAGGAGAACCTGGCCCTTCGCCACCAGCTCATCCTGACCACCCGGAACTACTTCGACCGGCTTGGCTTCCTTGAGGTGGAGACACCCATCCTGACCAAGCCCACACCGGAGGGCGCCCGCGATTATCTGGTGCCCAGCCGGGTGCATCCAGGGGAGTTCTACGCCCTCCCCCAGAGCCCACAGATCTACAAGCAGATCCTCATGACCGCCGGGTTTGATCGGTACGTGCAGATCGCTCGCTGCTTCCGGGACGAGGATCTGCGGGCAGATCGCCAACCCGAATTCACCCAGATCGACATGGAGGCGGCCTTCGTGGAGGCCGAGGACATCCTCCTCTGGATCGAAGGTCTCATGCAGGAGTTGGCCAGTGTGGCCGGCCTCGCCGCTCAGACTCCTTTCCAGCGGATGTCCTGGGCTGAATCCATGGATCGCTACGGGTCGGACCGTCCGGATCTCCGTTGGGAGCTGGAGATCCAGGATTGGACCGAGCTCCTGATGAGCGCCGATTCCCGGATCCTCCAGGGGGCGGTGGAGAAGGGGGGGCGGATTCGAGGGCTCCGACTCCAGGGGGGAGCTTCTCTCTCCCGCCGGGAGGTGGAGGCCATTGAGGAGGAGGCCAAGGCGGCCGGGGCCCCAGGCCTCCTCTGGGCGAAGCGAAGTGAAGATGGCGGGAGCGGTCCCCTTTCCCGCTGGCTGGGGGAGTCTCACTGGGGCGGCTTGTCAGCACGGGACGGAGATCTCTTCCTGGTGGCGGCCGGACCGGATCGGGTCACATCGCCGGCCCTCTCGGCTGCTCGACGGGCAGCGATCCAGGCTCTCCAGCTACCCATGGTTCGTGAGCACGCCTGGCTGTGGGTCCTGGACTTTCCCCTCTTCGAGGAGGAGGATGGAGAGATGTGGGCCAATCACCATCCCTTCGTCCTCCCCCACCCCGAGGATGTCCAGCGCCTGGACGAAGATCCCCTTTCAGTCCGGGGTATTGCCTACGATCTGGTGTACAATGGGTCGGAGTTGGGGTCGGGAAGTCTCCGGATCCATGACCCTGCGCTCCAACGGAGGGTATTGAGACTCCTGGGCTTGGAGGACGAAGAAATCGAACGAAAATTCGGTTTTCTCCTGGAGGCCTTGGCTTCCGGGGCTCCTCCCCATGGAGGGATCGCCCTGGGAATGGATCGGATCGTGAAGGATTTCCTGGGGGTGGGCAGCCTCCGGGATGTGATCGCGTTCCCGAAGACGACGGCAGCCCGGGCCCTTTTCGAGGGAGCTCCCACGGCGGTGCGGCCCGGGGAACTGGCCGATCTCCACCTGCAGGTGGGGCGTAGGAAGGATGAAGGAACGGGGGGGCGGGACGGACCCGCATGACCTGCGATCGGGCTGGGATGGCCGACGGCCCGATCAAACCCGGAACGGTGAACATCGGAGGAGCATGACGGAGAGCAGCAGTACGATCGTCGAACACAGACTCAGCGCTGAGGGGGCAGATCAACTCCTCCTGGCCGGAGTGAACGACGCCAACATGCAGGAGATCGCCCGACGGTACGGGATCCGGGTGGTCCTCCGAGGGGATCACCTCATTCTCTCCGGCGAGCTGGAGCGGCTGGAGCAGGCGGTTCCCGTGATCCAACATCTGGTGGAGCTGGCCCGCCTCCGTGCGCCCTTCGACTCAGGAGACGTGGCCCGCTTCGCCGAACAGTTCGAGCGCAAGGGTGAGGGGGTGAGCATCACGGAGCGGGAGGAGCTCCGGATCGCCCTCCCCGGTACCCGGAAGGTCATCATTCCCCGCTCACCGGGCCAGGCTCGGTACCTGGAGGCCATCCGGGATCACGATATCGTCATCGGGATTGGTCCGGCAGGAACGGGAAAGACGTATCTGGCCGTAGCCGCTGCCGTCGATGCACTCTACAGAAAGCGGGTTCGCCGGATCATCCTGGCTCGGCCTGCCGTGGAGGCAGGGGAGAACCTGGGCTTTCTCCCTGGTGACCTGCAGGAGAAGGTGGATCCCTATCTTCGCCCCCTCTACGATGCGCTGGAAGACATGATGCCGTCGGACAGGGTGGCCCGAGCCCTGGAGGAACGGACCATCGAGATCGCTCCTCTGGCGTACATGCGGGGGCGAACCCTCTCGGACGCCTTCGTCATCCTGGACGAGTCCCAGAATGCCACGACGGCCCAGATGAAGATGTTTCTGACCCGTCTGGGCCCCCACTCCCAGGTGGTGATCACAGGGGACAAGACGCAGATCGACCTCCCCAGGGCCCAGGACTCGGGACTCCTGCAGGTAGAACGGATCCTGGCGGGGATCGAAGGGATTGCCCTTCTCTACCTGGACGGGTCCGACGTGGTGCGTCACCGCCTTGTGAAGGATATCATCGAGGCGTACGCTGACGCTGACCGAGATCTGGAGGAGCCTGAGTGAGCTCTCCCACCAAGAAGGGGGGCGGACGAGGTCCGGGGGACGATACCCCCCTGGCCCGTCTCTCCCGACCCCCGACTCGCCGCTGGCCGGATGGAGTCCTCCATCACGGGAGCCGGATCGGTCTTGTCATTCTTCTTGCCTTGGCAGCCACCCTCCTCTTCCCCCCTGATCCGGGGCCGGAAATGGGGCGGTACCAGGTGGGAATGGTGTCTGACGAAGACGTCATTGCCTCCCTGACCTTCGGGGTCCCCAAGAACCCCGAAGATCTGGAGCGGGAACGGAATGCGGCTGCAGCATCGGTGCCGCCCACCTTCCGCCTGGATCCCCAGGCTGTGGCCCGGATGGAGTCGTCGCTGGAGGATTTCTTCCAGCGGGCGGCTCGGTCGGCTGAGGCGCCGGATCCGTTCGGGGCCCTGACCCGTCAACTTTCCGACCTGGGGATTGCTGCTTCTCAGAGGCAACAGGCGCTCCTCCTGGACGATCCGAGTCGGGAGCAACTTCGGGAAACGGCGCTTCGTGCCGTCCAGGACATCCTCCCCCAGGGCGTTCTGGACGAAGGGGCCCGACAGGAACTGGGGGCCACCGGTCGAGTTCTGGTCATGGACCCGGACGGAGAGGAACGGTATCTCCCTCGGGACTCGGTCATGACCACATCCGAGTTCTACCAGCGGGTGGCCCAGACCCTCCCGCCCCAGACCAGTTCGGAGGTGGACGAACTCCTCCGCCTCACCCTCATCCGCTTCATGGAGCCGACCCTCCGCTTCGATGCCGGGGCCACCCAGCAGGATCAGGACGCAGCACGCCGAGCGGTTCCCACCAGCCGAGCCACCGTTCTTCAGGGTGAAGCCGTGGTCCGGGCAAACCAGCAAGTGGGCGAAACGGAGGTGGAGCGTCTACAGGCCTACGAGGAGGCGCTCCGGACTGCCGGCCTGCTCGAGGACGAGGACTTCCAGCTCGGGGCCTTTGTCGGAAGTGTCCTCCTCAACCTTCTGATCCTGGGTATCTTCGGCGTTCTGCTCTACCTCTTCCGAGCGGACGTCTACCACAACTTCCGGTGGATCCTGCTGCAGGCGACCCTGGTCCTGGCCTTCGCCACGGCAGCGGGGATCGTGGCAGCCAACCAGCTACCGCCGGAGGTCCTCCCCATCGCCTTCGTCTCGCTGGCGATGGCTGTCCTCTGGGATGGGCGCCTGGCCCTGATCCTGGTGGCCACCCTGACGGTCCTCACCGGGGTCCAGGTTCCCTTCCAGAGTATCTATGCCTGGATTCCCGTCTTCATCGGTGGATCGGCGGCGGCCCTTTCGGTTCGCGCCGTTCGGCGGCGGGCACAGACGTGGATCTTCATTGCCATCATCGCTGCCGCCTATCTGGTCTCCATCGGCGCGCTGGGGATGATGACCGGTCGGGATGCGAGTCACGTGGCAGTGGCCCTGGCGTGGGCCGGAGGGAACGCGGTGGTGAGCGCCATCCTGGCCATGGGCTTCCTACCCGTATTCGAATGGTTCACACGGATCACGACGGACCAAACCCTCCTGGAGTGGGCGGATCCCAACCGTCCGCTTCTGAAGCGACTCTCCATGGAGGCCCCCGGGACGTACGCCCACACCATCAATGTGGCCAATCTCTCGGAGGCGGCAGCCAACGCCATCGACGCCAACGGACTTCTCTGCCGAGTGGGCGTCTACTACCACGATGTGGGGAAGATGCTGAAGCCCCAGTACTTCATCGAGAACCAGCCAGGTGGCAGAAATCCCCATGACAAGCTCAAAGCGGCTACCTCGGCCACCATCGTCCGGGAGCACGTGACCGAAGGGATGCGGCTGGCCCGGGATGCCAAGCTTCCCGATGTTCTCCTGGACTTCATCCCTGAGCACCATGGGACGCAGGAGATCGCCTACTTCCTGGACCGGGCCCGAAGTGACGCGGAAGGGAAGGAGCCGGACCCAGCCGACTTCCGTTATCCTGGACCAAAGCCCCAGAGCAGGGAGACGGCCATCGTCATGCTGGCCGATTCGGTCGAGTCTGCGACCCGCACCCTCCAGGATCCCACCCCGGAGCGGGTCCGGGATCTCATCGAGAACATCGTGGACGGGAAGATCCAGGATGGGCAGATGGACGAGGCGCCCCTGACCCTTCGGGAGATCGGGGTCATCAAGCGCCAGTTCGAAAAGGTTCTGGGCGGCCTCTACCACCACCGGATCGATTATCCGGCAACCCGGCATCTCACCGGTCCCGCCGGGACTCCGCCGGCTGGCCCACCGGCGTCCACGGAGGGGGAAGCGCCAGGCGATGCCCCTCCCTCCGTTGATGGCTCAGAGGGAGCTTCCACCCGAGAGACTGTGGGGAAGGAAGCCCGGAGGCACGGGGGTGGGTGAGGCTGCCGCGGCAGGGTGGACACTCCACCTGAATCGGCCGGATGGAGGCCTCCTCCCTTCCCAGAAGCTTCGGCAGGGGGTGGCCCTGGTCCTGGAGGAGGAAGGGGTACAGGACGGGGAACTCTCCATCACCTTTCTGGAGGATGATCCCATCCGGGAGCTGAATCGCCGGTACCTGAACCATGATTGGGTTCCGGATGTCCTCTCCTTCCCGCTCCACCAGGACGGGTATCCGCTCCACGGGGACATCTATGTAGGGCTGGGCCAGGCGGCCCGCCAGGCCACGGAGCACGGCGTGCCGCTGGAGGAGGAACTGGTACGCCTCTCGGTCCATGGGGTCCTCCACGTCCTGGGCTATGACCACCCCGAGGACATGGCGTCGCGCCGGGCATCTTCCCTCTACAGGATTCAGGAGCGCGTGGTCCGGAAGATCTTTTCCGGAGACGGGCTGACCGGAGGCGATCCGAGGTGAAGCGCGTCTTCCGCGGCGGGCGGATCATGATCCGCCTCATCCCCTTCCTCGTCGCCTTTCTTCGAGACCGCCGACGTTTCATCCTCCTGGGCTCTCCAGCTCGTCGGGGCGCCGAGGACCACGAGCGGCGAGCCCAGCGACTGGTGGCTGTAATCGCCGGCCTGGGGCCCACCTTCATCAAGCTGGCCCAGATCTTCAGCGCCCGGGCGGACCTGGTGCCGGAGCCCTACCTTTCGGCCATGGGAACCCTCCAGGATCAGGTGCCCCCCATCACTGCCGAGGCAGCTCGAGGAGTGGTGGAAGCCGAGCTGGGAACTCCGGTTTCCCAGGTCTTCGAGGAGTTCCACGACACCCCTATGGCGGCGGCGTCCCTGGGGCAGGTCCATCGGGCCCGGTACCAGGGTCGGGACGTGGCGGTGAAGGTCCTGCGGCCCGATGTGGAGGAGATGGTGGCGCTGGATCTGGATCTCTCCTTCCGGATCCTCTTCTGGCTCAACATCCTCTTCCCCAATCCCCACGTCCGGGGGATCACCAACGTGGTGCGGGAATTTTCCGCCAGGGTCCGGGAGGAGATGGACTTCCGATCCGAGGCCGAGAACATGGAACGGTTCCGGAAGGCCTTCCGGGATGATCCCCGCGTCCGAGCCCCCCTGGTGTACTCGGCTGTGTCCACCCGTCGAGTCCTGGTCATGGAGTACCTGAAGGGGACCAAGCTGGATCGACTACAGGACCAGTTTGCCAGCGGTAGGCTGGACTTCGATGAGGTCATGGAGCGTCTCACTGGGCTCTATCTCCGGATGATGATGATGGACGGCTTTCTCCATGCCGATCCCCATCCGGGGAATCTCCTGGTGGATGATGATGGCACCATCGTGGTATTGGACTGGGGGATGGCGTTGGAGATTCCGCGCTGGACTCGGGACAGCATCCTCTCCATCGCCCTGGCGGTGGAAAGGGAGGATCTGGACGGGATCATCAACGGGATGTACCGCCTGGGGATGGTCTCGCCCGAGGTGGCCCGCGGAGACATCCGGGAAGCGGCCACCGAAGTGATGCGGATCATGGAGCGGGCTCGAACGTCCCACCGGGAGCGGGTCCAGGAGATCATCCAGGAGATCTGGGACACCTTCTACACCTGGCCTCTCCTGCTCCCCCAGGAATTGGTCTACTTCTTCCGGGCGGCCGTCCTACTGGAGGGCATCGGATTCAGGTATGACCGGGATTTCAACGGACTTTTCCTGATCCGACGTGTCATCGGGACCCACCGCTCCCGTATCATGAAGGAGACGGCCCGGGAGCCTCTGAGCCGAGCCCGGGACGCCATGGGTGAGGCGCTCTCGAGCCTGAGGTCCATCCGGGACCTGGTGACCCGTGTTGAACGAGAGGAACTCAGGGTGCGGGTCCACCCCCGGGATGCCCAGTCCCAGGAACGATTCCTTCACCTCCAGGCCCGTCGTCTCCTCCTCTCCATCTTCGCCACCGCCACCGCACTCATATCGGCCATCCTCTTCATTGCCTTGCGGAATGTCTGGCTTCTTGGGCTCGGGCTCCTGGCAGCACTCATCATGTTCCTCTTCACCCTCCTGGTGCCCACCCACCTCCTGGAGAATCCCCTCCGCCACACCCGGGGAATCCGGCCCCCCACCCGGTAAGCCGGCTCTGGCCTGCTATCCGGTCCTCCCCCCTTCCATCTCCCCGGCGGTTGGGCCATGATTTCTGGGCTCGGAACGAGGCTCGCCATCTCCACATTCACCTCCTCCCTTCAGGCCCCTTCATGAATCCTCAGTCCCCATCCTCCTCTTCGTCACGGAGCTCACAGGCGGTGTCTCCGAAGGGAAAAGACACCCTTCCAGAAAGGCTCGAGTCACTCCTGGATGGGATGATGAGCGGACGTCGGCTGGCCCTTGCCCGGGCGATCTCGGTGGTAGAGAATGAGCGGCCGGGGTTTCAGGCCTTCCTCCATGCCATTCTCATCCGTGGGAAGGGCGGGGGCCGGCGGGTCGGGGTGACGGGCCCTCCTGGGGCAGGAAAATCGTCGCTTGTGGCCTCCATGGCCCTCCGGTGCCGGAAGGCTGAAGAGGAGGTGGGAATTGTGGCCGTGGACCCCACCTCTCCCTACTCCGGTGGCGCTCTTCTAGGCGACCGGATCCGGATGAATGACCTGGCCACCGATCCGGGGATCTTCATTCGCTCCATGGCCTCCCGGGGATCGCTGGGTGGGTTGGCCACCACCACCAAGGAGGTCATCGATGTGATGGAGGGGTTCGGTTTCCCCCGGATCATCATCGAGACGGTGGGGGTGGGGCAGACCGAGTTGGAGGTGACTGGGGCCGCCGATACCGTCGTAGTGGTCCTGACTCCCGAGTCTGGGGACGGGATCCAGGCCATGAAGGCGGGTCTCATGGAGATCGCTGACATCTTCGTGGTGAACAAGGCCGACCGTCCAGGGGCTGACCGGTTGGTAAAGGAGATTCGGATGGCCCTCAAGCTTCGGACAGGGAAGGGAGGCGGAGGTGGTTCCGGCCACCATGGTCCGGGAGGCCATCATGGTCCGGCAGGACACCACGGACCAGGCGCCTCCTCGCCGAAGGCTGAGCGGGACCCGGAGACTGATTCAGGGGAGGTGGGGGAGGAAGGGCCGGGGACCTGGACCCCGCCTGTCCTCCTGACCATGGCTCAGACCGGAGAGGGAGTGGGCGAACTCCTGGAGGCCGTGGATGCGCATCGCCAGTGGCTGGAAGCCTCAGGCGAGTTGGAGGAGCGGAGACGGGCCCGGATGGAGGATCGGATCCGGGAGGTCCTGGACCGGGAAGCCCGACGCCGGGTCCGAAAGACCCTCTCGGAAACCGATCGATTGGCCGACGCACTGGCCAGGATTGTGGAGGGAGAGGCGACACCCTACTCGGAAGCAGCCCTCTTCCTGGGACTCATGGGTCTGGATGCAGACGAGGCGCCCCTCCCGGGCGTCGACCCAGGGGAGCCGGGATCCTGAGATCGTTCGTCCTGGGATCCTCGGTTCTGGCTTCACTCCTCTTTTTGCTTGTCGGGCCCCCTTCACTCATGGCCCAGGACACCGGCTCAGAGGGGGAGCCCATCGAACTCGATACCCTCTCGGTGGTGGGGTCCCGGACGACCGCCGATCTGCCCCTCCGGACCCGGGCTGTGGAGGTGTTGGATCGTGCGACCCTGGACCGACTCCCGGCCCGGAACCTGACCCAGGCCCTGGAGTGGGGTGTGTCCCTGGATCTGGCATCCCGATCCCCTGCTCAGGCGGACCTCTCCATTCGGGGTGCCGGCTTCGAGCAGATGCTCGTTCTGGTGGATGGAGTCCGGATGAGCGATCCCCAAACCGGACATTTCGATCTGGATCTTGCCGTTCCCCTGGATCGGGTGGAACGGATCGAGATCCTCCGGGGGCCAGGGGCTGGGATCTATGGAAGCGACGCCGTTGGAGGGGTGGTGAATATCGTCACCCGAGAGAGCTCGGCCTGGGCCGGACGCCTCGAGGGAGGATCTTTCGGATCGGTGTTGGGAGCCCTCCATGGGGGAGTGGATCTCCCTGCCCGAGGCTCTCTCCAGTTCTCGGGAGAGGTGGCCCGGTCTGACGGCCACCGGGAAGGAACCGAATGGGAGTCGTCCATCGGCACGGCCTCCCTCCGGTACCCTTTGGCTGAGGGGACCCTTCGTCTCGAGTCGGGGCTGGCCCGCCGGGCATTCGGCGCGGAGGGGTTCTATGCCCCGTTCCCCTCCTTCGAGACCACCGATACCTGGACGGCCCACCTGACCTGGCGCTCGAACCCCAGTCGGCAGATTTCTCTGGAACCTGGGCTTTCCTGGCGATCCCATGGAGACGACTTCATTCTGGACCGGCATGAGCCGGAGGCGTACAGGAATCGTCATACGTCGGAGCAGGTGGGAGCCAGTCTTGTAGCCCGGGGGGCCATCCGGCAAACCGTTTCCCTCGCGGCCGGATCGGAGGTGGCCCGGCATGATCTTCGAAGCACCGCCCTGGGAGATCGGACGGAAGCGCGAGGAGCTGTTTTTGCCGAGATTGGATGGCGCCCTACGCTGGGACCCGCATTGATGGCGGGACTCCGGCACGACCATTATGAGCAGTGGGGTGGGTTCACGTCACCCTCGCTGTCGCTGGGCATGGACGTGTCCGAGCGGCTGGAGTTACGAGCTTCTGCGGGACGAGCCTTCCGAGGGCCCTCCTGGACCGAACGGCACTACAGGGATCCGGTCCACGAGGCCAACGCCGAACTGGATCCGGAGGAGTCCACCTCGCTGGAGTTCGGTGGGACGCTCCATTCTGCATCCGGGCGAGGACAGCTTTCCCTGACCGGTTTCCGGCGCGCCAGCCGCCATCTCATCGACTGGGCCCGTCCAATCGATTCCCCCGAGGCCCTCTGGGTGACCCGGAACGTGAACCGGAGTGTGACCCGCGGACTGGAAGCTGAAGGGGCATGGATGCCTGGCCGTCGGACTCGGGTGGAGCTGGCGGCTTCGTGGCTTGCATTGGAAGCCGATGCGGATGATCGGTTCCAGTCCAAGCAACTCCTCCGGCCCATTCGGGACAGGGTTCGGATCTCCCTCATCCAGGCATTGCCGGGCAACCTTCAGGGGGCGTTCCACCTGGCTCGTTCCCGCCGCGCCGGCGACCTCTCTTATGAGGAGCTGGATCTCCGGATCCAGCTTCCCAGCCGGGCGGGGATGTGGTACCTGGATGGCCGGAACCTGACGAACTCCCGGCACCTGGACATCACTGGAAATCCGGTGGCGGGCAGGGCCGTGTACCTGGGGTTGGAGTTAAGAGGCCGTTGAAGAACAGGAGCGATCGCCGTTGGGAGCGCCATGCCGCTGGATCCAAGGCGGCTCGCCGTAGGCATAGCGGACGAGGGGGGAGAATTGAACGGCGTTCTGGTGGAATTTCCGTTTCTGCCGGGACTCCTGGATGCTCTTCGGTTCGGCTCCACGTTGACCCTGTCTTCCTGGGGCGGCATCTTTTTTTGACACCTATGCCAAGATTTCGGGGTCCAATACGATCCTGAAGTGACCTCAAGCGGGAGCTCGAATGTCCACCGTTGAACGTGAAGTCCCCGTCTCGGAGCTGGAGGCAGAGCTTCGTCGGAAGGAAGAGGAAATGGAGGCCCTTCGACAGGAGGTGACCCGCTGGAAGGAGAAATCGCAGCAAGCTCCGAAGCGAGATGACTCCTTCACCTCGGTTTCGGGACGGGAGGTCGCCCCCCTCTACACGCCCCTGGACCGGGAGGGTGCCGGCGGATATCTGGAGTCCCAGGGCGTCCCCGGAGCCTATCCCTTTACGCGGGGCCCATATGGGACCATGTACCGGACCCGGCTGTGGACCATGCGACAGTTTGCCGGATTCGCCACGGCTGAGGAGACGAACGAGCGGTACCACTACCTCCTGAAGAATGGTCAGACCGGGCTGTCGGTGGCCTTCGACTTTCCCACACTCATGGGGTACGATTCGGACCATCCCCGGTCTCTGGGCGAGGTGGGGGTGTGTGGGGTAGCCATTTCCTCACTGGCGGACATGGAGACCCTCTTCGACGGGATTCCCCTGGACAAGGTGTCCGTCTCCATGACCATCAACGGTCCGGCCATCATCCTCTTCTGCTTCTACGTGGCGGCAGCAGAGAAGCAGGGGGTCTCGCCGGACCAACTGACGGGGACCGTTCAGAACGACATCCTGAAGGAATACCAGGCTCAGCACGCCTGGGTCTTCCCGCCCGAGCCCGCGCTCCGGGCCATTGTGGACATGTTCGATTGGTGCTCTGAGCACGCACCCCGCTATAACCCCATCTCCATCTCCGGATACCACATCCGGGAAGCGGGCGCCACGGCGGGCCAGGAGCTGGCCTTCACCCTGAGGAACGGATTCGAATACGTGGAGCGGGGGGTCGCACGGGGATTGGACGTGGATTCCTTTGCACCTCGCCTCTCCTTCTTCTTCGACATCCACAATGACTTCTTCGAGGAGATCGCCAAGCTCCGGGCCGCCCTAAGGATCTGGGCCCGGACGCTGAAGGAGAAGTACGGTGCGAAGAATCCTGCGTCCTGGCGCCTCCGAACCCACTGCCAGACGGCCGGGGTGACGTTGACGGCCCAGCAGCCCGAGAACAACATCGTCCGAGTCGCCTACCAGGCCATGGCGGCGGTCCTGGGAGGGACCCAGTCCCTCCACACCAACTCCATGGACGAGACGCTGGCACTTCCCACTGAGAAGTCGGTGCGGATCGCGCTTCGGACTCAGCAAGTCCTGGCCCACGAAACCGGGGTTCCCAACACCATCGATCCGCTGGCTGGGTCGTACTACGTGGAGAGCCTCACCGACGAGCTGGAGGCCGAGGCCGAGGCCCTCTTCCAGGAGATCGACGAAGTAGGCGGGGTCGTCCCTGGCATCGAGGCCGGCTGGTTCCAGAAGGAGATCGCCCACTCGGCCCTTCGGCAGCAGGAGGAGGCTGAGTCCGGGAGCCGGACCATTGTCGGCGTCAACCAGTTCACCGATGGTTCGGAAGAAGTGGCGATCGACACCCTCCGTATTGATCCCGATGTGGAGGAACGTCAGCGTGAGCGGATGGCCCGCCTCCGGGAGGAGCGGGACGATGAGGCCGTGAACAAGACCCTCTCGGCGCTCACCGAAGCAGCCCGGACCGGCGAGAATCTGGTTCCCCGGATCCTGGACTGTGCCCGGGCCTACTGCACGCTGTACGAGATTCGCCACGCCATGGAGGAAGTCTTCGGAGCCTACAAGGAGCCGGTTTTCTTCTGAGTCGGGGCCCCGCGTGGCCTGGGGTGAAGGGTGGCCTGAGGGAGTGCGCCGATCTGGTCGCCGTTGAACCGGCGGCCCAGCGGTAGGGGGTGGTGCCCCACCCAGGCACCAGCTGGCCCGGAATGGGCCCCATCCCGCTACAACGACCGAGGGGGGCGACCCGGATGGGCCGCCCCCCTCTTCTGCATACAACCGGAGCGGGGTTCACCCCCGCCGCCGGCTCAACCCCGGCATCAGATGTTGGGGTTGTTCAGGCGCTCCTGCTCGGGCAGGGGAATGCAGGTCACCGGTCCGTAGGGGTCTCCACGGTTGGTGACTCCGGTGGGGAAGGGGATGTTGTGGCGAAGCATATCGTTGAGCCGGTGTCCTTCCAGGAAGAACTGGCGTCGCCGCTCCTCAATCACATCCTCCAGGCTCCCATCCCCGGTGTAGGCCGGCAGATCCTGGTAGTCCCGGATCCGGTTGATGGCCGCCACGGCCTCTCCACCACCTCGGGCCTCGGCGATGATGAGCTGGGCCTCGATCCAGGAAGCGATGGGCATATCCTGGGTGGGGGACGTAACCTTCTCTTGCAAGAAGTAGTGGGTTGCCCCGTCCTCACCCGTGGTCTCGGTATCCAGCACCGGGACACGGGGGTCCTGATCCCCGTTCAACTCCACCCACTCATACTCCGTACCCACCGTCAGGCGGTCATTGAAGTAGGTCTGGTTGTAGATCCGGTTCTCCCGGCGGGGCTGGTTGGAGGTGTAGTGTGCCCAGCGGACGAATCCCTGGGGTACGGCTTCCGCATCGGACGCCGCACCGCCAAGGTCGCCCTGGTTCAGACGGGCCCTGGCTCGACCCACGTTGGCCATGTGGAGGATGGTCTCGTCCCCTGAGGCCTGGGCGTGAGGCATGGCCTCGGTGAAGCGCTGTTCCGCCATAGCGAAGACGTCCTGCCTGGACATGAGGGGCCCACCGTCCACAGCCATCTCGCAGTAGCCTTCTCCCAGGAGGGTCAGAGCGTAGCCCTCGTAGGCTTTCAACTTCGCCAGGCTCTGCTCGTAGTTCGGGACGTCAGCCGGATCGAAGCCGCTGATCCGATCGTACCCATCCCGCGCCATGAAGCGTGCGGTCTGGGCCGGGGCGTAGTACCCGAAACTGTCCTGGTTCCGGTTGTTGGAGCAGAGACCCACCGTCTCATTCACGGAGGCCAGGCGGCTGTTCCAGATGTTGGTGGCCCGCCACCCGTTGGCGCTCCTGAACTCCTCCGTGAGGATGGCGTTGGTGAGGGAGTAGTTGACCCACGCGCACTCGAATTCCCCCAGGGCGCCTACCACCATGCTCCGGGAGAGAGCCGGGTTGTCCAGCTCAGAGTCCTCCGCCGCTCCCGGGACCGAGACCTCCAGGAGGCGGTCGCAACCGGTGAGTCCGATCACCATGATAGGGAGTGCGGCCAGCAGGAGCTTCCAGCCCCCACTTCGTGGCTTCCGTGTATCCTGCTTCAGGTTTGATTCCGTTGAATACATGATCTTGTGCCTATTGGGTTGAACGGTCGTCGCGTCCGTTTCCCGCCTTCCCCTCATCCATGCGGACGAGGGGAAGGCAGGACGCTGGTCAGAAGCCAAGGCGCACCGTCATGGTGGCACTTGCGAACGGGGGCATGACCGTCTGATAGCCCTGGGTCAGGTTGGCTGAACCGCGGGTTTCCGGGTCCCAGATCCGTCCGTCACCGATGGACGGGGTGATGGATCCGTCCCGGGCCGTTCCCCATCCGTCCTGAGCGGTCCAGAGCATGGCCAGGTTCCGACCGGCCACGTTCACTGAGCCATTTCCGGCTCCGATCCGTCCCAGGAGCGATTGGGGGAGCGTATAGGTCAGGGAGACCTCCCGGAGGCGGGCGAACCCGGCCTCATAGGTCCCCAGGGGGCTCCGGCCGACCGTGCGGTAGGCCTGGAAGATGGGATCGTCGGCTTCCTGCGACATCCGCGTGTTGTTGATGCTGGTAATGGCAGCACCCACGGAGGTGTCTTCCTGGTAGTGCCCACCGGTGGCGTCTACCCGGGCATAGAGCCGGAGGGGCCCGTACGACCAGGTGGAATTGATACCACCTTCCCAGGTGGGCTGGCTCGGACCCCAGCGAACCAGGGGAGCCTCACTGCAGGGAACGGGAGCGCCGCCCTGGTCTACACCCTGGGGGCCCGCTCCACCATCACACATGGCGCTGATCAACCCGCCGTTCTCGTCGATCTCTGCAGAGACGACGGTGACCATGTACCGGTCGGCGATCCCGTAGCCTTCCCGGTGCTGGAGCTGACCGGTTCCGATGACGCCATCCTCTCCGATTTCGTCGATCCGGTTCCGGAAGTTCGAGGCCTGCACACCCAGGTCCCAGGAGAAGTTCTGCCGCTCCATGACCTGAACGTCGAGGCCCAGCTCATGGCCCCAGCCTCGGACCAGACCCAGGTTGATGACCTGCGATCCAGGGAAGCCCAGGGACCGGGGCACAGCCCGGTTCACGATGGCGTCCTTGGTCCACCGGTCGAACCGGGTGAAGACGGCGCTGATACGGCCGTCCAGGAACTCAGCGTCGAACCCGATTTCCAGCTCTTCGCCCCGCTCCGGCTGAAGGGCCGGGTTCCCGAAGGCATCGGGGATGAGGGTGGGCTCGTCGTTGTAGCCCACCTCAGGTGCGTAGAGGCGGGAGGCGTCGAAGGTCCCAGGCTGCTGCCCGGCAGCTCCCCAGGCACCCCGGAGACGGAACTGGCTGACCCAGTCCACCGTCCAGAAGTCTTCCTCGTGCATGACCCAGGTGGCGCTGATCTTCGGGTAGACGGCTGCGTCGAACTCTTGTCCGAAGGCGCTGTTGTCGTCCATCCGAACGGCACCGGTCACGAAGATCCGGTTATCCCAGTCGAACTGCTGCTGGACATAGACCCCCACGGTGGCGTTCTCGGAGAAGGACTCACTCCCATCCCGGGTTGAGCCGCCGCTGATCGTGGTGATGGGCACAGCCGGGAACTGCTGGGCCGTGGCACCGATGGACAGGTTCCGGCTCCGGTAATACTGGAGACCGAAGGAACTCTGGGAGCCAATGTGGTCTCTGAACTGGGTCGTTGCGGAGGCTCCGTAGTCCAGGGTGAAGAAGCGGCGCTGGATCCGGGTGGTGCTCTTGGACCCGAGGCCGGTGGCGCCAAAGAAGTGGCTGGACCCCTCAGGCATGCGGGGATAGAGCCGGTGGTTGAACTCCTGGTTCTGGTCCAGGCCGGCCACCAGCCGGTGGGTGAACCAGGACAGGGGGTTGTGGCTGAACTCGATGCTGGCGTTGTACCGGTCGATATCGGACCGATCCTGCACCTTCCTCCACTCCTCTGGCGGCGCCCACCCGAAGCCGCGGGAGGCCTCCAGGGCCGGACGTCCGAAGTAGAGGTTGGAGAAGGGGTCGATGTTCAGCCCTCCCTGGGCCATCCGCCGCTTCCCTTCGGTGAAGCCCACGCTGGTCCGCATGGTGAAGCTCTCCGAGGGGATCAGGTCCAGGTTGACCCGGCCGGAGAAGCGCCGGTCCCAGTTGTGCTGAACCACGCCCGTGTCGTCCGTGTAGGACCCTGAGGCGAAGTAGCGGATCTGGTCCGTGCCCCCCTGGATGTTGGCGCTGAGAGCGTTCATCTGACCGTAATCGAAGATGGGCCCCAGCCCTTCGTTGGCCTCCCGCTCGTAGAGGTTGACCCCGTAGATGTTGCCGTCGGCGTCCCGGGAGAACTGCTCCCCGGCCCGGCCACCTGGGTTCCACATCCAGTTGGTCCCGGTTCGGGCCATGACGCTCACGGAGGGGCTAGCCGAGGCGCCCCGCTTCGTGATGATCTGGATTACGCCGGCAGATGCTTCCGTCCCGTAGAGGGTAGCAGCGGCCGGCCCCTTGATGATCTCGATGCTTTCAATGGACTCAGGGTCCAGGTCATCGAGGCGGCTCACCCGGGCTCCCCCGCGCTGGCTGGGTCCCCGATTGGGTGCCGAGTCCATCCGGATGCCATCGATGTAGATGATGGGATCGTTGCTGAGACCGATGCTGCTGGTCCCCCGGATCCGAATCCGGCTGCCTGATCCCACCTGGCCCGAGGTCCCCAGGAGTTGAACGCCGGGGGTCCGCTGACCGATGAGCTGGGTCATGCTGGTGACTGGTGCGATCTCGGTGATATCCGAGGCCGAGATCCGATCCACCACGTTACCAATGGCCCGGCGCTGGGCCCCGCCGGCCGTACCGGTGACCACCACCTCATCCAGGGCCAGGGCCTGCTGGGAGAGCTGGAATTCCACCGTCACGGACTCACCGGAGGCCACGGTCACGGTCTGGGTCGCCTGAGCATAACCCAGGAGCTGGACCCGGACCTGGACCTCACCGGCAGGTACCGAAGAAATGGAGAAGCGGCCGTCGGCGCCGGCCAGGGTGCCCATTCCGAGCCCGACGAGCTCGACCTGGGCACCGGCCAGGGCTCGCCCGGTTCCGGCTTCGATGACGCGACCTTCGACGGTGCCTTCCATGACGGCGGCCTCAACAGCGATCTCACTGCTGCCTGCCACCGTCCCGGGCACCGCCGGGGCTTCCGAGGGAGACGACACCGCCAGAGCGGATATCGCCCAGAACACTGTCCCTACTGACAAGGATTGCAACATACCCCACCTCCGTCCACGCGGATGGAACGGGTGACGGGGGCGAGTAGTACGCCATACAGCGCACATGACGCCCCACTGAGATTTACGGTCCGGTCACAGTACGGTCCCCGCACCTGATTCGCAATGG
>PWWP01000304.1 GCA_003562075.1 Gemmatimonadota bacterium
CCCTAGCTCCCTGCACGCCCCTGGGGGTCATCGAGCTCCTGGCCCGGACGGGAATCGAGACCCGCGGCCAGCACGCCGTGGTGGTAGGCCGTTCAGATATCGTGGGGAAGCCCATGGGCTCACTCTTCCTGGGTGAGGGCCGGGGGGGAGATGCAACGGTGACCGTCACCCACATCCTGACGCGGGATCTGGCGGCACACACTCGGATGGCAGACATCCTGGTGGTGGCGGCCGGACACCCGGATCTCATCACTGCCGCCATGGTCAAGCCCGGGGCCGTTGTCATCGACGTAGGCGTGAATCGGGTAGAGGACCCGGAGCGAGAGAAGGGATATCGGCTGACTGGGGATGTGGCCTTCGATGAAGTCCGGGAGGTGGCGTCGTACATCACACCGGTGCCAGGTGGTGTGGGACCCATGACCATCGCCATGCTCCTGTCCAACACCTTGAAGGCCGCCCGGGCGTTGGGGGGGGCGTCACGGTGAGTTCGGTGGAAGGGGATGGGACGCTGGATCTCTTCTCTCAGCCTCGGGATGATGAAGACCCGGGTCTGCAGGCAGGGAGCTCCGAAACGACGCCGGATGAGTCGACGATCCGGATCTGGTCAGTCTCCGAACTGAACCGGACCCTTCGGTCCTCTCTGGAGGAGGCGTTCCCCCAGGTGACCGTATCCGGGGAGGTAGGCAACTGGACCCGCGCCCGTTCTGGGCACTGCTACTTCTCCCTCAAGGATGACCAGTCCCAGCTACGCTGCGTCATGTGGCGACGGGACGCAGCCCGGCTCCCCATGGACCCGGAGGTGGGGATGACAATCCGGGCGGTGGGTCGGATCACCCTCTACGAAGCCCGGGGAGAACTCCAGCTTCAGGTCCAGGAAGTGGAGGCGGAGGGGAAGGAAGGACTGTGGCGGTTGGCTTTTGAGCGACTCAAGGGCCAACTGGAGGAGGCTGGACTCCTGGATCCAACCCGAAAACGCCCCATCCCCCGGTTTCCGGAGACGGTTGGGGTGGTCACCTCACCCACCGGGGCGGCCCTCCGGGACATCCTCACCGTCATTGGTCGGCGGGCCCCGTGGACCCGGGTCCTGATCAGAGGTGCACCGGTTCAGGGGGAGGGGGCGGCCCAGAAACTGGCTCATGCACTCCAGACGCTGGCGTCCAGTGGGAAGGTGGAGGTCATCATCATCGGTCGAGGAGGGGGCTCCCTGGAAGATCTCTGGGCCTTCAACGAGGAGCCTGTAGCCCGGGCCATTGCTGCCTCTCCCATTCCGGTGATCTCGGCGGTGGGACACGAGACGGATGTGACCATTTCGGATCTGGTGGCGGATCTTCGAGCGCCCACCCCTTCCGCCGGGGCCGAAGCGGCGGTAGAAGACGGGATGGCGTTGAAGGAAGCCCTCTCTCGCGTTCGACCCCGTCTGGCCCGGGGCCTCCGATTCCAGCTGCGCCATCGGGAAACCCGGGTGACGGAATCCAGGCGACGACTGGAGGCTGGAATTCGAGGACTGCTCTATCCGCGCCGGCAGGTTCTGGAGGGCCGATCAACCCGACTTCGGCCGGCCCTGCAAGCACTCCTCACTCCCCGACGGGCCCGATTGGTCAACCACCGGGAGCGGCTGGTCCCGGCTATGGGTGCCTTGGCCCGCCCCGCCCGGATGAAAACCGACCGGGCCGGAGAACGGCTGGAGCAGGCCATTGCAGGGCTCCTGTCCCGGAAGCGGGAGCGACTGGCCACGGCAGGCGGCCGAGTGGAAGCCCTCTCCCCTCTCGCCACCCTTCGACGGGGCTATGCCGTGGCGCTGAACGAGGAGGGACGGGTCCTGCGTTCGACCAGCAGCTTCCGGCCGGGAGAGTCCTTCCGGCTTCGTGTAGCAGATGGACGGATCCGTTGTGAGGTCCAATCGGTGGATCCGGACGATTCAATCCTTTCAATGGATCGAGGTACAGGAAGATGACCCCCAAGGATGGACCGACGGAGGACGGGCAGGACGAACTGAGCCTGGAAGCACGCCTTCGCCGGCTGGATGAAATCGTGTCGGCGCTGGAAGGCGGGGATGTAGAGCTGGAGCGGGGGCTGGCCCTCTTCGAGGAGGGGGTGCGGCACATCCGTGAAGCCGAGTCTCTCCTCTCGGAGGCCGAACTCCGGGTGGAGGAGCTGGTGGGCGAAGCCGACTCCCTGGAGGTTCAGGACTTTGAAGGGGCAGGGCAGTGAAGCCCGCAGGGTCAGGTGCCAAAGGGCCCACGTCGGCGAGCACCGGCGGTCCGTTTCTCCTGGCTGCTTATCTGGATGAGGCAAGGAATCAGGTGGAGACCGCTCTCGACCGGGCGCTGTCGACTACGCTCCCCCTTCTTCCCCAGGCGCTGAGGGAGCCGGTGGAGGCTGCTGTCACCAGCGGGGGAAAGCGATTGCGCCCCATCCTTTGCATGGCTGCCTACGAGGCCTGCCAGGGGCCCCGCGGACCGGATGTGGCTGACCTGGCCGTGTCCCTCGAGTTCATTCATGCCTATTCGCTGATGCATGACGACCTCCCGTGCATGGATGACGCCCCCCTCCGGCGAGGCCGACCTACCCCCCATATTACCTACGGTGAACGATCCGCTACCCTGGGAGGCGCAGCACTGATTCCCGTTGCCCATGTCCTGGCCTGGCGGTCAGCCCGGGGGATGGGGCATTCTCCGGAGGAAGCCAGGGGGATGGTGGCCTGCATCGCTCGAGCTGCAGGGGGGGCCGGGATGGTGGGGGGACAGGGACTCGATCTACTGGGAGAGGACCGGGTATTGGATCAATCGGATCTGGATCAACTCCACGGCCTCAAGACCGGCGCCTTGCTCACCGCCTCCCTTGAGCTCGGTGCCCTGGCGGCCCGAGCTCCGCTGGCACGGCGGGAGGCACTGGTGACGTTCGGGCAGGCCATTGGATTGGCTTTTCAGATTGCCGACGACGTCCTGGATGCCACAGCCGATCAGGACCGGCTGGGGAAGGCCCCATCGGACCAGGATCTGAGCAAGTCCACCTACGTGAGCCTCCTGGGGGTAGATGCATCCAGGGCCCGAGCCCGTAGCCTGGTGGACCAGGGCATTGAGGAGCTGGCCCGAACTGGGGTGGATACGCCGCCTCTGGTGGAGCTGGCTCGCTACGTGGTGGACAGGGACCGCTGAAGAAGTCAGGGGGTACCCTGGCCCAAGTCCAAGGGGCGACCTGAGGCGAGGCCCGCCCTCGAACCGCCCTGTCTGGCAACCAAACGAATCTATTGAAGGAGTCGACGCAGGTGTCTGCACTGGATCGAGTGAAATGGCCTTCGGATCTCCGGAACCTCTCGGTAGACGAACTAGAGCAGGTGGCTGCCGACGCCCGA
This sequence comes from Gemmatimonadota bacterium, assembly GCA_003562075.1. Taxonomy (GTDB): domain Bacteria; phylum Gemmatimonadota; class Gemmatimonadetes; order Longimicrobiales; family Gaopeijiaceae; genus PWLA01. The sequence continues at coordinate 3,356 of PWWP01000304.1, forward strand.
GAGCGTCACATCGATGTGGTTTCCCACATCGGCGGTCACTTCGGGGCAAGCCTGGGGGTGGCCGATCTGACCGTCGCCCTCCACCACGTCTTCGACACGCCCCGAGACAAGCTCGTCTGGGATACCGGACACCAGGGGTATATCCACAAGATCCTCACGGGGCGGAATGACCGGTTTCCCACCATCCGGCAACACGGAGGCCTGGCCCCCTTCCTGAGCCGGAAGGAATCGGAATATGACACCTTCGGTGCCGGACACGCCGCCACCTCCATCTCGGCGGCTCTGGGGATGGCGGCCGGTCGGGACGTCATGGGACGGGATGAGAAGGTGGTGGCCATCATCGGGGATGGGGCCATGAGCTGTGGTCTGGCCTATGAAGCCCTGAACAACGCCGGCCATACCGAGCGGGATCTCATCGTGGTCCTGAACGACAACGACATGTCCATCGCTCCCAACGTGGGAGCCATGAACAAGTACCTGACCACCATGATCACCAATCCGGTCTACAACCGGGTTCGGAGTGAGGTGAAGTCCCTCCTCCAGCGGGCGCCCCGGAGGCTGGGGGATGTGGTGGAGGCCGTGGCCGGGAAGATGGAGGATGGGATGAAGGGCTTCCTCGTTCCGGGGATGATCTTCGAGGAGTTGGGCTTCCGCTATGTGGGACCGGTCGATGGCCACGACATGGGGACGCTGGTGGATACCTTCCGGCGGGTGGAAGGGATGGGCGGGCCCATCCTGGTGCATGTCTTGACTCAGAAGGGGAAGGGATACGGACCCGCCGAGGAGAATCCGGTGAAGTGGCACGCGGCCTCTCCCTTCGACAAGATCTCGGGAATCGGGAAGAAGAAGGCCGGCGGACTCCCCCGTTACCAGAAGGTCTTCGGTGAAGGCCTGACGGACCTGGGGCGGGAGGACCCGAGAGTGGTAGCCATCACGGCCGCCATGCCGGGAGGGACCAGCACGGGCACCTTCGCCGGAACCTTTCCGGAGCGTTTCTTCGACGTGGGCATCGCCGAGGGGCACGCCGCCACCTTCGCCGCAGGGTTGGCCACCCAGGGTGTTCGACCCGTGGTGGCCATCTACTCCACCTTCCTCCAGCGTGGATTCGACGGAATCGTCCACGATGTAGCGCTCCAGGAACTGCCCGTGGTCTTCTGCCTGGACCGGGCCGGGATTGCTGGTGAGGATGGGCCCACACACCACGGCGCCCTGGATCTGAGCTACATGCTCTGCATCCCCAACATGACGGTCACCGCCCCCAAGGACGGGTCCGAGATGCTGGCCCTCCTCCGGTTGGGGATCGCCTATGACGAAGGGCCCTTCTCCATTCGCTGGCCTCGAGATGCGGTTCCGGCCGAGGTGCCGCACGTCTCCGCGGTCCCCGATGTCCGTTACGGTTCCTGGGAAGTTCTCCGGCATGGCTCGGATGTGGCCATTCTGGCCCTGGGCACCATGGTCCTCCCGGCCCTGGAGGCAGCCGAAGCCCTGGCCGAGGACGGCATCGACGCCACGGTGGTGAACTGTCGCTTCGTGAAGCCTTACGATCGGGGGGTCCTGGCCCGGGTCCTTTCTGAGCACGACGCCCTCCTCATGGTGGAGGAAGGGACCATTACCAACGGATTCGGGGCCTACCTGGCTCGGGAGATCCTGGACGACCCAGGTCTTCCGGTTCCCACCGTCATGGAGACCCACGGGATTCCGGATCAGTTCATCGAGCATGGTCCCCGGAAGGTGCTCCTCCGGGAGCTGGAGCTGGATGCTCCGGGGATCGAAGCCCGGGCCCGTAATCTGATCCGGCGCGAGCCTCGGTCCTCCCTGGAGTCGGCATGACCGAACGGGTGACTCCGGCGGGGCCGGGCCTGGAGTTGCCCCTGGAGAGAATCGGGCTGGTGGCCCGAGACCAGACCGATGGTCTGGGTTCCGCCCTCGAGCTGGTCCAGGGGCTTGCTCAGGAGCAGGGGTTCACCCTCTTCCCGGAGGAGCGGATCCGGTCCGGGCCCCTGGCCGATTCTCCTCCCCTGGAATCCCTTGGATCGGACGCCCCGGACCTCCTCCTTTCCCTTGGCGGGGATGGGACGCTTCTGCGAGGTGCCACCATGGTTCCCCGTGGCACACCAGTCCTGGGAGTGAACATGGGCCACCTGGGATTTCTCACCTCCATCCCGGCAGAGGAGCTGGAAGAAGGGCTGGAGGCCATGATGGCCGGGCGGTGTTGGCTGGATCAGCGCAATACGGTGGAAGCGGCGGTGGTCGGCAATGGCGGAGAGGATCACGGGGAGACCTGGGCCTTGAACGACCTGGTCCTCCACAAGGGAGGTGTGGCCAGAGTCGTGCGCCTCAGTCTCGCCATCCAGAACGGGTCTCAGGGGGAGGAGATCGGCTCCTTCTCCGGCGACGGCATCATCGTGGCTACCCCCACCGGATCGACGGCGTATTCCCTTTCAGCTGGAGGGCCCATTCTGGTGCCAGATATGGCGTCCCTGGTGGTGACCCCCATCTCTCCTCACACCCTGGCCATGCGTCCCTTGGTTCTCCCGGCTCGAGGAGAGCTGATCATCGAGGCGGTGGATCGGGCCGAAGACCTGGTCCTGACGGCGGATGGACAGACAGCCATCCCCATGGGACCTGGCGACCGGGTCCGGATCCGGCCAGGAGAGAAGCGGGTGGCGTTGGTCCGGTTCCCGGGGCAGACCTTCTTCGAGACCCTGCGACGGAAGTTGAACTGGGCTCTCTGAGGCGGGCCCGTCCAACCATTGGGTCGCCCCTTCCATCGGTTCTGATTGAGGTATCATGCTCCTGGAACTGAGAATTCGCGACTTCGCCGTCATCCGGGATCTCTCGGTTGAGTTGGGGCCGGGTCTGAATGTCCTGACCGGGGAGACGGGAACAGGAAAATCGATCCTCCTGGGCGCCCTTTCCCTTCTCCTGGGGGAGCGGGCGTCGTCGGAATCGGTGCGGGCCGGCGCGGACCGGGCAGTGGTAGAGGCCGTGTTTGACCTGGAAGGGCGCCCCGAACTGCGGGATCGCCTGGAGGAGCTGGGGATCGCCACCTCCGATGAACTCCTGGTTCTCCGGCGAGAAGTCCAGTCCCAGGGACGAAACCGGGCCTGGATCAACGAGTCTCCGGCAGCCGCTGGAACGGTGGGTGAGTTTGGCCGAAAGCTCGTGGATCTTCACGGCCAGCACGAGCATCAGACCCTCCTCCACGCCCACGAACAGCGGACCATTCTGGATGCTTTCGCCGAAGCCGGGCCTCTGCTGGACCGGGTGGCCCGTGAACACGGGGAGCTCACTCGACTGAAGGAGCTCCTGAAAGAGAAGGAGGCTCGACGCCGGGAGCTGGAAGCCCGGTCCGACTTCCTTCGCTTCCAGTTGGACGAGATCCTGGATGCGGACCTCCAGCCAGGGGAAGACAGGGAGGTGGAGGCCGAGCTCCGACGCCTGGATCACGCCGAGGAGCTGGCTCGCAGCACTGGGCAGGCCCATGACCTCCTGTATGGGGAGGAAGGGGCGGCCTCGGAGCGACTGGCAGGAGCCCGGGAGCTGATCCAGCGACTGGTCCGGTTCGACGAGAGCCTGAAACCCATCCTGGACGAGTTGGAAACGGCGTACCACCTGACGGAGGAGTTGGGGCGAAGCCTGGGAGATTATTCTGCCGATGTGGAGGTGGATCCCCGGCGAGCCGAGGAGCTTCGTCAGCGCTCCGACATGATCTTCCGCTTGAAGCGAAAGTATGGTCCGGAGTTGACCCACGTTCTGGAGACCCGTGATCGGCTTCAGGAGGAGTTGGCCGAGCTGGAGGAGGGCCATGTAACGCTTGGGAAACTGGAAGAGCGAGTCCAGGAGGTGGACCAGCGGTTACGGGAGGTGGCAGGGGAGCTGACTGAGGTTCGGGCCAGGGCTGCTGAGAGGTTGATCCATCGCCTGGAGGAACTCCTCCCTCAGCTCGGCCTGACCGGGGCCGTCTTCCGGGTGCAGATGGATCGTGGGGAAGTGCCTGGACCGTATGGCTTTGAGCGGGTCAGCTTCCAGATCTCCATGAACCAGGGATTCGAGCCTCAGCCCCTCTCCAGGGTGGCCTCGGGAGGAGAGCTTTCCCGGGTCATGCTGGCGTTGAAAGCCATCCTGGCTGCAGTGGATCAGGTGCCGACACTGGTCTTCGATGAGATCGATGCAGGAATCGGAGGCACCGTGGCCGTGGCCGTAGCCAGGAAACTCCAGGATGTCTCAGCCCACCACCAGGTCCTGGTCATCACGCATCTTCCCCAGTTGGCCTCGGCTGGGGTCCGCCACCTGCGGGTGGAGAAGCAGGTCCAGGACGGCCTGGCGGCCACCGCCGTCGTTCCACTATCCGGCGATGACCGGGTGTGGGAAATTGCCCGAATGCTGGGAGGGGATCCGGAATCGGAGACGTCCCGTCGCCACGCTCGGGAATTGCTGGACGCCTGACCAGATTGGTGGACGCTCAAGGGGCGCCAACCCCTGCCACTCCGGTATGGGCGACCCCAGCGAGAACTACCGACCCCCTCGGCGGACCCGGATGCCAGCCTCCATGCGCCGCTCGGCAGGTACCAGGTCGCCATCTCCGCCCAGGGTGCCGTCGTAGGACACGAGGATCTCAAGGGGGAAGGGAAGGGCATCGGCCAGGACGCCGTCCATCCCGTGATACCGGAATTCCCCGCGGAGACGATGGATCGTGGCCGATCCCGGAGCCGGAAGAGGCCGATCCCACTCGGCACCCTCCACCGCCCTGAAGGCGTCTCCTCCCCGCTGCTCCAAGTGGTAGCCCAGACCCAGCGAGAGCCCAGGTGTCACGTGGAACCGGGGTGTGACGGAGAGTCGCATGGAGGAACCAGGCTGCCAGCGCGCGGGAAGGCTGGGGACTGCAAGGGGACCGTAGAGCCGACTGGGATCGGGTGCCAGGAGGGTCGTCTCTCCTTCTTCAAATCTCCAACCCTCCATGACCGTCAGGAGCGCAAGACGATCCCGGGCCAGGACATCGGTGACGAGCCGAACGCCGTACCCTCCCACTCCCTGAGGTGGAGCCAGTGGCGCCAGGAGTTGAAGGGAGTCTGGCGTGCCGGTAGGAAAGCGGGCGCTCAGAACGGCTGAGGACCGGATCCGGAACTGGCCGCCCACCTCCGTTCCCTGAAGGAGGCCGATGACGGCATGGGCCTCCACGTCACCCAGCTCCATGTACTCTTCCGGGAAGGCCCTGGGAAACGACTCATCGCCCCAGGCCGGCTCGATGTAGTTCCCGAAGAAGGTCTCGTCATCCATGGGGGCAGGGGCCAGGGGAAGGGCATCCGGAGCCTCCACCCCCCATTCGGCCAGCTCCGACTCCACATTGGCCCACCGCTGGGCCAGGGCCGCACCACCCTCGGTGCCTCGGAGCGGGAAGACCAACTCCTCCTGATACGCTGCCTCCACGCCATTGAGAAAGCTTCTGCCCTGCCGAAGGAGGTCGTGTCCTTCGGCGCAGGAGCCGTTTCCGGTGGTCCCGTCGCTCCGTGCGGCTCCTCCACCGGCATGGTTCGGTCCGCATGCGGCCTGGAGTTCGGCCTCCAATTCAGCCAGGGCTGCCTCGGCTGCCGCCAGGAACGCATCCACGGCACCCGGGTCCAGGGTGGCCGGGTTCACGCCTACGGTGGCCCCCTCCCCCGAAAGCCGCAGAGAGGACTGGATCCTCCGCCGGACCAGGGGAACGGTGACCCCCAGGCTGACCCGGTCCAGCAAACCGTAACCGATGCTCAGGGGGACCCGCTGCTCATCCACATGGAAACGCCCCCGGACCTGACCCAGGCTCAGGGTCCAGTTGGAGGGGTCTCCCACCAGATCGGCATACCGTGCCTGGGAGACAGCCAGCTCGGGAAGCTGGCCCACCCCCAGTTCGGGAACGAGGAAGGGGCTGGCAAGGGGGAGGCGGCCTCCATCACCGTGAAGCCCCCGAACCACCAGATTGCTTCCCCGCATGCCAAACTCCAGGGCTCCACGAGGAAGGAGGGGATCCGCAGCAACCTGCGGCTCTCGGCTGGTGGTGGCCGTGTCCGCACCCACGGACTCTCCCATAGCCCCCGACTCCAGGGCGTCCACAAGGAGGGAGGGAGCTGCCGGTCGGGAATCGGTGGCCTGTCCCGGGAGCGGAATGCTCAGGAGGATCAGGGCCAACCCGAAGGCAGCAACCGGGAGGAGATGAGATCTGCTCAATGCCTGGTGGGCTGCAGGAGAGGGATTCGCGACAGTCGTGGATGGCGGGGCCGGCCAAAGATACACAGGACCGGATCCAGGGGAAATCACCCTGCCAGGGAAGGGGGTCGAAAGGGACGGAGTTGGACCCTTCACCCGTTGACATGAATACCACTTGAGGGTAGCTTCTCCAGTCCAGAGTGGGGCCTGCTTCAAGCCTTTACAGGTATATGGCCTCGCCAATCTGAATGCGGGAATAGCTCAGTTGGTAGAGCACCACCTTGCCAAGGTGGGGGTCGCCGGTTCGAGTCCGGTTTCCCGCTCTTTTCCCACGGGGAGGGGTCGCCTGAATGCGTCGCCTCCCCGTGGAGTCTTTGGGGCCGGGAGCAACCTCCCCGGTCCAGAGACATCGGCGCCGTGGCCAAGTGGTAAGGCAGAGGACTGCAAATCCTTTATCCCCGGTTCGAATCCGGGCGGCGCCTCTTCGTTGCCCTTTCTGCGTACTCGGGCCATCGGATCCTCCGGCCCATCCCCTGCGCAGCCCCGCCCGGATGAGAACCGCAGGTTCGAGCCGAGGCGACCGATTCCGGTATCGCGCGTCAGCGCGCTCCGTGCCGCGGGCGCCGACGCGGCCGAGGATCGCCCTTACTGGGCGACCGGAGGCCCATCCGGGCGGCGCCTCTATCCTGATTCCCCCAAGCACAACAAGTCCAGCGGAAGACCTGAATCCGCCGCGACCCCTCTTTCTCATGGTTGGTCCGACTCTTGCACCAGATGTACCTGGTGAAGGGCAGAAGCTCTGGAACATCCCATCGACGCAGAGTCATGAGTTCGGAGGCGAGGCCAGTTTGCCTCGTTCACCGTCCGAATTCTTCCTTTCCAAGGGAGTGGCGAATGACTGAGAAAACCGAAAGGCGTGCGTTCATCGAACGGATGAAAGACCGGCTTGACGAGGTGGATGTCCGGATCGACAGGCTTGAGAAGAAGGTGGACGAGGCCAAAGACGAAGCCCGCAAGGAATACCGGGCTCGGATCGCCGAGATGAGGGAGCAACGCCAGAAGATCCGCAAGCGCATGGATGAAATGGCGGATGCCGGCGAGCAGCGGTGGGCTCAGCTCAAGGGACAGGTGGAGGAAACCTGGAAGGCTCTGGAGAATTCCTTCAAATACTTCAAGTCCCACTTCCGAGACTGAAGGGCACCGCCCCACGGGGCGAAGAGCCATCAGACGGCGGGTCAGGCTCTGTCGGTGTGGATGGCCGCCCCCCCTCGATTACGTCGGCCGTCCAGTGGCACGGCCCCTGCCAATGATTTCGAGCACAGCCCACAGGTCAGTGACCAGTCGCGACCTTCCCGGAGGTCGCCGCATGAGGAGGCCGGGATGGACGGCGAGGCAACTGGACGAGTTGTCCCTCCTGTTCTCTCCCGGATCGGACGGAGTGTCCCGAGGGCCCGACCCGACCCGGCCCGATTACTGAGGACACTCCCCCAAGGGCACCTCAGGGCCCCAGGGAGGAATACCGGGGGGTATCGGGGTATTCGGGTATCGTCCAAGGCGGGTTCAGGTGCGGCGACAGCCGGCTGGCATACCCCATGCACTTCTCCATTTCCCGGGGTGGTCAGGCCGCCGCACCGGTTCCAACTCCTGCCTCACGGGAGTTGTGACGAGAGGAGCAGCCAGCGGGAGCAGGAGCATGACCATGTCCGGGACCCCTTCCGGAGCACGCCGGGCTCGTCCTTCCTCTCGATCCCGCCGCCGGGGATGGGAACGGCGACTCGCCCCCCTGAGTCCCTTCGGCGGATCGAACCGCCGCAGGGGGGCGGGTCGGCTTTCCATCGCATCGAACCGACTTCCTGTGACTCTCGAATGCGGGCAGGATGGCGAGTGGCGCACGTCGTCCGCTTCGGGTGGATTGGTCACCGCCATGGATCCGGTTCTGCGCAGCCGGAAGGGGAGCTGGACCGGGTGGGTGGGGGCGCCCGACGCCGGACAGGAGGTGCTCTCCCGGGCCCTGGCCAGGACGCCTGACCGCCCTCCCTATTCGCTCCAGGCCGTTCCCCTCACTGCCCAGGAAGAAGACCTCTTCTATCGAGGTTTCGCCAACGAAGTCCTGTGGCCCCTCTTTCATGGCTTCCCTGACCGTTGGAATCCGGAGCCCCGTTACTGGGAGGCATATCGGGCGGTGAACCGGCGGTTCGCCCGTTCCCTGGCATCGACGGCTGATTGGGACGACCTCATATGGGTCCATGACTATCACCTCATGCTGACCGGCAAGGAGCTTCGGGCGCTGGGATCGGATCACCGGCTCGCCTTTTTCCTGCACATCCCATTCCCTCCCCTCCATCTTCTGGAGCGTATGCCCTGGGCCGGGGAACTGGTGGAGGCACTTTGTCACTTCGACCTCCTGGGATTCCAGACGAGGGGAAGTCAGAGCAACTATCTGGACGCCGCCCGTGCGTTCGTTCCCGGTGCCTTCTCCCACGGATTGGCCCACGGGGATCCCATCCTTCAGGGACGAGCGATCCGGACCGGGGCGTTTCCCATCTCCATCGATTCGACGGAGTTCTCGGCTGCCGCCCACGGCCCGGTGGTGGAGGCGATGGAACGGGAGATCCGCAGAAGCCTGGGGAACCAGATGCTCATCCTGGGCGTGGACCGACTTGACTACTCCAAGGGAATCCCGGAAAAGCTACGCGGCTTCGACCTGGCGTTGGAGAGATCCCCGGAACTCCGAGGCTCGGTGCTCCTGAAGCAACTGGTTGTCCCCAGCCGGGACCAGATTCCCGCGTATCGGAAGACGAAAGACGAGATCGAGGTGCTGGTCCGTTCCATCAACCAGCGATGGGGGACCGACGCCTGGCAGCCTGTGGAGTACCTCTACGCCTCGTGGAGCCGGTCGGAGCTCCTGGCCCACTATCGGGCAGCGGACGTGGCACTGGTCACACCCCTCAACGACGGCATGAATCTGGTGGCGAAGGAATACGCAGTCGCCAACCAGGGCTCGGGTGTCATCATCCTCAGCGCATTTGCCGGCGCCGCTGCAGAGTTTGGTTTCGAGGCCCTGCTGGTCGATCCGTCTGAGCCGGATAGCGTGGCCGTGGCCATCCTCTCCGCGTTTCAGATGCCCATGCGGGAGCGGAGGGCACGGATGGCAAGGGCTGGGACCACGGTGCGCATCCAGGACGTTCATGGGTGGGTGAGGGACTTTCTGGCGGAGGGGATGCTCGCCGGTTGATTCCAGTGGGCTGGGATGTGGCTCTCGTCTGCTGTCAAACGGCTGCTGTCGGCCTTCAGGTCGGTCAGCCCGTTTCGGCGCGGGACCAGGGGAAGGGGACCCCTGCATGTGATCCGAGGGGAATGGAGCACTCAAGCCAGCTCTGGGAGGGGTTGCCATGGTCAAGGAATCCGGACGTGGTTCTCCTCGATCTCGGGCTCGAGAACGGAGACAGTCTACGGGTGGCCCGAGAGGTCCTGAAGGAATTTCCGGGGGCCAGGGTCATCGTGATGGACCTCCTCCCGGCACACGAGGAACTCCGGGAGTTCGTCAACGCAGGCGTGTCCGGGTTCATCATGAAGGATGCCCACTTCGAGGCGGTCCTGGGGACGATTCGAGCGGTTGCCGCGGGACTGAAGGTGCTGCCGGACCAGATGACCGCCACCCTGTTCTCCGAGATCGCCAAGGAGGTGGTGACCAGTGGTGGGTCGCATGATCACGAATCGGTGCGAATGACCCCACGGGAGCGGGAGGTCATTGAGCTCATCGCCGAAGGAATGAGCAACAAGGCCATCGGGAAGGAACTCCACATCTCGGTCCATACGGTGAAGAGCCACCTGCGAAACATCATGGAGAAGCTTGCGCTGAATTCTCGTCTGCAGATCGCTGCTCACATCCACAACCGGCGGGCCGCCGAGTCTGAATGATCCCTCCGTCGGAATGACCCCCCGAAGGATCAGCAGCTCCTCCCGAAAGCCTCCACTCCACTCGCCGGGCCGAGGCGGTTCAGGGGCCCGCTCAGAAGGTGAATAGCTTCACCCCGGGCCGGAGCATCCAGGCCGCCACGTCCGCCGGCTGAGCCACGCCTACATCCTCCCGCAGATCGCCTTCTGTCCACTCGGTGTTGGGCAGGAATATGGCGCAGACCTCCACGAGAACTTCATTCTCGATAAGGCGATTCAGGAGTTGGCCGGGCGAGACCTCTCGAGGCTGAAGCACATCGCCGTCATGGCCCTGCAGGCCGAGCTGGCCTCCTGGACCACAGAGAAGGACCCGAACGTCAGCGCCCTGATCCAAGCTCTGGTTCGCCAGGATCATGGACATGCCCTGGGTCATGTTGTCCTCGGCGGTGAGGACTACGAGGATGGCCGGATCCGTTGCCTCCGTGTCGACCGGTACTGGTTCGGGAGCGCAGCCCAGGACGACAGGGCCGAAGAGCAGGGTAAGAAAAAGGGCGGCCAGGGGTACGGAGCGTGGAGACGGGTTCTGGTCGGGGGCAATCATCAAGCACTCTCCTGGGGGGGGCGTTGGCACTGGGCAGCGCATGGTGCCGGGGTCATGGGACGAGGGACCGGACTTCAGGCGAACGGTCACCGAGCGGGGGAACTTGTCCACCGATCCCCGCCCGGGAACCGTCTGACCTTGAGTCGGCCGTAGGGGATGTAGCTACGGCAAGGGGAGCTCCCTACTTCGCCTTGACCTGGATCTTCTTGCCGCGGGCTTCGGCACGCTTCCCGATGCGGATGCGGAGCACGCCCTGATGAAACTCTGCCGAGATGTCTTCCAGATCGGCCGAGGAGGGGAGGGTGAAGCTGCGCTCGAAGGCGCCGTACCGACGTTCGGAAATCTGCACGCGCTCATCCTCATGCTCGCGGCGGACCTTCTTCTCGCCTTTGATTGTGAGGATGTTGCCTTCGACTTCGATGTCCACGTCGTTGGGCTCCACGCCGGGGAGTTCCGCAGTCAGGACGAAGCTGCCGTTCTCGTCTGCGAAATCGATCTGCGGAGCCCAGACGAAGGATTCCGAGCTCCCTTCCCAGAGCGGTCTCCCGCCCAGGAGCCGCTGCATCTCGTGTTCCAGAAGGTCCCAGTCGCGCAGGAGAGAACGGCCGCCATTGGGCCGTCGTCGGGGGGTGGGCAGGACTTGCATGGTGGTCCTCCGAACTGCTCGAGGTGAATGATCGCCCCACCGCAAGAGTTGCGGGCGGGGACATTCTCTCAGCGCCAGGATCGTGCCAGCGATTCGGGGCATGTGAAGACCCCCCATGATCTTGACGGGAGAGGACTTTCACCCTCCTGGGCCCGGCACCCGTGCGGCAGGAGACTCGGACAATCCAACCCTTTCGGGTGACGGAGTGGCTCGGATTCCGGGGGTCGGGCCCGCGTGTTGCCTCGCCCGTCAGGGACCAACTCTTACGTCAGGGAAGGATCCGGCGTCTGGCCCGCCGAGCGGAGGCGTCACCGGCTTCGGGCCCCAGCACCACCCGAACGTCCCGTTCGGTGGGTCCGTGGCCACCGTCCTCCAGGGGGATCCAGGCGTCGTCCTGGGGGTCGCCGTCGAGCTCCACCAGGGTCACCCCCCGGCTCACACCGTCCGGGTTCTCGATGCGGAACCGGTAGGTGGCTCCCCCTCTCCTGAGCTCCACCTGGAAGGAGGGCCACTCCGGAGGGATGCAGGGGTCCACCCGGATGCCTCCCCGATCTGGCCGGATGCCCAGGATCGCCTCCAGCCCCAGGCGATGAAGCCAGGTGGCGGATCCCGTGAACCAACTCCAGCCGCCTCTGCCGGGATGCTCCGGCGGGCCGGCCACGTCCCCGGCCACGGCGTAGGGCTCGATCCGGTAATGGAGGGCGTCCTCCCGGGTGGGCGTTCGGTGCAGCGGGGACACATAGCGGAATACCCGGAGAGCCTCAGCGCCCTCGCCCAGGGCCGCCAGGGCCCATCCTGCCCAGGTCGCCGCGTGGGAATACTGCCCTCCGTTCTCTCGGACGCCGGGAGGATAGGCTCGAATGTAGCCGGGCCACCTGGGGTCCCGGTCGAAGGGAGGCGTGAGGAGGAGGGCGAGACCGTGCTCCTGGTCGATGAGCTCCTCCTTGAGGGATTCCATGGCCCGGTGAGCCCGCTCGGGATCGCCGACCCCAGACAGGAGGGACCAGGACTGGGAAATGGAGTCGATCCGGCATTCCGGGTCCTCAGAGCTTCCCACCGCGCTTCCGTCATCGTGGGTTGCCCTCAGGTACCAGTCCCCGTCCCAGGCGAATGCTTCGGCGGCATCCCCGATGGACCCGGCTGCTTCCTCCAGCTCCCGGGCCCGGTCTTCGTCGCCCTTCTCCCGGCAGACCTCGGCGTAGGCCCGGGCGGTGGCCGAGGAGAACCATGCCAGCCAGACGCTCTCTCCCCGGCCCTTTCGCCCGAGGCGGTCCATTCCGTCATTCCAGTCTGAGAGTCCGATGAGGGGAAGTCCGTTGGGTCCCTGGGTCATGCCTCTCCGAAGAGCCCGAAGGCAGTGTTCGTGAAGGCTGGCTACCTCGTCTGAGGGACTGAAGGTGCTGTAGTGCTCCTGCTCGTCTGTGGCCAGGAGCGGTCCCGTCAGGAAGGAAACCTCCTCCTCCAGGATGCCGGTGTCGCCGGTGGCCCGGACGTACGAGGCTACTGCGAAGGGAAGCCAGAGGAGGTCGTCGGAGCACCGGGAGCGAACCCCCCGGGCCTCGGGCGGGTGCCACCAGTGGAGAACATCCCCTTCCACGAACTGGTGCCGAGCGGCTTTCAGGATGTGATCCCGGGCGATGGATGGAGCGTCCATCAGGAAGGCCAGTACGTCCTGCAGTTGATCCCGGAAGCCGAAGGCGCCGGCGGACTGGTACAGGGCCGAGCGGCCCCAGATCCGGCATGAGAGGGACTGGTATCGGGCCCACCGGTTCAGGACCAGGTCCAGGGCAGGGTCGGGGGTCGAGACTCGGGTTCGAGACAGGATGTCCTCCCAGAACGAGGCAACTCCCTCCCTGGAGCGCTTCACCGCCCCGGGCTCCCGGAGGGAGCGAACCCGGCCCGCGGCGTCATCCATGTCCTTGGCGGCTCCCAGGAAGAAGTGGACGACCGCCTCCGAGTGGGGATCGAGGTTGACGTGTATCTGGGCGCCTCCGCACGGATCCCGGTGTCCCCCTGCCCCCTGAGCCAGGCCGATCCGGTGCATTCCGGCAGGGCTCTCCAGACCCCCTCGTCCCAGGAACTCCTCGTGATCCATGGTCCAACTGTGGAGAGGGCGATCCGAGGCCAGGAAGGCCATCGGGGGGCCGGCAGCCGGAGCGAAGCGGTTTTCGGCCGTGAGCACGTCGGACGAAGGATCGAAGCGGGTCACCACGTGGGGAGCCTCCTGCTCCCGGCTTCCCCCGAGGGTCCACTCTGCGAAGAAGGTGACGGTGAGCCGGCGAGGGCGGTCGGTCAGGTTTTCCAGTCGGACGTTCCACACCTTGGCGGCCGGGTCGAAGGCGGCGAAGACTTCGGACTGCTGGTCCAGGCCATGGCTCCGGTGGTGGAAGGTGGAGTAGCCGGCGCCGTGTCGGACCTGATACGGACCGGGCCCCGGGGACGGCGCCGGGGTCGGGCTCCAGACGTCTCCGGTTTCTTCGTCCCGGATGTAGAGGGCTTCCCCCGTTCGGTCCAGGATCGGGTCGTTGGCCCACGACGTGAGCCGATGCTCCGCGCTGTTTCCGGCCCAGGTGAATCCGGATCCTCGCTCCGACACGATGAATCCCATCTCCGGAGTAGCCACCACGTTGATCCAGGGGGCGGGGGTGTCCTCGCCGTCGGGAGGTTGAATCACGTACTCCCGTCCGTCGGGACTGAATCCGCCGAAGCCGTTGTCCAGGAGAAGGTCCGTCGGGCGGGGGAGGCTCGGCGGCTCAGCGTCGGATCCAGAGTCTCCGGGGACCGGGACGAAGGGGGGCAGTCGAATGGGATCCCGCTCCAGGGTCCTGAGTTGATCGGATGCAGACCCCAGGGTGGCGTCGAGCCGAACATGGGCTGCCGCTTCAACGGCAGCCTGATGGACCGGGTCCAACCGGGAGACGGGCAGGTGGTGGACTCCTGCCGGTCTGTGGAAGAGGTCGTCGGTGCGCAGTCGGCTCAGGGCCGCTACGATCCGGTCCCGGATCGGGTGGTGGTACCCCTCCGCCGATTGATCCAGGATGACGACGTCGGCCCGGATACCCATCCGCCGCCAGAGAGCGTGGAACCGGAGAACCTCCTCCAACCGTTGCTCCTGGTCCAGGTGTGTGATCCGGAGGAGGAGCACCGGGTGGTCACCGGAGATGCCGAGTCCCCAGAGGGCGTCTCGGCGGTGGACCGTGTACGGCTGCCCATCGGGCTCCGTGGTCCGGAGGTTGTGGAACGGCCGCACCATGGCGGACCAGACCCGCTGGGCCACCTGGACCTCCCGAGGCGGAATGTCCAGATCGTGGAGGTTTTCCTCCCACCGGGCCCTGGTCCGGTCCTCTGCCCAACCGGCCGTCCCCGAGGACCGGAATCGGTCCATGTCCTCCAGGACACTCTCCGAGGAGGATCCCACGGAGGTCAGAAAGGTGACCCGGGCCTCCTCGCCTGGAGACAGATCCACCTCCAGGATCAGGGAGAAGATGGGATCCAGGGTCGTGCGGAACCCCGGACCAGCCGCGGCCTCGTCCCGATCCGGCACCTCCATGGCCGCGCCGGAACGGTTCTGCAGGATGGCCGGGGATGACCTGGAGCCTCCTCGCCCCAGAAACGCTTCACGGTCCGTTTCCCATCGCACGAACCGCACATTACTGGTCGTCTCTCCGAGCCCATGGGCCAGGTGGATGGGAGGCTCCTCCGGGGATGCCCGCCGCCGGCGGAAGTGGAGGGTCTGGGCCTGGGCCAGGTACGTTGATTCCACGAACAGCTTCTGGAAGGCCGGATGGCGTCGGTCCTCATCCACATCGGCCAGGGCCACCTCTCCGTAGCTGGCCAGTCGAAGCCGCCGGGTCCGTCCGGTCAGGTTGGTCAGGACTATTCGACGGATCTCCACATTCCCGTCCCTGGGCACCAGGACCGTAGTGTGGCTGGATACGCCCTGGACCCGTCGTCGGTACTCGATCCGATGGGGGGCGAACACGACCGCTTCCTCCTCGGCGCCCTGGGGGGCCGGCTTCTGGGCCGCCGACCAGATAAGATCTCGCTCCAGATCCTGGATGTAGATCCAACTCCCCCATTCGTCCACTGATGGGTCGGCGCGCCAACGCGTCATGGCCTTCCCCTGCCACCGGAGACCTCCACCTCCTCGGGCTGTAACCAGAGCCGAGAGGGATTCGTTGGACAGCACGTGGATGCTGGGAAGGTCCCGGTCGGGGTTCGGCGACCAGCCTTCCACTCCCGCCGGACGCCCATGGGCCTCGGGTCGGTCGGGCCCGTGGGGAAGGCGTCGCTCGAGGCGTACATGGCTCGGGGTGCGCTCGTAGAGGAGATAGGCGGCCGCGGCGGTACGTGGATCCCGTCCGAAGCGTTCGACCATCAGGTTGCCGGTCAGGTGGTTCGATACGGCTGCCAGGATCATTCCCTGATGGTGCGCCATGAAGGTCCGGACGATCCCCGGTTCCTCGCCCCTTCCTCCGGCCGCGCGACCGAAGTCGATGGCTTCGTAGAGGCCATGGCGTCCGAACATTCCCAACCGCACGAGGTGCTCCACGTTCTCCCGCACTGCCCGGGGCCGGAATGGGAGGGCCAGCAGGCTGGCGTAGGGAGATACCACGAGCCGTCCCCCGACCTCCCGGCGAATCGCCAGCTCCGGGATCCCGAACGCCCGATACTGATAGGTGCCCTGGGTGTCCAGGTGATTGTAGGATGATTCCGAGATCCCCCACGGGATCCGGTGCCGGGTCCCGAAGGCCATCTGGCGGTCGATGGCGGAGCGGCATGCCATGGCCAGGAGGGACGCCCGGGGCGTGGCGAGAAAGAGGGGGGGCATGAGGTACTCGAACATGGTCCCTGCCCATGAAAGGAGGGTGGCGGACCCTCCCGTGCGCCCGAAGGGCCGACCGAGCTGAAGCCAGTGTCGGGTGGGTACGTCACCCTTCGCCGAAGCCAGGAAGCTGGCGATTCGGGCCTCCGAAGCCAGGAGGTCGTAGTAGCTCTCGTCCAGTTTTCCGGCCGAAACGTCGAAACCGATGTGGAAGAGGCGCTTCCGGGCACTGTAGAGGAATCGGAAATCCATCCGCTCTACCCATTCCAGGGCTCGGCGCTCCAGGATAGAGAGCTCGTGGAGGAGCCGGGTCGAACCTTCGGACGCAGCGATGGCTTCCTCCATTTCGTCGATCCAGGGCATCCCCGGGTCGTCCTGGGGGAGGAGGCCTTCGAGCCGATCCAGATGTGTTTTGGCCTCCGCCAGGGCATCCGGGATCCGAGAGAGGGGTAGATCTGGGGGAAGGGCGTCGGAAAGCTCCTGGAGCGCACTTCGAACCTTCGGGTCCGCCCCCTTGCCGGCCATCCCCAGGGGAGCCTGGTGGAGGAGGGGCACCCAGGGCATGAGTTCGTCGACCTCTCCAGCGACCCCGGCCGCCTGCTGTCGAATCCGGATAATCCATCCCTTGAGCCTGCTCAGGATCTCCGGCTCCAGGGAGGTTCCCTCCGTTCCCACCATGGCGGCCAGGGCGTCTTCCATGGTGGGGATGAATTCGTCCATGATTCGACGGCGGATCAGCCGCCTGGACCTGGGATCGGCGCCCTCGGCGCCCAGGGTCCGTTCCACCTCTCGGAGTCGTTCCAAGAGGCGCACCTCGGCCGGAAAGGCCTCGGAAGGGATCTCCCGTAGGACCGCCTCCAGCTCCCGGATGGTGTCCAGGAGCCCCTGAATCTCCTGGGGCCGGAGCACCGGATTTTGCGCCAACTCCCGGCAGCTCTGCCCCACGATCAGGAGACACGCCGCCAGGTTCCCGCTGTCCACCGTGGAGACGTATCGGGGCTCCAGAGGGGTCAGCTGTCGGGTATCGTACCAGTTGAGGAGGTGCCCCCGATGTCGGTCCAGCTCCTTCATGCCGTCCAGCGTGTTCGACAGGGTCGCCACCAGGCGGGAAATGGTGAGGTATCCCAGGTCGTACGCGGCCAGGGCGGCAGTGAGGGTGAGACCCACGTTGGTCGGGGACGTCCGATGGGCAGCGGCCCCCCTGGGGCTCTCCTGGAAGTGGTCCGGTGGAAGCCAGTGGTCCCCGGGCCCCACGAACTCCTCGAAGAAGGACCAGGTCCGGCGGGCCACTGACCGGAAGAGGAGGTTCTCCTGTTCGGTCAGACGGGCCTCCACCTTTTCCCGTGATGTGCCAGTCCACCAGGCCAGAACGGGTGAGAAGAACCAGGCCAGGAGAAGGGGAACGACCCAGATCGGGATCGATCCCGTCAAGAGGAAGAGCCCCGCCACCGCCAGGGCCAGGGCCGGCGCCTCGGCCATTTCTCTCCAGAGGGTCCGGTGCCTCTGCCGTTCCCGGGCCTGCCGAGCAGCGTGGGCTGCCGTGGTCCATTCCAGGAGGCGCCGCCGGCTGACCGCGAGCCGATACAGGGTCCGGACGATGGCATCGATCTCGATCCGGGCCTGATGGGGAAGGAAGACCAGGGCCAGGACCCATCGGAGGATTCCCGAGCCGCGGAGCAACGTCCGATCTCGGACGAGGGCCCAACTTCGGGAGACACCCGCCCGGACCCGGAAGACGAAGCCCGCTCCCAGGAGGATCGGCACCGCCAGGACCAGAGCCACGGCCCCGGTCCACCATCCCACCGAGCCCGGAAGGAAGAACCATCCGGCCAGAAAGAGAGCGAGGAGCGACGGGGCCAGCAGGCTTCGTCGTAGATTGTCCAGGATCTTCCAGCGGCCCCGGAGGTCGATCGGGTTCGGCACCCTGGGCCCATCCAGGGAAGGCACGCGGGGAAGGAGCCAGGGAAGGAGCTGCCAATCGCCCCTGACCCAGCGGTGGAGACGGCGCAGGTAGGTTCGGAGATCGCTTGGAAAGTCCTCGAAGAGAACCACATCGGTGACGAGCCCGGACCGGCCATGGACCCCTTCGAACAGGTCGTGGCTGAGAAGGGCGTTCTCCGGAACCCTGCCTTCCAGGCTATTCTGGAAGGCCGCCACGTCGTAGAGCCCCTTGCCAGTGAAGATGCCTTCGCCGAGCACGTCCTGATACACGTCGGACACGGCCTGACTGTAGAGATCCAGACCCCGGTCGGCCTCGAAGACCCGAGAGAAGGGGGTCCGGGCTCCATCGTCGGGAAGGACCTCCACCCTGGGCTGGAGGATCGTGTATCCCTCCGCGACCCGGCCTTCCCCGTCGAAGTGGGGTCGGTTCAGGGGGTGGGCGAGGGTGCCCACGAGGCGCCGGGCGGCCCCCTGGGGAAGGAACGTATCCGCATCCAGGGTCAGGACGAAGCGAATTTCCCGGAGACGGTCCAGGTTTCCTTCTCTCTCAGGAAAGGCAGCCAGGTCTCCTTCCAGCAGGAGGTTGTTGAACTCCTCCAGCTTGCCCCGCTTCCGCTCCCATCCCATCCAGCGACCTTCGGCCTCGTTCCACCGGCGGGCCCGGTGCAGCAGGACGAACGGCCCTCCGCCGGCGCTGCCGTGTCGCTGGTTCAGTTCCCGCACCCCGGTCCGGGCGTGCTCCAGGAGCGCGTCTTCTCCGGGCACCTCCGGTTCCGAGGCGTCTCCGTAGTCCGTCAGGAGGACGTAGGTCAGGTTCCGATCCCGGTTGCCCAGGAAGTTCATCTCGATCTGCCCCAGGAGGCCGTCCACCTCGTCCAGATGGGTCAGGAGACAGGGGACCGCAACCGCCGTCCTCCACGGGTCCGGGATCCCCCGCTCGAAGGAGAGCTTGGGCAGGACCCGGGGAGGCACGAGCCGCGGTACCGCGCTGTTCACCAGGGAGATGCCCACTGCCAGGGCCGGAACGAGCCCGATGACTACCGCAAAGGCGACCTGGAGCCCCGTGCCGTCCCGGATCACGGGGCTCACCAGCATCAGGAGGGCCACCACGCTCAGACCGTACACGGATCCTGCATAGAGAGGGAAAGCGACCGATGCCATAAGTCGACGGAGGCGGACTCGAACGGGGATCCGACAACCCAGAGCCTTCTCGAACTCCCGCCGTTTCCGACCGACCAGGATCCGACCCAGATGTCCGTCCTCGGAGGCACTCTCTCCGGCCGAGGCTCCTGCCATCTCCAGTGCGATCCCTGCGACCTCCTCCTCGGACCGCCCGCTCGCCCGAGCCGACTCCTCCACGGTCTTTCGGTACCGATCCCGGGTCGGAAAGTCCATCCGTGCATAGATCCGGGCCGGATCCCCCTTTCGGAGGAGGTCGTCGACCCGGCTCGTGGCCTCGAAGAACCGATTCCAGTCCTCCCGGGCGGCAGCACGCAGGGACCGGATCGCCCCGGAGGTCCGTTCCTCCACCGAGCCTTCCTCCTGGAGGGGGGCCGAAACCTGGTTCAGGAATTCGGGGGGCTCGGTGCGTACCAGCGTTCCGCCCAGGAAGGAAAGCTCGTCCAGGAGAGTGATGCGGAGGAGGAGGGGAAAGGCCCAGAGTTCCCCCATCGTGAGGGGACACTCCTCCTGGTAGACCCGGAGGAACCCCCTTACCCGGTCCAGGTCCACGTGGGCCCGTTCACTGCGGACCAGCTCACGGGCCACCTCCAGGATGCGGATCGTCGGCCGCCCGTCCAGGGCCTCCAGCATGGGGAGTTCCCGGATGAACGCCCGGGTAAGGTCCTGGCGAACCTGGAGAAGGGCCTCCAGGATCAGGTGGCGGTTGTCCAGGAGCCACTCCCGGGCCGGGGATCTCCGGGTTTCCGGATCGCCCTCCCTCAACGTATCGTCGACCTTCGACAGGAAGGAGTCGACGGCCTTCAGGCGCTGCCGGACCGGATGCATGGTCCGCCGGTCCGTGGCCCGGGACGCATGGTCCCGACCCAGGGTCCGCGCTTGGTCCTCGTAGGGGAGGGAGGACGGCTCGGCGGTCACTCGCTGCCCGACCCGCCGAAGCGGGAGGGTGCACGGGCGTACCGACCCCTTCGATCAGTCCGCTCGGGTTGTCGCCGGGGGAGGTCCTGGAAGACCAGGGTCGAACCGGGGCTCCCTGAGAGGAGAGTCCAGGCCACCCCTCCGTAAGGCCACCCCGACCCTGGGGCCCGCCCGTGGGCCGAGAGCACGAGAAGGGATCCCTCCTCCTGGAAAGCCAGATCGTGAATGGCTCGAGGCACGCTCCCGGCGACGGCCACACGGATGCTGACCGGAAGCTCGGAGGAGGAGAGCTGCCTCTTCCGCTCCTCCAGGTACTGGAGCCCGGCGGCCCGGTTCGCTTCCACAAGCTGATCTGCGAGCTTCGAGACTTCGGTGGAGGTGCCGGCTCCCTGCAGGAGCTCCGGGCGGGCCACCACATGGACGAGAACGAGTTCCACTCCGTTCGCACGGGCCAGGGCCGCTGCCAGGTTGAGCGCCCATTCGGACCGGGGAGAACCGTCCATGGGGACCACGACCCGCCGAACCGGACTCTCGGCCGGTTTTACCTCAGGGGAGGCCTGGACCAGGAGGAACGAGGAGTCTGCGGATGAGATCACCTTCCCCGAGGTGCCCCCGGAAGGAGAGAAGTCGATCTTGCCGCTCCCGTTGGGGGCGAGGATGACCAGATCTGCGTCCCATCTGCGGATCGCGTCCAGGATTTCAGTGGCGGCGTAGCCTGCCGCCACGTCGATCTCGGCTTCGATCCCGTGCTCATGGAGGCGTTCCGCGATCTTCTTCAGGTAGGAGCGTCCCTCCGCGTCGGCCAGCCTCCATCCCATGCTTTCGGAGAAGAGTCCGGGACGCCCGGGTTCGGCCTCGACGACGCGGAAAAGGATCACTTCGGACCCAAAGGCCCTGTGGAGCGCCAGGATGTAGGGAAAGGTGCGTTCCGCCACGACGGACCCGTCGAGGGGGACGAGGATACGATGGACCATGCGGAACTCCTTCCCGGGCCGGCGGGGGCAGGAGACGGGGGGCAGGCGTTGCCTTCTCTTGGAAGGCAGCAAGTTAAGTGCCACTCAGAGGCAGGATCGAATGTCCCATTTCTCAGGGCGCTGTTGAGCGTGCCAGCGGAGAACTGTGGGGCCGGAGATCCAATCCGTCACACCTCGAGAGGGCGACCTCGTGGTCGACCATTGGCGATGGGGTTGGACCGATTTGGGCCAATTGGTCTCGATGGAAGAAGACGGACCGGGACAGCTCGTCCGCACTGAACGTCAGGAGGCGATCCATGACGTCACGGGAGGAAACCCATCCAGGTACGGCCTCGGTCTATGGCGGCTCGGGGTGGACCCCAAGAGGCCGGGCCCTGGGCCAGGAGTTGGGAGACATCTGGGGAGCATGCGGGCTCGCATGGGAGTGGACCCCCCTCCGGGGCCGTGGTCGGGCGACCGGCATCCAGCGTCCGGGCCGGCGAGGAACGGTGGCTGGCCCGAAGCCTGGCCGATCTGGGAATCCCGATCCTTCGCACGGTAGGGGGCCACGGCACCTTCGAGGGAGCTGACGCCCTCTGGCTTACTCCGGAGCGGGTCCTGGTGGGACTGGGGATCCGAACGAACCTGGAGGGAGCACGCCAGTTGGCAGCCACTCTGGCGGAGCAGGGCATCGAGACCATGGAGGTGGATTTGCCCCATGCCTCCATGCACCTCATAGGGGAGATCCGAATCGTGGACCGGGACCTGGCCTTCGTGCGGCGGGGACGGTGCCCCTGGCGGGCGGTGCAAGCCCTCACCATGGCCGAGTTGGCCACCAGGTGCCCCCGGGCAGGGGGGACCTATGTCTACCTCCGGGAGGCGTACGGACCCGGGGTGGCCTTCGTCTTCGGCTGGACACGCCTACTTCTGATCCAGCCGGCGTTCCGGGCTATCTGGTCTGGCGGCGCCTGTCCCCACGAGCTCCCCCGCTGGAACGGGCGGAAGGCTAACCGTCGGGGCGGAATGGGTGCCTCCGGCCGGCTGGATGGACCGGGTCGTGTCCCTTCTGGTCGCGTGGGGCCACAGGGGACCTCCGTGGCGGTGTCCTGTGGGCGCCCTAGGCCATCTTCTCCAGGAGCTTGTAGATCTGATCCAGGGCGTCCTGCTGGGCGGAAACCGCCTGGGCAAGGGTGATCAGTCCCACGGCCGGGGTATTGGGGGCCACGGGGACGCTAGCCTGGCCCTGGGCTGAACTGATCAAACCCTTTGAGGCGGCCAGTTTGGCCTTGAGGGAGTAGAGTTCGGTCTGAAGCTGGGGATTGGGCATGAATGGGTCCTCTGGCTGGGTGATGGAAGCCGGATCTCAAATGGTCCGGGAGGGGGACGTCCCTCTCGTCACAGGAGAGTGGGCGCTTCCTGCCGGCCCCGTCAAGAATTGGATGGCAGCCTCCCGATCTGGCATGTTTTCTCAGGCATGACAGGTCTGACCTTCCCCTCCAGCGGGACCTTGCCCATGCTTCCTGACTTCCTGAAGGTTACGTCCCCTCAGGTCGACGGGGGCCGGGAGTGTGAAGCCTGAAGGGGCCGACTCCCGCTCCGATCCCATCCTGTAGATTCTCCCGACCCCTTTGGAGTCTCGCCATGTCCCAGATCGATGGACGATCCCTGACGCTGGAAGAGGTGGAACGCGTTGCCGATGACCTGTCCGTGTCTCCCACCCTTTCGGAGGACGCCCGGCAGGGGATTGAGCGGGCCCGTCGCACGGTGGAGGAGCTGGTGGCGGAGGGGAAGGTGGTCTACGGGGTGACCACCGGCTTCGGTCGCCTGGCCGAAGTCTCGGTTTCGGAGGAAGATCGGCGAGCCCTCCAGGTGAATCTTCTGCGGAGCCATGCGGCAGGGACGGGGCCACTCCTGTCTGCCCGGGAGATACGGGTCCTCCTCCTCCTCCGCGCCAATGCCCTGGCCCGGGGACATTCCGGATGCCGCCTCGAGGTCGTGGATCGACTCCTGGAGTTCCTGGCCAGGGGAGTTCATCCTGCCGTACCGGAATCCGGGTCGGTGGGTGCCTCTGGGGATCTGGCCCCACTGGCTCACCTGGCCCTTCCCCTCATTGGAGAAGGGGAGGTCCTGGGACGTGGGGGAGAGGGGGTGCGAGCGGCAGCCGAGGCGCTTGAGGAGGCTGGCCTGGAGCCTCTCTCGTTGGTGGCCAAGGAGGGACTGGCCCTCATCAATGGCACCCAGGCAACCACCGGTCTGGGGGTTCTGGCCCTCCTCCGGGTAGAACGGGCCCTGGAGCAGATGGAGGTGGCTGGCGCCATGTCTCTGGAGGCCCTCATGGGCACGCCGGCGGCATTCCAACCTGAGGTTCACCAGGCCCGACCCCATCCTGGACAGATCGAGACGGCCCAACGCCTTCGGCAACTCATGGCCGGGTCGGAGATCCGGGAATCCCATCGTCACGGGGATCCCCGTGTCCAGGACGCCTACGCCCTCCGTTGCATGCCCCAGATCCATGGTGCTGCTCGGTCGGGGCTGACCTACGTCCGGGAGGTGCTGGAGCGGGAGGTCAACTCGGCCACCGACAATCCGCTGGTTTTTCCTGAGTCCCGGTCCGTTATCAGTGCCGGGAATTTCCACGCACAGGTCGTGGCTCAGGTCCTGGATCTGCTGTGCATGGTGGTAGCCGACCTGGCCTCCGTCAGCGAGCGTCGCCTGGAACGGCTCCTGAACCCGGATCTGTCGGGGCTCCCTGCCTTCCTGGCCCCGGATCCGGGAATCCAGTCAGGGTATATGATCCTGCAGGTCACGGTGGTGGATCTTCTGGCAGAGCTCCGTGTGCTGGCCCATCCGGCCTCGGTGGACTCAGTGCCGACGAGCGCCGGTCAGGAGGACCACGTCTCCATGGGGCTGGCAGCTGCCCGCAAGGCTCGTCGGGCCGCCGAGATTTTGGATACGGTGGTGGCAGCCGAGTTGTTGGCTGCCGCGCAGGGGCTGGAATTCCGCCGGCCTCTGAAGCCTGGGCGAGGGGTGGAGCGGGCCCGGGAGGTACTCCGCAGCGCCGTCCCACCTCTGGAGGTGGACCGACCACCAGCCCCCGATCTGGCCCAGGTGGCTCGGATGGTCCATGGAGGACGGTTTCTGGTCTGAGGGATCGGGACCTGGATCGGCTCCTGTCCGGGGCAGCCGTGTCGGGCCCTCGGGTCTCCTGGCCGATCAGGTGGTGCAGGTGGAGGGCCCCTGGCGTGCGCCAGGGGCTCCCACGATCAGCCGCCGCCTCGGTTCCGACTGGGCGCGCCTCGGGAGGTGGACGGAGCGCTGGCTCCAGAGCGTGCCCGGGGCGCCGCCGGTGTGGAGCGGGTCGAGGGGGGCGGCGCTGATCGTCCCGTCGGTGCCGGTCGACTCCGTGTGGAGGGAGCCGGCGCTGAACGTGTTGAGGGAGCCGGCGTGGAGCGTGTGGACGGCGCAGGCGCCGACCGGGTTGAGGGCGCAGGCGCCGACCGCGTAGAGGGAGCCGGTGTGGAGCGGGTCGAAGGGGCCGAACGGTTTCCTGCTGGAGGCGACGACGGTCGAGCATCGGCTCCGGATCGAGTCCCTGCAGAGGGCGCAGGTGCCGACCTGGTGGAGGAGGACGGCCGGTTGTCCCGGGTGGAGGGTTCCGTGGACGGACGACTCGGCGTCCCCCTCTGGGCATTCCCCGACGGTGCGCTCGGCGCCGTTGTTCGGGGTGCCGGGGTGGCCCGGTCCCCCGAGGATGGAGAGGACGGTGTCCGGGTCGACGTTCCAGGCCGGGCCGGCACGTCCCGGGTCGTGCCCTGGGGCGGACCCGTCCGGGCTGGAGTGCCCTGGGCCCCCCGAGCCCGATCCGACGGCCTGTCCCGAGAGGTCGTGGCAGGTCCTTGCCGGGTGGCTCCACCCCTGCTCCCCTCAGGACTCATCCGTGTCGTGGCGTCACCGGCGCCTGTCCGGGGGCTGGGGGTGGGCGTACTCCTGGAGGTGGGCGTGGGAGCGGCCCGGTCCGGTGCGGCCGTCCGTGCACTTCCGTCCCTGCTGGGATCCGGGCTGGCTGCCGGTGCGGTGGAGGTTCGGGCACCCCGGGTCCGGAGATCAGGAGGTGGCGCCGGGGATGGGGAGGTGCTGGTCCGAACCGCTGATCCTGCCGCCGGTGCCGGCGTCCCACCCCGCCGGACTGCGGTTCGTGAAGGGGCTACTCCCGGCGATTCCTTGTATCGGGGAGCGGGCCTCAAACCCAGGCCTCGATCCCGGTACACGTATCCGGGCCGATACACAGTCCACCGCGGACCGGTGGACACATAGATGGTCGGCGAGTAGTAGACCGGGGCATATGAGTAGTAGATCCGGCTCCGGCT
Organism: Gemmatimonadota bacterium; assembly: GCA_003562075.1. Taxonomy (GTDB): domain Bacteria; phylum Gemmatimonadota; class Gemmatimonadetes; order Longimicrobiales; family Gaopeijiaceae; genus PWLA01. The sequence continues at coordinate 28,869 of PWWP01000304.1, forward strand.
CCAGGCCCGTGGAGCCCGCACGTAGGTGAATCCTACCGAGGGCCCCCACCAGTGGCTGGCCCAACTACTCCACCCGAAGGAAAGATAGAACCCGGAGCGGACCCGGGGGCGGGGCTTGTACGCATAGGGTCGGTAGGCGTACGGGTAGGCGTATGCATAGCCCGGTACCCAGGCGGATGACCACCAGAGGGCATCACAGTAGGGAAGATATCCATACCAGGGGTCCCACGGGTCCCAGCAGAACGTGGCCGGGTTGTGATCGTAGCGGTAGCCTCCGGTGGCCCCGTGGTAACTGGTCCTGGCCCTGGATACCGGAACGGCCCGGGCTCCGGTGCCAGGGAGGCTGGTGGCCTGAGCGAAGAGCCCCGTGGACGCCGATCGATGGGCCATTCCGACGGACATCCCATCGAAGAGATGTTCCGTTCCGGCTTCGCCCCAGGCCGTCAGGGAAACGGAGGTCTGGGCGGATACCGGCGAAGAGAGGACGCTCAGGGTCAGGAAGGCAATGGCCATCGCGAAGGCCGCGGGCCAGGATCTGGACGCAGGGGCGATGGCTGGCATGCTTGATTCTCCTGAGGCCCTACAGAGGACACGTGACTCCTTCCTGACATTATACGCGTCTTTGCAGGAAAAGTGCCAGAAAACGGAGTCGCCTTCGCCATGGGCGCTCGCTTCTGACACACCCTTGGTGCCACCGGTATGGTGCCAGCGGCCTGGCAGGCCGGATGCAAGGATGCGGGACCAGCCCGTGGCTTCGCTTCGTGCAGGCCGCTCAGCCACTCAGACCGATCAGACACCGTGTCCTTTCTGGAGGACAGAGTTGAATCAAAAGAGGACAGGTAGGGCAGGTTGGGGGCGGGGAGGCGTCACGGAGGGACCACCCGTCAGGTCTCAGGGAACCAGTCGATCCAGAAACCACAGAAGACCCAGGAGGGCGAAGGGTGCCAGGGTCAGGAGGGTAACCTGGAACCAGAGCCCCAGCCCCTCCTGGCCAGGCTCCTTGGCAGATCCCTTCCCTCCATCCCTTCCATCACCGAAATCGGACCCTCGATCCCGAACGCCACCGTCGGTGTCTTGATGTCTCGTGGGGTACAACGCCGCCCTCCTTTCCTCTCGATGCTCGAGCCGGATCACTTGTCCTGAGGCTCTGCTCTATGTAGGCTTTAAACTCGCATGTTGTCCTTCCGAACCCAAACGCAGGATTCCTGGGTTCCTTCCGCGGGCCTTTCCCCTCGGACGTGTGTTTATGCTCCCCCAACAAGACTACGACGGAACGTGACCAACGATCGATGGCTGGGCATACTGGAAGTGTTGTCAGGCGGCTCCGGGTTCGTGAGGCGCCAGAACGCTGGCTATATGCCCAGTTCGGACGATGTATACGTAAGCGGCAAGCTCGTATCCAGATTCGGACTGCGAACCGGAGATGAGATCTCCGGCTCGGTAGGCGGCCGCCCGCGGAACGGGAAGGCTCCCCCGCTGACCAATCTGGAGGCGGTGAACGGTCGTCCTCCCCAGGAGGCCAAGGGACGCCCGGACTTCGATCGCCTGAGCGCCATGCACCCTGACGAGCAGTTGACGCTGGAGTGCGATATCCAGGGGCACGGTGGTCCCGACTTCACGAATCGGGTCATCGATCTCTTCTGTCCTCTGGGCAAGGGGCAACGGGCCATGATCGTGGCGCCGGCCAAGGCCGGGAAGACCACGGTCCTCCAGCGTGTGGCTGAAGGGATCGTGAAGAACCACTCTGAGTGCGCTCTTTTCATCCTCCTCGTGGACGAGCGTCCCGAGGAGATCACCGAGATGGAGCAATGCGGGTTCGGGGAAGTCATCGCTTCGTCCTTCGACTTCCCTCCTGACCGGCATGTTGCGCTGGCGGAGATCACCCTGGAGCGGGCCCGGCGACGGGTGGAGATGGGCCAGGACGTCGTCATCATCCTGGACTCCATCACCCGCCTGGCTCGAGCCTACAATACGACAGAGGACGGGAGCGGCCGGACCCTCTCAGGTGGCTTGGACGCCACGGCGCTGGAGCGTCCCAAGCGGCTTCTGGGGAGTGCGCGGAAGATTGATCCGGGCCAGGGCGGAGGCTCCCTGACCATCGTGGCTACGGCTCTGGTGGACACGGGCTCCCGCATGGACCAGGTCATCTTCGAGGAGATCAAGGGAACCGGAAACAGCGAGTTGGTTCTCAGCCGGGAGTTGGCTGACCGGCGGATCTTCCCAGCCATCGACCTGATGGCATCCGCCACGCGCCGGGAGGAGTTGCTCCTGAGCGAAGAGGGCCTCCTCCTGTCTCGGGCACTCCGTCGACAGTTCAGCAACGCCAGCGCATCCGATGCCATGAGCGAGCTCCTGGGGGCCATGCGACGGACGAAGACGAACGAGGAACTCCTGAGAATGAGCCGGGCGAACCTCTGACGAGGTGATCCGTCCCCTGAGAGTCCACGGGTCTCTCCGGGGAGTTCCAACGGGAGCAGGACCAAGAGTCGAGTCTCCCGGTCCGGTCCCGGCGTCAGCCGTCCTGGGGTGGACGGTCCTCTTCCTCGGGGGTAAAGACCTCTCCCTCCACCACCAGCGCCTGGAGCGCCCGAAGGGACTGTTCCAGTTGTTCTCCCTGGAGCTCATCCATCCGGCCGGCCACGTACCCCAGAAGGGGATTCCAGCCGAAGTCCCCGGATTCAGTCCAGACGATACGGGTTCCGGCCTCCCCTTCCGGTGTCAGCGACATCCGGCCGGTAATCTGGATTGCTCCGCCCTCTACCGCCACGCTGTACCGGACCTCCTGGTTCGGGGTGACCTGGGTGATGATGAACTCCCCCTGGCCGTAGAAGTCATCATCCCATTCTCGCCCGGATCCCTCCCCTGCCTCAGGACCGAAGAACTCCGCTCCACTCTCGGGTGATGGCGTCCAGAGGGTCCACGCCTCAGCACTTTCCAGGTAGGGGAAGACGGCTTCCGGGGGTGCATCCAGTTGAGCGCTCCGCTCTACCTCCCATCCGCTGGGCAGGAGGAATCCAAGGACAAGGAATCCCAGAAGGATGGCGGCCAGGGCGCCCAGGGCGATCCCGGCAATGCGGATGAGGCTCACGTGGGACGCACTCCGTAGGGGAAGGCTCGAATGGAAGGCGGGTCCTGCCGGAGTAACCTGACGGCTCGGGCCCCGGGGTCAAGGGGGAGGCAGTGGAAGCTCCCCTCCCCGGGGCTCCGAGCCCGGACCTCTTTACATTCCGAAATCATTCATATTTCAAGAGCCGTCAGACAGCTGTGTCGATGCGCCGGAGAAGGTCCTGGCGCTCTTCCTGGGCCAGCAGGGGGGAGGAGGCCAGGAGGCGGGCTTCCTGCAAGAGGGCCTCCGTACGGTCCCGGTCGCCGGTCTGGGCGGCCAGCCACGCTGCATCCACGTAAGCCTGACCGGCTTCGATGACATCACCCTGACGAAGAGCGGCCGTGGCGGCAGCTTCGGCGTCGCGGATGGCCCGGTCGGAGCGACCTGCATAGTGGCTCATGCGGGCCGCCTCACGAAGGTTCTGGACTTTCTGAGGATCGTGATCAGGACGGAGCTCTGCTGCTTTCCGATAGAGACGAGCAGCCTCGTGACGTTCATCCATGAGATCCCGAAGGGCCCAGGCTCGAGCCTCCAGCGCGGCGGCCTCTTCCACCTCGGCGGAGAGCTGGGTGGCCGGTGGCTGGTGACCTTCAAGGGTTTCGCCCGGGTCCGTCTGGGCCTGCAGGGGACCAGCCGTGGCCAGGGCCAGGAGGGCCGTACCGGCCAGGAATGTACGAGCGAAGAGAGGGGAGGAGCTTTGAACGCTCGGAGTCGTGTAGGAACGGCGGTGCATGGTATGCCTCGTAGGTTCGATATCAGTGCCGTCCCGGATCCGGAAGGCTGTCTCACCAGATCCGGTGGGGAAGGGACCTTCCCTTCCTCGGGTCCCCCTACGAGACCTCACCTCCGGAAGATTCAGCCTGCGCGAATCGAGTCAGCCGATCCACGGCCTCCTCCAGCGTTGCCAGCTCTTTGCAGAAGGTGAATCGGATCAAGTGGTTCCCCTTGTCCGACTGGAAGAAGCTGGAGCCTGGCACGGCGGCTACTCCCCCCTCCCGAGCCAGTCGGTGGGCGAATGTAGTGTCGTCTTCCCTGGAAATTGCCGAGAAGTCAGCCAGGAGGTAATAGGCGCCTTCCGGTGTCCCGCAGCGGAATCCGGCCTCACGAAGCCCCAGGATCATGAGGTCCCGACGGGCTCGATATCCATCCACCAGCTCATTCAGGTAGGCAGGATCCAACGTAGCCAGGGTGTCCGCCCACGCCTGCTGGAGGGGTGCTGGAGCTCCCACCGTCAGGAAGTCGTGGACCTTGCGGATCGCCCCCGTGATGGCGGGAGGCGCCACCACTGAGCCCAGACGCCATCCGGTTACCGCGAAGGTCTTGGACGCGCCGGAGATGGTGATGGTCCGGTCCTCCATCCCTGGATAGGTGGCCATGGGACGGTGAGAGCCCTGATAGAGGATGCACTCGTAGATCTCATCCGTGATGACCACCAGGTCTCGATCCCGAGCAACCCTGGCTACGCCGGCCATCTCCTCCTCGTCGAAGACCCGACCGGTGGGATTGTTGGGTGTGTTCAGGACCAGGGCCCGGGTCCGAGGGGTTATGACGGCCTCCAGGGCCTCCGGGTCGAGACGGTAGTCGGGCGGATCCAGGGTCAGAAAACGGGCCTGGGCCCCGGCCAGGAGGGCGTCCGGGGCATAGTTCTCGTAGAACGGCTCCAGAACCACGACTTCATCGTCTGGGTTCAGCAGGGCGAGGAATACAGCGGCCATGGCCTCCGTCGCACCGCAGGTGATCGTCACGTCCCGATCCGGATCAACTTCCATCCCGTAGCGCCGCTCATACCAGCGGGAAAGCTCCTGGCGGAGGGCAGGCACACCCCAGGTCACACCGTACTGGTTCAGGTCATTGCGAATGGCCTGGACGGCCGCTTCCTTCATGCCATGGGGAGCGGGAAAATCCGGAAATCCCTGAGCCAGGTTCACGGCGCCCACCTCCCGTGCCACCCGGGTCATCTCTCGGATGACCGACTCGGTGAAGTCCTGGGTGCGCTGGGCGGGTCGGAGTGGACCGTCAATCATGAGGGTGCCTCGTCTCGTTCGTAGTCTCGGGGGAGCTGGTGTCTTCCTTCTGAAGCTGGGATGGGAAGGCCGCCGCGTACACCTCCTTCAATTCGGGGAGAGCCGCTTGGAGGGCAGCTTGAAGACCTGGATCGAAGTGGGTCCCCGTCCTGGCCCGGATCTGCTCCACTGCGTCGTCCCAGTCCAGGGGGGTGCGATACGCTCGAGGGCTGGTCATGGCGTCCAGGGAATCAGAAATGGCTACTATGCGGGCAGGGAGGGGGATGGCTTCACCTGCCAGCCGATCCGGGTACCCGGTCCCATCCCATCTCTCATGGTGCCAGGCCGCGACAGCCACGATGAGTTCATCTCCCAGGAGGGGATCCAGGATCCGCCGGCTGGCCCGGGGGTGTTCCCGCACGAGCCGGTATTCATCAGCCGTCAGAGGACTGGGCTTGTTCAGGATGGCGTCGGGGACGGCGATCTTGCCCACGTCCCGGAGTTCGGCAGCCAGGCGGAGTCCTTCCCGGTCCACCTGAGGGCCGTCGGGACCCAGTCCATCCAGGAGAGCAAGGGCATAGGAGCCCACTCGCACACCACTCCCCTCGGTGTAGGGATCTTGAACCTCCACGGCCCGAACCAGGGCCCGGGCCGCTTCCACGATGGCGTCCCGGGTTTCGGGTGTCTGTCGCAGGTTGGACGAGAGGTCCCGGCTCAGCTCCCGGTGTCGAGCGACACGATCATCACGCCGGATCAGAAGCTCCGAGAGGTGCTTCTCCAACTCCTCCATGCTGAAGGGCTTGAAGAGATAGCGGTCAGCACCGGCGCTCAGGGCATCCGCCGTGAGTTGGGAGTCCCTGACCCCGGTGATGACGATGACAGGGGTCTCCGGCCATCGGGCCTTCACGGCCGAGACCAGGTCGTGCCCAGGGAGCCCAGGGAGTCGGAGGTCGGTAATGACCACGTCGAACTCCCGGGCCAGAGCCGCCATGCCTTCGCTGGCGTCGTGTGCCTCCTCTACTTCACACCCTCGCTTCTGGAGATGAGTGGCCATGAGGGTACGGATGGAGGTTTCCTCCTCCACCAGAAGGACGGTCCGCCCTTGGCCCTGGAGCGTCGATTCGATCTGGCCCTCTCGGATGGCCGGGCCTCGGGAAGACCGTTTCCTGGCGGTGCCCACCACCTCCCGGGCTCCGGTGGTGGATCCGGCTGCCGATGCCGGTCGCCCGAAGAGTCGGACACAGTCGCCACCCGCCTCCCGTGCCCGTTGGAGCGCCAACTCGGCTGCTGCGGCCAGGTCACCGGGATCCGACATGGACGGCTGATACCCGGCGATTCCTGCCGAGACGAGCAGGCCATGGCCGCCAGAGGTGGTTCCAGCGAACGCCTCTCGAACTCGCTCGGCGAACCCTAAGGCACCCTCATCGTCGGAGCCATCCAAGATGGACATGAAGCGGGCCGGACCCAGACGGGCGGACAGGTTCATCCGGCGGGTAGTCGAGTTGAGGATGTCACCGAAAGAAGCAAGGGCCTGGTCGGCCGCCGCGTCTCCCTCCGTGGCCAGGTAGCGGGAAAAGCCGTCCAATTCGAAGAGGACCACGGCTACGGGCCGCCCCCGGCGAGCGGCCCAGAACTCGTTCTCCAGGAGGAGGCGGGCCTGAGCCCCAGAGGGGAGCCCCGTTACCGGATCCGTCAACTCGCGCTCGGTCGGTTGCCCTGCCTCTCGCCGAAGGCGGTCCCCGAACCAGCCGAAGCTGAGCCCCATGATCAGGAGAAGTGGGAGGACCCACGGCAGATTCTCGGGGACAGGGCGTACCATGATTCCAGCGGCTACATGCACCAGGACAAGGAGTGCCACCGAAAGGGCCATAGCCATGGCGGCCCCGGGCCATCCCCGGAGATAGGCAAGATGGAGGGTGGGAGCCAAAGCCAAGAGCCAGAGCGGGCCGGCAAAATGGATGTGCTGGCCCGGAAGAAGAAGGGTGGCTGCCGCCGGAAGCAGGAGCACGGAAAAGCTGGCCAGGAGGGGTCCCCGCTGGATGGGCGGGGCTGCCGAAGGGTTCATGTTGGAGCCAGGACGGATGACAAGGTGATCTCGTGTCGGGGTGCGAATATGGTAGACACGAGGCGGCGGCGACAGGAACCGAGGCATCCCGATCGGATCCCCTTCGGAGGACGCCAATTCGTTGACACCCCCTCTCCCTGGCGCCTATGGTCGACGGCATGTCCAACCCCACCACACACCTGAGCCCGGTCAGGCCCCAGAGATGACGCCTATGGAAGGGGGCCCGGTAGAAGGGGGCCGCATCGCGTGGATGACGTTGGCTCTGCTCTCAGTGGCGGTCCTGCTGGCCATGTCTCCCTGGTTCACCGCGTCGGCGGCTGGAGACCTCTTCCGAGTCCGCTTGGGCCTTTCCACCTCGGAGCTGGCCTGGCTCACCGGAGCGGTCCAGGTGGGGTTCGTGGGAGGGACCCTGGTAGCGGCCGTCCTCAATCTGGCGGACATTGTTCCAGCCCGGCGGTACTTTGCCGTCTCCGCCATCCTGGCGGCCGCGTCCAATGCCTTCCTTCTCCTGCCCTCCGACTATCTCCCTCTCCTGGTGGGACGGTTCCTGACAGGGTTCTTCCTGGCCGGCGTCTATCCCCCAGCCATGAAGATGGCCGCCACCTGGTTCCGGACGGCACGGGGAATGGCCATCGGAACGGTGGTGGGTGCGCTCACGGTGGGGAAGGCGGCCCCCTTCCTCCTTCGGGCTGGAGGCCAGGGTGAGGGCCTCCTGGTCATCCTGGGAAGCTCCCTGGCGGGAGTCGTGGCTGGAGGCTTCATCCTCTTCCTCTATCGAGATGGACCCTTTCCCTTTCCCCGGCGCCCCTTCCGCTGGGACCTGGTGGGTCAGGTCCTCCGCCATCGTCCCACCCGCTTGGCCACCTGGGGATACCTGGGACACATGTGGGAACTCTATGCCGTGTGGGCTGCCATCTCACTGTATTTCTTCGATGTCCTGACCGGAGGAGGCGTGATTCCTGCCGAAGCGGGTGCTTCCGCGGCTCTCCTGGCTTTCCTGGTCATCGCCGTGGGCGGCCCCGGCGCCGTAGCTGCAGGGGTAGCTGCCGATCGATGGGGTCGGGAGAGAGTCGCGAGCTTGGCCATGGCCGTGAGCGGAAGCTGTTGCCTCCTGGCGGGGTGGCTGGTCGGTGCCCCCCCGGCCCTGGTCCTGGTGGTGGGGTTGATCTGGGGGTTCAGCGTAGTTGCCGATTCGGCCCAGTTCTCAGCTCTGGTGACGGAGGTTGCGCCTCCCCACGCCGTGGGGACAGCCCTTACGCTCCAGACGGCCTTGGGATTTGCGCTCACCGCCGTGAGTATCTGGTTGGTCCACTGGAGTTACGAGAGCTGGGGTTGGGGACTCAGTTGGCTTCTCCTGGCACCAGGGCCTGCACTGGGGATCGTGGCCATGGTCCGCCTGCGACGACTCCGGGCTGCCGAGGAGCCCGGACCCGATCCCGGATCCGCCTAGAAGGCGGTGGAAGGAAGTACACAGCGGCACCGGTGGGAGCGCTACTGAGGCCACTTCCTATAATGTATTCA
>PWWP01000298.1 GCA_003562075.1 Gemmatimonadota bacterium
AATCCAGGGACTCCAGCGCCGCCGTGACGTGGGTCGTATTGGGATCGGACTGGGCCACGTCCTCGGCCAGGATGTACATGCACTTGAGGGTTCCGGCCAACGAGGCGTCGAACATGTCGGGGATCCGGAGTCCCAGGTTCGTGGGCGGCTCCACCCCCCAGACCCGCCGGTGATCGGCCCGGGCCGCTTCGTCGGTGACGGGGCGATAGTCACTGAAGACGTTGGGGAGGGCCCCTACGTCCGAGGCGCCCTGGACATTGTTCTGCCCTCGGATGGGGCTGGTGCCGGCCCCGGGACGGCCGATGTTTCCGGTCATGACGGCCATGTTGATCATCCCGAAGACCGAGTTGGAGCCGTGGCCCGCCTCGGTCACACCCAGCCCCCAGAGGAACTGGGCCGCCTGGGCCTGGCCGTACATCCGGGCCGCCTCCCGGATGAGCTCCGGATCCACACCGGAGATCTGGCTGGCCCACTCCGGCGTGTACTGGGCCATCTCCTCCCGGACCTCCTCGAAGCCCAGGGCGTGCTGTTCGATGAAGGTCTCGTCGATGAGCCCCTCGGTGATGAGGACGTGCTGCATGGCGTTGATGACGGCCACATTGGAGCCGGGCCGCAGCGGCAGGTGGAGGTCGGCCATCTGGGCCAGCTCGATGTTCCTGGGATCCAGGACGATGAGCTTGCACCCCTTCATGACCGCCTGCTTGATCCGGGACCCGAAGACGGGATGGGCCTCAGTGGGGTTGGCTCCCACCAGGACGATGAGGTCCGAGTGGAAGACGTCCTCGAAGGGGTTGGTGCCGGCACCGGTCCCCAGGGCCTGCCCCAGCCCGTAGGCCGAGGGAGAGTGGCACACCCGGGAGCAGTTGTCGATGGAGTTGGTCCCCATGACCACCCGGGCGAACTTCTGCATGAGGAAGTTCTCCTCATTGGTGCACCGGGAGGAGCTGATGCTGGCGAAGGCATCGGGGCCGTGGTCGTCCCGGATCCGGGTGAACTCGGCGGTGATGAGGTCCAGGGCCTCCTCCCAGGAGGCTTCCCGGAACCCGCCACCCTCTTCCCGGATGAGGGGTGTGGTGAGCCGATCCTCGGAATGGGCGAACTGGTGGGCGAAGCGTCCCTTGACGCAGGCATGGCCCAGGTTGGCCGATCCCTCGGGGGAGGGCTCGATGTTCACCACCTGACCGTCCTTCACATTCACATCCAGGGAGCAGCCCACCCCACAGTAGGAACAGGTGGTGGTGACGGTCCGGTCCGGCAGTCCGTGCTCCCGGGTCCCCGGCTCTTCCAGGGCCGCCACAGGGCAGACCAGGACGCACTGGCCGCAGCTCACGCACTTGGCCTCCTCGAAGCCGGTGTCGTTTCCGGCGATGACCCGGGTGTCGTAGCCCCGTCCCTCCATGGCCAGGATGAAGGAGCCCTGGACCTCGTCGCAGGCCCGTACGCAGAGGGCGCACCCGATGCACTTGTCCATCTCCAGCTTGATGAAGGGATGGGAGTCGTCCCGGGGCGGGTTGTGGGTCCGGGGGTTCTCGTACCGGGGAGTCCGGAGCCCCACGTCCTGGGCCAGGTCCTGGAGGTCGCACCGGCCATTGGCGGTGCAGTCCAGGCACTCCAGCGGATGATCCGAGACGATGAGCTCGGTGATGTTCCGCCGGAGCCGGGTCAGGAGGGGGGAGTGGGTCCGGTAGCTGGCCCCGTCCCGCACCGGCGTATGACAGGAGGCCACCGGCTTGCCTCCCTCCACCTCCACCATGCAGGTCCGACAAGCCCCGAAGGGCTTCATCCGGTCGGAATAGCAGAGGGTGGGAACGTCGCCACCGGCAGCCCGGATGGCCTTCAGGATGGTGGCGTCCCGGCCCACCTTCACCGGTGTGCCATTGATCGTCACCGTGATGGGGCCAGGAGCCCCGTTGGGCGTCGCAATCATTCGTCCACCTCCGGGGTGGGTCCGTTCGTCCCCAAGATCCTGTGACGTTCCAACTCTTCGGGGAAGTAGGTCTTCAATGATTCAATGGGGAGAGGCGTCATGGTCCCCAGGGCGCAGAGGGAACCCAGCTTCATGGTCTCGCAGAGATCCCAGAGGAGTTCCAGACGGTCGTCCGTCACACCACCCTGGCCCGGATCCAGCATCTGGTCGAAGAGTTCGGTGCCCCGGACCGAGCCGATGCGGCAGGGGAAGCACTTCCCGCAGCTCTCCACGGCACAGAAGGCCATGAGCCCCCTGCAGATCTCCACCAGGTCCTGATCCTCGGGGTAGACCACCACTCCAGCATGGCCCAGGATGCCTCCCACCTCCTCCAGGGTCTCGAAGCCCAGGGGGGTGTCTAGATGCTCGGCCGGGAGGATCCCCCCCAGGGGCCCGCCGATCTGGATGCCCTTCAATGCCTTCCCGTGGGCCATCCCTCCAGCCATGTCGAAGAGAAGCTCCCGCAGGGTGGTCCCCAGCTCCACCTCGTAGAGACCGGGCCGGGCCACCGCCGTGTTCAGGCTCACCAGCTTGGTTCCCCGGGAGTCTCCATGCCCCAGGGCAGCGTAGGCCTCCCCACCGTGCTCCACGATCCAGGGGAGGTTGTGGAGGGTCTCGGTGTTGTTCACGGCCGTGGGATAGCCCCAGAGTCCTTCGTGGGCAGGGAAGGGAGGCTTGTAACTCACCAGGGCCGGGACACCCTCCAGGGAGCGGAGAAGGCTGGTCTCCTCCCCGCAGATGTAGGCCCCCTGACCCTTCACGAGGTGGACCTGGCAGTCGAAGTCGCTTCCCAGGATCCCCTCGCCGATGAGCCCGGCCTCCCGGGCCTGGGCAATGGCCCCCTCCATGATCCGGAGGGCCCGGGGGTACTCGTAGCGGAGATAGATGTAGGCCTCCGACGCCCCACAGGCGTAAGCCGCCAGAAGGAGCCCCTCCAGCTGGGTGTGGGGATCCCGTTCCAGGAGCTCCTTGTCGATGTAGGATCCGGCGTCACCTTCGTCGCAGTTGTCCACCACGAAGCGGCGCTGGCTCCCGTCGTGGACCGGGGCCTCAGCCACAGTCCGCAGCTTCCGACCAGTGGGGAAACCGGCACCTCCTCGTCCCCGGAGCCGGCTGGCCTCCACCTCCTGGACCACCTCCTCCGGCGTCATGGTCTTCACGGCCTTCTCCAGCGCACGATAGATCCCGGCACTCCGGGCGGCCGCAAGGGAGGTCACATCCCGGTCGAAGTAGCGGAGGAGGATCCGAGGCCGGCCCTCGGGCGGAAGGTGGATCGCGTTGGACGGCTCTTCCATCTCCAGCGGCTCCCCCTCCTTCAGGTGGCGAACCACGCGATCCACGGCGTCAGTGGGCGCCATGGAGACGGGATGCTCGTCCACCATGGCGTTGGGGCCCAGTCCGCAATAGCCCAGGCAAGCCACGTGCTCCAACCGGATCCCATCGTCGGAGGTCTCGTCCACCTCCGTCTCCAGGGCTTCCGACAGACGGTGTTCGAGGGCATCACAGCCCCCCTCGGGAGCGGCCCGGCAG
>PWWP01000025.1 GCA_003562075.1 Gemmatimonadota bacterium
AGGTACCGGCCCGGAACCAGCCCATGGAAGTAGACCAGGGGGAGCTGCTGCTCCATGGCGAAGCGAAGGCCCCGGTTGTCCCGGTGGTGCGGATCCTCACCTCGGTACTTATACCTGAGGAGGCCATCGGGACCGAATCCGTCACTGTAGGGCCCCTTCGGCGCCGTGGTGATGGAGAGGGGAGCGTCCATGATGGCGGGCTTGAAGATCCCCTGCGGACCGAGGAGCGGCACCCGCTTCCCCTCGAAGAGGAAGCCCTCTGCCAGGACCTCTCTGGGAAGCACATCACCGTGAAGGGCTACGATGGACTGCAGCCATTCGAAGGCAGCTTGCCTTACCCGGGTGTCGTGCCGTCGGTCGAACACGGGTCCTGGCTCCTCCGGCGGGGGCTGTGCCATGCATGTCGCAGCCGCTTCTTCTGGCGCGGCTCGGACCTGGCCCGCCCCTGCGAGCTGGGGATGGCGTATTGTGGCACGGGCCCTCGCTGGGCGTCAATGCCGGCTCCCGGCAGGCCCTCCCAGGCCCTTCATTCCATAACTCTGGCGGGATCCCGGAAGACCTCCCTCCGGTGCCACCGGATGAACAGCGGCGCCGGCACCTTCTCCGGCTCCAACGGCCGAGCAAGAGGCATCCCCGCGAACCGGATCAGGGTGTCCCTTACCTGCGGGCCCCCATGCAGGTGCTGGGAGACCAGGATGACGCGGTCCTCGGATAGGCCCAGGGCTCCCCGGTCGAAGGCCTTGTGGTGCAGTGAGCACATGAGGATGCCGTTCTCGGACCGGTCCGGCCCGCCATGGGCATGCCACTGCACATGGGCCGCCTCCAGGGCAAGCTGGCTCGTACCGAGCATTCCATCGAAGCCGCACACGGCACAACGATGCTCGTAGAGGCGAATGAGATCCTCCCGGAATTCCAGGGATCTCTTGCTCCGGGCTGAGAGCTGCGGGACCCACGGCATCCCAACGGCGTCAAGGATATCTCCGTGGAACGAGGCCTCGAAGTGCTCCTCCAGGATGTTCGCCGTGAGCTCCGCCACCAGGTCCGGTCTGGCTCGAAGGAGTGCGAACACCGGCTCTGAGAAGCCGGCCCTGGCGTCCACGGTGCGAAGGATGGACGGGGGAACGTCTCCGGTCCGAAGCCGTTCCCCCCTCAGGGCCACGGCTTCCTCCCGCTCCGGAATCTCCCAGAAGGTGCCGTCGTTCTGCAGCCGCCAGAAGGGGTACTCCGGATGGCAGGACTTCGCCGGCGGGCCGAAGTCCAGGAGAAGGTTCTTGAGACGCTCCTCCACGGCCGCGAAGCGCAGCCACCGATCTCCTCCTCTCTGGACCTCCGCCAGGGCCAGGAGAAGAAGGAGCGGCTTGTGGGGAGCCCGCCGAGACCCCTTCTTCCACACCGAGATCTTCCTCAAGGGTTCAAGCAGCTCTCGAGACATGGTCACCTCCCGGGGGGCGCCGTCGGGGGGTCCTTCCCGGAAGATGCTACTGGATCCGGAGCCAAACCAGGGGGAGTTGATTCCCCTTCTCCTGTCTCGACCGACCCTGGGGCCCTTTTCCTTCAGAGTCTGACCCGACGAGCCGTCAGAGTGGCTGCAAGGGTTCCAGGCGGAAGTCCACCTCGTACGTCATCATGCTAACGCCGGGAACCATCAGCAACGCGTACCGAGTGGCCTTGTCGGGCCTATGGGCGATGATCAGGGCCTCCACGGAGTCCCCCTCCCCTGCCACATGCTGCGACACCCATCCCATGTACCTGAGCACCTGGCCCACCGTCTGATCCGAGCTCTGGTTTCGCTTCAGTTCCACCACCAGCAGGCGCGGTTCCTTCTTGTGGCGAGCCAGGATATCGATGGACCCGACATCGGTGGGGAATTGGTTCCCGGCCTCAGGATCGTCCTCTGTTGTGTAGATGGCCCACTCCTTCCCGAGAGGCGTGTGACCCCAGTTCTCGAGGAGGAACTCTTCCAGCTGCCTCTCCAGAGCGAAGCGCCGAACCATCTCCGTGACCACCCCCTCGGTCCCCTTCGGCAAGTGCTCAGGCTCGGCGAGGAACCACCAGGCCGCATCAAGCGTCCACAGATCCAGCCCGAGATCGGAACTTAGCCGCTGGAGCAGGCTGTTGATCTTCTCATAACGGGCTCCGACGCTCGCTCCCTTCTCGAACGTCGGCCAAGCATCCAGCTGGCGCAGGCCCGTCTCGGAGGTGTTGTTCCACACCCCATATCGCTCGGGGTACGCAATGGTCAGAACCGCCGTGGCGGTACCCTTCCCCATGCCATGAACCATCTGGATGGCTTCGCCGAACCTATCGGCCAAGGGCCGAGTCTCGTCCAGGAGAATCAACAGACTCTCCCGGAGTCGACCCAAATCCTCTGCGGCTCGCAGGCCCTGTCGATGCAGGCCGCTCCAATGCCGGTTGTTCTCGAAGTACAGGAAGCCTGTGAACTCCTCCCTGGTCAAATGAGGCACATGGTCCAAGGAGAAGATCGGCCGGTACTTGGCAAACACCTCATCCCTTGGGGCGACGATCTCGTCAAAGATCTTGTTCCCCGGTTTGAAACCCACCAGCTTCGCCCGGAGGTTTCCGAGAACCGTCTCATACTGCTGTTCCGCATTCATCACGACCTCCATCCTGTGGACGGCTTGCGTATGCTGCGCCGATCTGTTGCGGGAGGTGGGCCGGAGAACCGCCCCCTGCGCTTTGTACATGGCTCTCCCTTGTCGGTTGCCCATTTCATCTCAGGTATTCCTGAACGATGTCCCATCCGTCGCGATAGGGCTCCAGAACGTCCTCCGAAATGGCGGCATGCAGGGAATCCCACTTCTTCGGGCGGACTCCGTCGTGTTTCTGTAAGTGGGCCTTGTGGTGCTCGATGAGGAGATCTCGCAGGGTCTCCCACGGCAGGACGTAGAAGCGGTCTCTTCCATCGTCCTCGATCCTCACGAAGGTCACGATCAGACCGCGCACCGGGCAATCCCTTGCCGCTCCAAGGATCTGCCGCTTGCCGTCGAAGGTGATGTCGCAGTAGTGGGTCATGTTGCAGAACTGCCAGGAGGCGCCACGACTTGCTTTGACCTGGACGGAAACGTGTCTTCCGGCCTCATCGGAGGCGATGATGTCGTAGTGCGGCACGTTTCCGGTAAACGTGGTGGCAATGAGACCGCGGCGGGAAAGCTCTCCCGCCACCAGGTATTCACCCGTCTGTCCCACCAGCTTGTTGCTGCGTCCTGTCGTCATGGTGGACTCCTCCTCAGCGGCCATTGGGTGACCTGAACCGGACATTCGCGGAGGGTCCAGGCATCACGTGTCATGCTCCGCCCAACCCACGCCCCCCCCGTAGGCAACCGATAGAGTAACGGTCGGGGTCGCCGGGGCTGGTCCGCTTCCGTTGTTTCCCCCTGGAAGCTACACCCCTCATCACTCCTGCTCCCAGTACGCCGCCCGGTGAGGGACCACCCACCGGATCCCGCCCCGGGGATCCTCCACGTC
>PWWP01000054.1 GCA_003562075.1 Gemmatimonadota bacterium
CCGACGCATCCCGCCCCTCCGGCGCCGGGATCAGCGCTTCCACGTCCCTGAACTCCAGCCGGGGATCCAGAGCCGGGCCTGAGGGCGGCGGGATCTGGGGTGTGCCCTCGAAGGCCAGCTCTGACGGCCCCACCCCCTCCGAATCGATGGCTGCTCGACTCCGATCCCGTCCCTCCTCAGCCTCCTCGAAACCCGGTTCCTCCTCCAGAGCCTGTTCGAAGAGTTCTTCTGCCTCCTCGTAGGCCCCTCGGTCCTCGGCGGCCAAAGCCTGCCCCAGGAGGAGCAGCGCTCGGAGACTTCGGGTGGGACGCTCCAGAATCATCTCCCGCTCCGCTTCGGTGAGCTGGATTCCCATGGAGGTGTGGAGGGCCAGGACCATCCGGCGCTGCAGGTCGTAGAGGCGCTCCAGCTCATCATCCTCACTGACGGGTTCACCGGGCTGGCCCGTTGCCGACTCCACCACGGCAGCCAGCACATCGATCCGGTCCGCATCATCGGCCACACTCCCCTGGACGATTCGGCCGGCACCCAACAGCCGTCCACTCCGGGCGGCCGTCCCCTGGTCGACCAGCCCCTCTTCAGCCAGCGCCATCTCATCCAGGAGCAGTTGCACCCGGAGCCGCTCCAGGACGGTGAGCCGGCCAATGCGGCCCAGATCCGTCACGGTGAGCTCGGCCAGGGCCCGCCCCAGCGATTCGAACTCGGGGTTGGCCCCTTCGTACCGGAAGGGGAAGACGGCGACGGTGCCGGCCTGAGGTTCGGTCCCGGCCAACTCCTCTTCCATGGCCAGGGACTGCCGGGCATCTGCCAGAAGCTGGGCCCGCCGCACTCGGGGGAGTCGGTCTTCGATCCGGGAGCGGAGTGCAGGATCGGGAGTGTCCAATGCCAGGAACGCTTCATAGGTGCCCCTGGCGTCGCCCCATGCCTCCAGCTCCTCGTACGTCACCCCCAGGTAGAAGAGGACGCCCGGGTCCTCCGGGGCCCGCTCACGAGCTTGCTCCAGGGCAACGCGTGCATCCTCCAGGCGACCCGCCTCTCGGTAGGCCGCCCCCAAGCGGAGGAGAAGGCCCGGATCGGTGGGGCGCTCCGAGCGCTGGGCCTCCAGCGTCGGTATCTCGGCCGGCGAAGGCGCCTCGGTGGGTTGAGGAGCCACTGCACAGGCGCCGACCACGAGGATGAGGAGCGGAACGACCAGCAGGGGGACCACTCGTTTGACGGAGGCCCCGGTCGTCTGGTGGGGAAAGACCATGATTTGCCGGGTGGCAGGATTGGATGAGGGGAACCCCTCCCTGGGAGAGGCTCTGCGTCCTATGAGTCCCCAGACTGGGGTCACAGTATCTTTCATCGTTCGGGCCCGCAACCGTTTGTTGCGCAGATCGGAACTGGAGTCCGCCATGCCGAAGAGCCGAGGAGGAGGGAAGGTCGCCTCAGACCTTCTCGGCACCCCATTACCCCCTCCCCGGCCTTCACCTCACAGGGCCGGGTCCAGCCCACTTCGAAGTCGGCCCTCAGGCCGTCACATACTCAAACCCGCCATCCCCATTCAAGCCCACCTCCACGGCCTCCGGCTTTCTCTCGTCCACCATGGACTGGAGGAGGAGCCGGGAGATGTCGGGGAGGAGGGTGTTGGTCAGGATGTTGTCGATGTTCCGGGCACCGCTCTCCACCTCGGTGCAGCGATCGGCGATGGCATCCACCACCGGATCGGTGATCTGCAGATCCACCCGATGGGTCTCCCGGAGGCGCCGCTGGACCTTCCCCAGCTTCAGGTGGATGATGGTCTTCAACGCCTCGTCCCGGACGGGGAAATACGGAATGATGACCGTCCGACCCAGGAAGGCCGGCTTGAAGGTCTCATCCAGCTCCGGCTTCAGCGCCTTCCCCAGCCCCTGGTGGGAGGGCATGGTCTCCGGATCCGCCGTGAGCTTCATGATGGTGTCCGTTCCCGCATTGGTGGTCAGGATGATGATGGTGTTCTTGAAATCGATCTCCCGACCTTCGCCATCCTCCATGCGGCCCTTGTCGAAGACCTGGAAGAACAGCTCCATGACATCCGGGTGGGCCTTCTCGATCTCATCGAGCAGAACCACCGAATAGGGGCGTCTTCGGACCGCCTCCGTCAGGACGCCTCCTTCTCCGTACCCCACGTATCCGGGAGGAGACCCTTTCAGGGTGGAGACGGTATGGGCCTCCTGGAACTCGGACATGTTGATGGTGATGAGGTTGTGCTCCCCACCGTAGAGAAGGTCGGAGAGGGCCAGCGCCGTCTCGGTCTTCCCCACCCCGGATGGGCCCACCAGGAGGAAGACACCCACCGGCTTCTCCGGATCCTCGATCCCAGCCTTGGAGGTCCGGATCCGGTGGCTGATGATCTCCAGCGCGTGGTCCTGACCCACGACTCGCTCCCCCAGGGTCTGCTCCAGCTCCAGAGCCGCCTGCACGTCGTCCCGGAGCATCTTCCCCACGGGAATTCCGGTCCATCCCGAGATGACCTGTCCCACCAGTTCGCCATCCACACTCACCGGAACCAATGGCTCCTCTCCCTGGACTTCGTCCAACTCCTGGGTCAGTT
This sequence comes from Gemmatimonadota bacterium, assembly GCA_003562075.1. Taxonomy (GTDB): domain Bacteria; phylum Gemmatimonadota; class Gemmatimonadetes; order Longimicrobiales; family Gaopeijiaceae; genus PWLA01. The sequence continues at coordinate 2,573 of PWWP01000054.1, forward strand.
CAGCCAAGATCGTCCGGAGCTCGTCATCGTCCTTGTCCACCAGGCTCCCTCGGAAAGCCTCCAGGGCATCGGTCTCGCCCGGGGACCCGTCGGATGAAGCCGAGCCGTTGCCTTGGGACGGCGCTGCGCCCTGGGAACGTCCAGCCTTCCCTTCCGCCTCCCCTTCGCCAGGATTCCCCTGTGCCTGGGCACCCTCTTCCTGGCCATTCTTCGAGGCACCAGGCTGATCCGGTTCCGGGAGATCGGCCATCCCGCCGATCCGATTCTCCAGCGACTGCCGGATCTCCCTGACCTTCCGGACCAACTCCAGCTCCTGGTCCCATCGCTCCTCCAGCGAGTCCAGCTTGGTCTGGGTAGCCTCGGTGGCTTCCTCCACCTGGGACAGCCGTTCGGAGTGATCAGCGCCGGTCGCCATCTCCCGTTTCAGGATCCTGGCCTGCACCGCCAGGTCATCCAGCCTTCGGCGCGCATCTTCCACCGGCGCCGGGGTGGCATTCTGTCCCAATGCCAGCCGGGCACAGGCCGTATCCAGGACGCTCACCGCTTTGTCCGGAAGCTGCCGGTCGGCAATGTACCGGTGGGAGAGCTGAACGGCAGCGTGAGCCCCGTCATCCATGATCCGGACCTTGTGATGGCGCTCCAGCGAGGGAACGATCCCCCGCATCATGACCATGCACTTCTCCTCCTCCGGCTCGTTCACCTTGATGAGCTGGAAGCGGCGGGCCAGGGCCGGGTCCTTCTCGAAGTACTTCTTGTACTCGGACCAGGTGGTGGCAGCCACCGTCCGGAGTTCGCCTCGGGCCAGGGCCGGCTTCAGGAGGTTGGCTGCGTCACCCTGTCCGGCCTGGCCTCCGGCCCCGATCATGGTGTGGGCTTCGTCGATGAAGAGGATGATGGGCACAGGGGAGGACTTCACCTCCTGGATGAGGCCCTTGAGCCGGTTCTCGAACTCCCCCTTCACACCGGCACCGGCCTGGAGGAGAGCCAGATCCAGGGCGTGGAGAGAGACATTCAGGAGGGGTGGGGGCACATCACCATCGGCGATCCGCATGGCAAAGCCCTCCACCACCGCCGTCTTCCCCACCCCGGCCTCACCCACCAGGATCGGGTTGTTCTGCCGACGACGCGTGAGGATGTCCACCACCTGCCGCACCTCCCAATCCCGACCCAGAACCGGATCCAGCTCGCCGTCCCGGGCCCGCTGGGTCAGATCCACCGTATACTGGTCCAGGTGGGGGGTCTTGCCCTTCTTCTTCCCTTTCCCGGGCGCCCCCTTCTGACCGGTCGTAGGCGCCGCCGCCACCGAAGACTCCTCCACCGAACCCCCGACGATGGAGTGGAAGTTCTTCCGGAGATCCTCCGCCTCCACCTTCTCCATTTCCCGGCTGGCATCTCCCAGGACCCGGTGCAGGTCACTGTCCAGGAGCATGGCCAGGACCACGTATCCACTCCGGACCTGGTTCCCGCCGAAGTCCACCGACCCCAGGGTCCAGGCCCGGGTCAGCGCATCCACGAGCTGGGGGCTAAGAGCCGGTGTTCGGGCGTTTCCACTCTTCAGGCGATCCAGGGCATTGGTGAGCTCCTCGGAGAGTCGGGAGCGGTTCACCTCGTAGTGGCGGAGGATGGCCGACAGGTCCGTATCAGTCTGATCCAGGAGCTTCAGGAGGAAATGCTCCAGCTCCACGTTGTAGTGGGTCCTGGACAGACAGAGTCCAGCAGCCGCCTCCACGGCGTTCCGGGTTTCCTGATTGAGTTTCCCGATGAGGGAGCGAAGATCTACGCGCATGGCAGGTCATCTCCTGGAATCCGTGCTGTGGACTCCGAGTAGGGGTTCACAAAGTGAGAATCGTCTCGTCGGCGTCGGATTCGCGAGGCCGGGACTTGAGCCAGGTCCCCCAGCCCAGGGGAGGCGTGGACTCCCCCTCCACACCCCCCAGGACCGTCGCCGGCACCTCGTCCCGTGCCAGAACCAGTTGAAGCTCGGCCTCGAACTGCTCGTGGGTGAAGAAACCCACCAGCTTCTTCAGCATCTGGTGCTCCTTGGTGCCCGGCAGGAGCCGATCGTAGGTCTCCCGATCCATGGGACCCATCCGGATCCGGATGCGAGCGTGTGGATCCCAGACCTCGTCTCCCACCACGGCACCCATCCCCAGACGGTCCGCCTCCCGCGCCTCTCCCAATCGACAGAGGTCCAGGTTCCGGAGCGGAATCCATCCTCCGACGAAGGGCTCCACCTCCACCGACACCTGGAAACGATCAGTCAGAAGCTGCTCCAGGGCCGGACCGCTCCGGGTGGCGGGCGAGAGGAGTCCGGTATACCAGGCCAGCGTGTCCTCGGTCAGCTCCCCCAGCGCCTCCCGGGGCTCATGAGCTGCACCCAGGAGAGCCAGGAGGTGCTCCCGGTGCCGATCCGGGTCCCCACGCTCCACCGCCAGCTCTGGAATCCCCTTCCGCCACGCGGCATAGAGGAGGGAGACCACCCGGTGCTGGAAGATGTCCAGGAAGGCGACGAGGGTCTGATCCCGGTCCCGACTCCGCTCCAGCGCCAACATGGAGTAGGGATGAGGAAGGACGCCCATGGCCCCCACCAGCCCCATGACGTTTGAGGTGAGCCGGACCGGCTCCTCATCCAGATCCAGTTTCTCCACCTCCCTGGCCGGAAAGCCCAGGGACGGATTGTGGGATATGCGGGTGACTTCCCGGGCAGGATCGCCGAATCCGGCCAGGGGAGCCCGGTCCACCTCCATCCGTTCCAGGAGGCGGAGGAGCTGAAAGACGCCGAAGGAGCCATATCGCTCCCTGAGGGCCGCCTCCACCCGGGAGAAGTCCCCTCCGCTCGGAGCCTCACCTTCCCGGGAGTCCGGCCTCACACCAGGGCTTTCCATCCAGCCCTCGGTGGCCACTCCCGGATGGGCTCCCTTCGCTGGAGACTCCGGGCTCTGAGTGTCGTGAAGCTGTTCATGGTGGTGTAGAGGCCGAAGAAGCGCTCCAGGACACTGCACAGGAGGTAGACGCTACCGCCGGCAAACTCCTCCTCATCCAGAAGCAGGTCCACCCGGTGTCCCCGTGCGAAGGAGATCCCGTGTTCGGTCCGGACCCGGGCATGGATGGGCTCGCTCTGCAAGTCCTTGATCCCCTCGATCTGGCGCTCCCCGGCAGCCGAACCGGCCAGATTATGTAGTTGGAGGAGCTGCTTCAGAGAGCTCCCCCCCCCTTCGATCAGGGTCCCATAGTTCAGGGAAAGCTGGGAAATGAGCCGCCAGAGGCGGGATTTTCCCAGCGAAGGCTGCACGAGTGGGGTCGGCTTCACCAGCGCTTCCACCCGGGCTACCGGCCCACCGCCTTCCATACGGAAATCACCCTCGTCGGACCCGAACGGGAGCCGGGAGGGAAGATCCCCATTGTGACAGGTCAATCGAAGGGTGGCCACGTCCTCCTTCGGGTGGACGGTCCGCTCCGAGGCGTCCAGGAAGGCGATCTCTACCCGATCCCCCCCACCTCTCCAGTCCATGGCGCCTCGACGGGTCCGCCAGAACACGGGCGGGGCATCCGGGCGCCGAAACGGCGAGTAGAAGGGATCCACCTTCAGCGGCTCAGGTAGATCCGGGCTCACCAGCCGGACTTCATCCACCGAGTGGGTGAAGATGGAGTCCCGGCGTCGAAGATCGGGGACCACCGGGTACTCGGCCTTCCGCTGGCTGAGGAGGACCGGCTCGGAGGTTCGCTTGAAGAGGTTCACCACCGGGGTGCACCCCAACCGAAAAGTGGAAGCCGTAAGGGCATCCTCCAGGCGGTTTCTCCAGTCCGCGCGCTCGAAGGACCGGAGTTGGAAAACCACCTGTATCCGCTCCTTGAATCCTCGGTCCGCCAGTCCTTGCAGCCCAGAGAGGTCCACGAAGTGGAATTTCTCCGGGAAGGCGAAATACTCCTGTAGATAGTTGTGTGCCTGGAGAGCGCGGCGAGGAGGCTCCAGGAGAGTCTGGTCCCGCTCAAACCCTACTGGAGTCAAGGCCGACGCCGGAAGAACCAGCGGCTCCACGCGTGACCCGGGGGTGGGGTCTCGGATCACCACCTCCAGACAGTGGTTCAGGAGGAGTTCATACAGGGCCGCAGCCAGACCTCCCCCGGCACTCAGGTGGAGCCGGATCCTATCCAGGGCCAGGTCCTGCAAGGAGCCACCTGGAAACACCTTCAGGTCAAGGTGGATCCCACCTGTGGCGTCTCGGCTTCGGCTTCCGGCTCCTGCCGCCTTCCCCCACTTGGCCCCGGTGATGGACAGGGGCCAGAGAACCGTATCATAGCAAGTCTGGAAACGGCAGGGTTCTCCCCCGACCGGCCGGCTCTGGAGACGGGCACCTCGCTCGATGGCGAACCCTTCATTCAACTGGCTCTGGGATGGATCCAGGTGAAACTGAGCGATGGACAGGGAAGGGAGGGGGCGGACGTACTGGGGGTGGACCGCACCCAGAAGGGCCTCCGATACCTGTGGAAGGTCATCGTCCAGGCGGAGGTGGACCCGAGCCGCCAGGAAGGCGAAGGCCTCCAGTAGCCGCTCCACATGGGGATCCTCGCACTTGTTCGCCTCCAGCTCGAGGCGCCCGGCTACCTTCGGGTACGCCTTGGCGAACTCGGCGCCCGTCCGCCGAAGGTAGGTGAGCTCCCGCTCGTAGTAGTCCAGGAGTTCGTCGCGCACGCCTACTCCTCCACCTGGAAGGAGCCGCTCACAGTCTCCAGCACGGTGTCGAAGACGATCCGCTCCGGATCGGGATCCATGAGGAGGGTAGCCTCCACCCTCAGTCGAACGGCCCGAGATCCGCCCTCGCCATCGTCTCCCTCGGCCAGGTCGACCCGGATGTCGGTGAGCCTGGGCTCAAAGAGTCGAATGGACTCTTCCACCCGCGAAAGGAGGTATCCCTGGGCATCCTTGGAGTCGGCACTGAGGGAGGTGACGTCAGGGATCCCGTAGTGGTGGACCGATGAACGGAGCTCGGTCTGGGATCGGTCAGCAGGCAGGGTGGTCCGGCGGGTGTTCAGCAGCCACTCCAGGTCCCGGAGGACTGCCCGACGATGCCGGGCCTCAGACTCGGCCCGGCTCACCTCCATGTCAGCCCCTTCCCGGGGCTCCAGGTCGATGAGGCGATCCAGGACGGATGGCCGAACGGTGGAATCGCTCGTCCTCATGCGCCATCGCCTGCCGAACCGCTTCCGAAGCTCATGGCCTGCATGGGATCGAGGCGACAGATCCGGAGATAGAGATCCTGCCGTTCACCGGCGTCACCATCCATCTTCTCCATGCATCGATACAGAAGAGAGAGGGGACGGGCCACCGTCTCCCCTTCCTCCCATTCCTCCAGACTGTGACGTTCGATCTGCTCTACCATCTCCCGGAGGATGGGAAGGGCTACAGCCTCCAGGCCTCCCTCCACCATGATGGTGGCTGCCTCGGAGCGCCGAAGGAACCGGGCCCGGGAGCTCTTTTCCTGGGAGGCCTGGCGCATGAGGAGCTGAATGGCCTGCTGGGGCTGAGCCTCCCGCAGGCGCGCCACCTGCCGCTCCAAGGCTCGATCTCCATCGGCAGACACAGGGACTGGGGGAGCGCCATCGTCCTCCTGCCCGAAGCCCACCACCTGCTTCAACCACTTCCGGGTCTCCGGGTTGGCTGTGGGCGAATCGTCCATGAGGGTGACGTCCAGGAGTTCGGGCAGGTCCCGGAGGAGGGCGCTGAGGGCACCTTTCACGGCCGTCGCCACCATGTCGTACTCACTCCCCAACCCTTCGCATGCCTCCAACACGTACCGTTGGAGGTCCAGCCACCCCCGGCCATGTGAAGTGGCCATCACCTCTTCACAGGTATCCAGGAGTTCGGCCCACTTTCCGTCCAGTGTGTATCCCTTGATCCGGGTCCGGACATTGGTAGGAGGAGCCGTGAGAAGCTTGGGGTCCACGCCCCCGCCGGCGGCTCGGAGTTCTCCCCATCGCAAACCCCGCAACATGAGGTAGGGGGAGGGATCGGTGGGATCCTTCCGCCGAAGGAATCGGGCCGCTTCAGCCGCAGCCCGACCGGCATCAGCCACACTCCCGATCTCGGTGGGCACGCCCCCGGTCGCTGCTCCCGTCGTGTCGGCATCCCCACCCCCGGCCTCCTCTCCTTCGGGCGTCCCCTCTCCTCCACTCTCAGGTTCGTCAGCCTCCAGCTCCACTGGGTCCGGATCCACCTCCAGCTTCCGGGCCAGATGCTGGCTGGCCAACCGATGGACCTCTGAGAGAAGCTCCCGGAGGGGGATCAGGTTGGGTGTGACGTCGCCGAAGCGATCATCGCAGAAGTCCTCCAATTCCGAGAGGGCTTCCTGGGACGCCTCCAGGTCGGCTACGAGGCCCTTGTAGAATCCCTTGGAGGATGCTTCCACCGCATCCTGGAACTCCTCTGGCGTGGTACGCCCCGCCTGGACCGCTTCCGCCCGAGCCTTCCTTTTCGAGTCATCGGAATCGGCTTCATCTTCGCTGGGGACGGACCGTGCTTCCCGGTGGTTCAGAAAGCCCAGACCCTGCTCGGTAAGCGGCACCTGCTCGATGGATTGCTGGAGATAGCGCCCCACCCATTCCAAAGGCACGGCTCGGAATTCCAGGTCCCCGTCCTCGTCGATCTCGGGGTGAACACCGTCCCAGAACTTCTCCATGAGCTTCCGGAGAAGGTGGAAGCCGTTGGTCAGTCCCTTGAAACCCTTCTCCCGGGTCCATGCCTCGGTGAGCCACGCGGCGACCTGGAGGTCCTTGGACTGTTCGGCGATGACCTGCGTAGCCAGCTTCTGCACCAGGGGAAAGTCGGCAACCTTCAGCTCCCGCTTCCACTCCCCCTGCGGGATGTTGTCATCCTCTTCCTCTCTGGCCCTCTTGATCTCGTCGAAAACGGGCTCGTAGCGAACGCTGGGCCCGGCAGGTTCATCACCCTCGATGGGCTCCAGAAGGCCTTCAATGGCTTCCATAGGTGAGTACTCAGTCCTGATCGGCGTCGGCGCCGGCACTGTCGGAAGGTTGATCGATGACGAGCTCCCGGATATCCAGGAGGGGTACCACATCGTCGTCCATGAGGAAAAGCTTGGGGCCGTAAAGGGACTCATCCCCTCCATCCAGAGCCTCCACCCGGGTCTCCCGGCCCAGCCGGACGGAGCCCTCGGGGTGCCGGTGGCTCCCCGGATTCAGGGCGGGGATCAGGACCTCGCCCAGTTCCATCTCTTCGAAGCGGGGTCCGGGAATCACCTGGGCCGGCACCCAGAGCAGGTCCCTGAGTCGCTTGGGTTCCTCCGCCCGAATGGCGGCCACGTGCTCCAGAGGCAGCCAGGTATACTGTCCCGCCGCATAGACTTCGAGCCTGGCCCCCAGGCGGGGGTCGGCATCCTCCAGGATCTTGAAGGGTTTCCCATTCAGGGTGCCCGAGACCGCAGGGGGGCCGGAGTCCCCCTGCGGATAGGCGCCGGAACTGAACATCTCATCCCGTTCCTTCTCGGCGTGAAGCGCGCTACGATAGACCAGCGCTCCCATCTCCACGTTTTCTCCGTCTCTTGCCAGAACATCCAACTGCTTCTCGGCCCGGTCCCACTCTCCGGCAAAGGCCAGCAGTTCGAAGAGGAATGTGCGACGGGACGGGTCCGTAGGGTTGTCCCGGACCTCCTCGTTCAGTGCCTGGATGGCTGCATCCAGGTCACCTCGTTCATACAGTGCCCGCGCTCTGGCAGATGTCATTCCCCTGTCCTTATCTGGAGTGTCCTCAGCGGGAGACCCTGAGTTGATCCCAGCTTGCCACCACCGGAGAGCCCTTGGCACCGGTCTCGGTCTGGGGCGTGTAGGTGATCTCCACCTTTCCGAAGGCCAGGGACAGGCTCTCCGTCGGCCGGTCGTCGCCACCCGAGCTTCCGCTCCACTGGATGGACTCCACGAAAACCTTCTCGAACTCGTAGGTCAGGTAGTCCACCGCCTCGTCTCCACCGGCCTTGTGGAGGGTCACCGTGGCCTTGGGGAAGTGCTTTCCGCTGCAGCAGGCCTGGAAGAGCCCGGGGCTGGCTTTGTCCGAAACCTTCATGACGTTGAAGCTGCTGAGGCTTGCCTTCCCGGCGCCGCCGCCGCCGCCGGCGCCGATGGAGGTCGGGTTGGAAGCGCCCCAGCTGAACGACAGAACCTCGATCTGGTCCTCGAATCCGTCCCGGGTGGACTCTCCTTCCACCCCTTCGATCTTGAGGAATGCGTCAAAGGCCATTGTACTCTCCTTTCTGTTTCAGGTCGTGGTGATGTGAATTTGCGAACTGCCACTGGCCGGTGGTGGGCGTCAACTGCTGATGCGCAGAAGGGAGCCGGAATCCGCCAGTGGTCAGTTGGCCGGAGGCGGAAGATCCGCCACCAGGCGCATTGACACGCTCAACTCGTCGAGCTGGAAGTGGGGCCGCAGAAACGCCACGGCCCGATACGCACCTGGCTTGCCCGGCACATCCACCACGTCCACCCGCGCTTCCCGGAGGGGACGCTTGGCCTTCACGTCAAAGGACGCATCGTCATTGCCGACCACGTAGTTGGCAATCCAGTTGTTGAGGAAAGTCTGGGCCTCGGACCGGGACATGTAGCCACCGATCTTATCCCGCATCATGGACTTCAGGTAATGAGCGAAGCGGGAAACGGCGAAGATATACGGGAGTTGGGCCGAAATCCGCGCGTTGGCCGTGGCCGCGTCCGAATCGTAGACCTTGGGCTTCTGAGCGCTCTGGACACTGAAGAAGGCCGCGTTGGAGGTCCCCTTCTGGTGGACCAGGGGCACGAACCCCATGTCGGCCAGCTCCTTCTCCCTCCGATCGGTGATCTGAGTCTCGGTGGGGCACTTCATGGCCACGTCGCCGGACTCGGTCCGGAAGTTGTGAACCGGTAGCCCCTCCACCAGGCCTCCGCTCTCCACGCCTCGGATGGTGGCACACCAACCGTGCTTGGCGAAGGCCTGGGTCACGCGTGAGCCCAGGGCCCACGCCGCATTCCCCCAGAGATAGCTGCCGTGTTCGCTTCCATCCACGCCCTCGTCGTAGTCGAAGGCCTCCACTGGCACGGTGTCCGGACCGTAGGGCTCCCGGAGAAGCATCCGCGGCATGGCCAGCGAGACGTACCGCGCATCTTCTGACTGACGGAAGGCCTTCCACTTGGCGTACTCGGTGGTGTCGAAGATCTTGGCCAGATCCCGGGGCTGGTCGAGCTGGGTGAAGCTCTCCAGGTTGAACATGGACGGCCCGGTGCCAGTGAGGAACGGCGCATGGGCCGCCGCCGCCACCTGGGAGATCTTCTCCAGAAGTTCGATGTCCTGTCCCGACCGGCCAAACTCGTAGTCTCCGAGGAGGGCTCCGAAGGGGGCGCCACCGAAGACGCCGTACTCCTCTTCGTAGACCTTCTTGAAGAGCGCGCTCTGATCGAACTCAGGCGCCTTCTGGAGATCCTTCAAGACCTCCTTTTTCGAGGCGTTCAGCACCTTGATCTTGAGCATGGCGCTGGTCTCGGACTGGTTCAGGAGGTACTTGAGACCCCGCCATGTCCCCTCGAGTCGCTGAAACTCGGGATGGTGCATGACCTCGGAGAGCTGTCCGGAGATCAGCTCGTCGATCTGGGCGATCCGAGCATTGAGCATGGACTCGGTGTCCCGGGATACCTGGATCGTGCCCTCCAGGATCTCGGCGACGAATTGCTTGACCAGTCCCTTCCCCCGCTCCTGCTGTCGAGCCTCTTCACCGAACCGACCCGATTCGACGATCTGGTCCAGGAGGGAGACCTCTTCAGTGGTCTCGGCGGCTCCCTGTTGCTGTTCTTGTGCCTCAGCCATCGGAATCGTCTCCTTCCTCAGACCCCAGCTCATCACGGAGTCGGTTCAGGGCTTCCTCGTCGGAGATGGTCTCCTGGAGGATCTCGTCCAGCTTCTCGTTCCCCTGTAGACTTCCCCGAAGATCTGCCAGCTGCTGGCGAAGCTCGAGAAGCTTCTTGATGGGGCCCACCTGCTGGGCCACTCGATCGGGAGCGAAGTCGTCCAGGGACTTGAAGTCCAGGGAGACGTTGATATTCCCTGCCTCAGGATCGTCGCTCAGTTTGTTCTCTACCTGGATGTCCAGGTGGGGCTTCATGCTGGAGAGGACCTCGTCGAAGTTGTCAGGGGTGACCTCGACGAACTTCCGGTCCTTCAACCGGGGTTGTCCTTCCTGGGGGTGGCCCGAGAGATCAGCCAGAACTCCCATCACAAACGGGAGCTCCTTCATCTCAATGGCGCCACCCGTCTCCACCTCGTAGCTGATCTGCACCCGGGGGGCCCGGACGCGTTCCAGCCGCTTCTGAATGCTCTCTGCCATAGGAAACTCCTGGGCCGGACGGCCGACGGGAATTGAGAATGCCGGGATGGGTGCCCTCCCGCCTGCTTCAGGGCACACCTCCCTACGCCTGGATGGCAGGAGATGGACGCGGCCCACCGATCCTTCCGCATCTCCTCCAACCTTGGAAGTGGGGACCATAGGTCGGCACCGAGGGGTTCGTCAAGCAACGAGGTGGTAACCACCGGACGCCCTTGCCGCCGCTCCTCCCGCAATCAACCTTGTCGGGGACCGGGAGGAAGTCGGAACCCAGAAGGTTGGATAGTCCGATCCTTCACAGGGGCCTGTGGGTTGGGTACAACCAGGTGGGTTGACCACAACCGGAGAAATCCATCCCGCCGGCCAGCAGGTCACCCCGCACCCAACATCCTTCATCAAGCAAAGCCGGTTTCAACCATGCGTCAGACGCAAGGAGTCCTCTGGACGAAGGGCACGCTCCTAAGTCCTCAGCACCTCCAGACCCAGGACCGCTTCCTGGAGGATCTTCTGGAGTTCCGGACGGCCTCCCTGGCCTTTCGGCCATGGGGGTTCCGCTCCCTGGAGGTAGACCGGGAAGCCCTGGAGGAAGGAGGAGCGCTGGCATTGAGCCAGGCGTCGGGCCTCTTCCCCGACGGCCTGGCCTTTCACCTGCCCGGCGGCGATCCCACGCCCCCTCCACGGTCCCTGGACGAGTTGTGGGAACCGGATCAGGAAGCCATGACCTTCTACCTCACCATTCCGGAGCGACGACAGGGGGGACGGAACGTAGGAGCCGAGCGAACCCGGGATGACGCTCGTTTTCTGTCCGAGGTGGAGCTTCTCCGGGATGAGAACACCGGGCAGATGGAAAAGCCGGTTCAGGTGGCCCGGAAGAACCTACGGATCCTGGCTGAGACCGAGAACCGGGAAGGAGCGACTGCCCTGCCCCTGGCTCGAGTCAAGAGGAATCCGGCAGGGGAGTTGGAGTTGGACCCCCGCTTCGTCCCTCCCCTTCTCAATATTGAAGCCAGCGAGTACCTCATGGCCGTGGCCCGGCGCCTCCTGGAGCTTCTCACGGCACGGGCCGGAGCCCTCGCCTCCAGTCGGAGGGAACGGGCGGGAGGCCTTGCTGACTTCGGGTCCTCAAACGTGGCCAATTTCTGGCTCCTCTACACGCTGAACTCGGCACTCCCACGATTCCGACACCTCTTTGAGGTGAAGCGGGGACATCCAGTTCAGCTCTTCCAGGCCATGCTGGAGCTGGGCGGTGCACTGGCCACCTTCTCCAGCCGGGTTTCTCCTGCCGACTTTCCCACCTACGACCACCTGGATCTGGGCGCCACCTTCACGACCCTGGATGAACAGGTCCGGGAGCTCCTGGAAACCGTGGTGCCGGCCAATCACGTGGTCCTGCCCCTGCAACCGGCCGGATCGGCCACCTATGCCACGGCTCTGGAGAAGGAGGAATACCTTCGGGCACCCCAGCTCTTCCTTGCCATGCAAGCATCAGGAGATCAGAACGAGATCCTGCGAAAAGCTCCCCAGCTCCTGAAGGTGGCCGCAGCGGATCGTGTCAACACCCTTGTCCGTCAGGCTCTTCCTGGAATGCGATTGAACCACGTACCCAACCCCCCCGACGCAGTACCGGTACGGAGGGGCCATCACTACTTCTCCCTGGAAAAGGGGGAGGAATGGGAAGCCATCCGGAGAGCACGAAACCTGAGCGTCTACGTGCCTTCCGATTTCCAGGAACCCAAACTGGAGCTGGTGCTGATCCTTCCAGAGACCAGGTCGTAGGCCTGGGGACGATGAAGGGTGGCGGACTCGTCCGGGACCACTTCTTCCGTCTCCTGGGCCCCACCGCTTTCCCCACCCTCGGCTGCCTGGTCATCGCCTGTCAGGGCGAAAAAGAGGATCACGGCCAGGGCCAGCACGAAGATCAGCCCCATCCCCACCAGAATCAGGACGGTGGAGGGACCTTTCCGACCACTCCAGGTGGCTCCCGGCGTCGCCCCGCCACCAGAGGGCATGGAAGGTGGCCGGGGTGCTGACGGGGGTCGGGGAGCCGGGGGACGTCCCCCGCTGGAAGGAACTGCCGAGATCACGCGGGTGAATTCGCTGGGACCAGCTCGTCCCCCACTCCCACTGGAAGATGCTCCTCCTCCAGAATCCCTTCCCTGTGGGCCGGGTGGTGCCCCAGGGGGTGGCGGCGGTGGCGGCGGAGCCCCCTGACCCGAGGTGGGAGGAGCAGGGGGTGACTGGCTCCCCCGACCAGGCGGTGGAGGGGGTGCTCCCTGAGACCCGGAGGACGAGGACGGAGGAGGGTCATAGGACCGGAGGCGATCCAGGTAGCCGTCCGATGCCGACTCTCCCCCTGATGAATCCTTGGGGTCAGAGCTTCCCTGCCGGTAATCCAGCTGTGGCTCGGAGGACGGCGGTCCGGCGGGTCTGGAGGGAGGCGGTGGCGAAGGGGGCGCCGACTTCTCCACCGACTCGCCAGGTCGAGGAACCCGGCCGAACTCCTGGGTGAAGGAGCCGGGAGAGGAGGGCTTGGCCGGAGGCTCCTCCTGCCTCGGGGCCCTGGGTGGTTCCGCTTTCCGGGGTGGAGCCTTCCCTGGATCCGGGGACGGCGATGCAGGGAGATTGGAATCGGTGTTCAGCTCCTTCCCCGGCGCTCCACGCCCGGCTGATTCTCCTCCCCTGGAATGCGATTCCTCTGACGGTCCTTCCTCCCCTGGTCCCGGCTTCACGGCTCGGAAGAGACGGGTGAACTCCCCTGAATTCTGCGCAGGAGGGGGTGGGGGCGGGGATGGGGGAGGTGATTCGGCCGGAGTATTCTCCTCATGGGAAGGATCCGGGACGTCGTCCTCGGCCTGCGGGGCGGACTCGTCAGGCCGCACTGCCCGGAAGAGCTGCGTGAACTCCCCCGGCTCGTCCGCTTTGTCCGCTGACGACTCCGGTGGAGCAGAAGCCGGCTTCGGAGTCCTTGAAGGGGGCGACGGGGGCTGGGTCGGGGGCGCTGCCGAGGATCCCTCATTCCCGGCCACTTCCGGAGCTCCGGCTGGACCGGGACCTTCCGATTCCTCTGGAGGTGCGACGGCCTGGAAAAGCTGCGTGAACTCCCCCGGCTCGTCCTGGGACGGAGCCTCGGCCCCTTCTTGTTCGAGCGGTGCCTGATCCACATCCTCCTCCGCTCCTCCCGACTGGGGACTTCCGGCCAGGTCTGCCTCCTGGTCCTCCCGGCCCAGACCCAACCACCCCTCCAACGACCCTTCGTCCATGAGGAATCGAGTGACCAGCACCACGTCATCCTCGACTTCGTGACGCCGAAGGACCTTCTCCGCTTCGCCTGCCGAAAGTTCGGCCACCCGATTCAGGGCCGCATCTCCCCGGGCCGTCCCAGGTCGGACGAGATGGACCATGACAACGGTCCCTCCGGAGGCAACGGCGTGATGCGTCCGCACGTCCCCTTCGGTGACCTGTTCGACCAGTTGATACTTGGCTTCCAGCTCGGCTCGCGTCATAGGGGTTGGGTCAGGGGACGGTGAGGTGAAGAAAGGGTGGTTGTTTCCCGGAGAACGAGTCGTCTAGAATACTACCCGTCGGCGACTCCCGGAAGCAAACCACCGGGCACCACCTTCCAACCGAGATTTCTATGGAACCCAGGTCCCTGGCTCGCGTTGTCTGGGAAGAGGGCATGCATCTGGCCCAACATCACTTCCAGGCTCAGAATCGCTTCTTCGAGGACTCCTCACGCTTTGCCATCTCGTCCCTCTTCTTTCGCTCCTACGGTTTCGTGGGCCTGGAGCTGGACCGGGAAGCTCTCCTGAACGGGACGGTGTCGCTCACCCATGGCCGTGGCTTTCTTCCCGACGGTCTTCCCTTCCACTTCCCACACGACCCTCCCCCCGACCCTCTGGGGCTCAGGGACCTCTTTTCACCAACCCGACCGGCCCACGTCATCCACCTGGCGATCCCGGCCTTTCGACCAGGTGCGGCCAATGCCGCCGCCGACGACGATGTGGAGGCCCCGAGTCGGCGTTTCCTGTTGGATGAGGTGGATCGGATTGACGAGATCTCCGGAGAGGAGACGGGCCAGGTCACCGTCGCACGGAAGAACTTCCGCTTGGTCCTGGACGACCACCTGGAGGAGATGGAGGGGATGATCACCCTCCCTGTGGCCCGGGTCACTCGGGATGGAAGGGGCAGCTTTACCTACGATCCCAACTTCATCCCACCGGTGCTCCGCATCGGGGCGGTGCCGGCCCTGGGATCGCTCCTGGACCGGGTCCTGGAGATGGTTTCGGCCCGGGGCGAAGGACTCCGGGCTCAGCACGGGACCAGCCCTGGCGGGGAAGTAGCCGAGATGTGGCTCTCCCACGCCATTCACCAGAGCCTGCCCACCCTGCGCCACCTGCGGGAAACCAGGGGTGCCCATCCTGAGGCCCTCTACCAAGAGATGGCCCGGCTGGCAGGAGCTCTCTGTACCTTCGCCCTGGATGCCCATCCGTCGGACCTTCCCCTCTACGATCACGACGATCTGGGAGGGTGCTTCCGGGCGCTTGAACGGCACCTCCGGAGTCGCCTGGAGGTGGTCCTCCCCTCCGGCTCCTACCGCATCCCGTTCCTGCCGGCTGATCCGCCCTTCCGGAACGCCCAGGTCCAGGACCGGGAAGCGCTCCACTCCGCCCGGTTCTTCCTGAGTATCCAGGGATCGAGCTCCGCCGGGGAACTGGTGGAACTCACCCAGCGGTTGGTGAAGGTCTGTTCTGCTGAGCATATCGAACGGCTCGTCAGAGAAGCCTTCCCGGGGTTGAAGATGACGCACATCCCCTCCCCTCCTGCCGCCCTCCGTCCCGAGTCGGGAGCCCACTACTTCGAACTGGAGAAATCAGGCCCCTGCTGGACAGCCATTGAGAAGTCGGGAACCCTGGGCATTTACGTCCCCGACTCGATTCCGGAGCCTGAGGTCCAACTGGTGGTTCTTCCGAAGGAGTGATGGAGGCGGGCCTTCGGGAAGGCTCTGGGTGAACTGGAGGAGACACTGCGACGGAGTCGTGCGGCCTTGGACATGGCCCATGGGCCCAGGCCCCCATATGTTGTCCCCTCCTTCCAGCCCTGGACGCTCCTTGAGGGGCACGTCCAGGGCGGTGCAATCCGGAAAGAGTGCTGTCAGGAGACCCCCCAATGCAGGCCAGCGCCACAGCCGTGTCCGAGACGTCCCCACAGGGTCAGCCTTCCATTGAGGGAAGGCTCGCTCGCGTCTTCCAGGAAATCTTCACCGTCATCGTCCGTATTCGGACGGACCGGCAGTCCGCCCAGAACGCAGACAGTTTCCGGGCCCACGCCAAGCGTCTTCTGGCCATGGCGGACGAGGAGGCTCGAGGAGCAGGATACAACAAGGAAACGGTCCGCCACGCCGTCTACGCCGTTGTGGCCTTCCTGGACGAAGCGATCTTGAATTCGAGCCAACCCATGTTCAGGGACTGGCCAAGAAGGCCGCTTCAGGAAGAGGTCTTCGGAGATCACATGGCCGGAGAGACCTTTTTCAAGACACTCTCCGACCTCCTGGAACAGGACGATTCCAGGGAACTGGCAGATCTACTGGAGGTCTATCAACTGTGTCTCATCCTGGGATTCCGGGGGCGGTTCGCCTCCGATGGAGAGGGAGAGATCCATCGCTTTACCTCCAGGATCCGGGAGCGTATGGAGAGGATCCGAGGTGAACACCCGCCCCTGGCTCCTTCCGCTGGGTTCCCGGACCGGGAATCGGTGCCTCGGATCCGTGACCCGTGGGTGCGGCGACTGGCGGTCTTGCTGGTCGTTCTTTCGCTTATGGCGGTAGGAGCCTTCCTCCTCTATCGCTTCCTCCTGGCCTCCACCGGATTATAGAACCATGTATGACTCGAAATGGCATCCGGCAGGCGATCTGAACCACGAGAGGTGGATTGCATGAGCAGGAAGGCAAGAGCATGGGTTGGAGGAATCTCAGTCCTCCTCTTCTTCGTCCTCATCGCCTGGTTGGTGGGTTCCCTCCTGGGGCTGGAAGACCGGGCTCTCCTCATCATGCGGGGGAGCCTTGCCCTTCTTGGGATCTTGGCTGCGGCGCTCACCGCTCGCCTCCTCTGGGTTACCGGTCCGCCCCCGCGGACGGATGCCCCGGACGACGATTCCCTGGCCCTGGCTGCTGCCCGGGAGCGCCTGGCCCGATCCAGCGCACCTCACTCCAAGATGAGCCGGCTTCCCCTGACCTTGGTCCTGGGTCCCAGGGGGAGCACCAAGACCACCATCCTCACCCGAACCGGGCTGGAGCCCGAGCTTCTTGCCGGCGAGGTGGCCCATGGCGACACCATCGTGGAAACGGATGGGATCAACCTCTGGTACCATGATGGCAGCATCTACCTGGAGGCGGGTGGGAACGTCCTGGAGGACGAACCCCGATGGAAGCGGCTCCTGCGCAGGATCCGGCCGGCCAGCTGGGGAGCCGCCGCCGGCCGGGGAAAACAACCCCCCCGGTCCGTCATCCTCTGCTTCGGCCTGGATGAGTTCCTCAAGCCGGGAGCCGGCGATGAGATCCCTGCTCAAGCCAAACGGCTCCGGCAGCGGCTCTCTGAACTGGCAGAGGAGTTGGGCGTCTCCATCCCGATCTACGTTCTCTTCACCCGAGCGGACCGCTTTCCCTTCTTCCTGGACTACATCCGGAACCTGAAGAATGCCGAGGTCGCTCCGCCTCTGGGGGTGACCCTGCCCCTCCGGGCGCGGACCGACGCCGGCTCCCACACCCGAGAAGAAGGGCAGCGGATCCGGGCCGCCTTCCAGGAGCTCCACGAGTCCCTGGGAGCCAACCGACTGAGAGTCCTTCCCCGGGAGAACAACGACGAAATTCGGAGCGGGGCCTACGAATTTCCCCGAGAGCTCCGAAAAGTCTCGGAGCTGGCCACCTCGTTTCTCTTGGAGCTGTCCCGGCCCAGCCAACTGGCAGTGAGCCCAGTCCTCCGAGGGTTCTACTTCACCGGGGTCCGCCCCATCATCGTGGAGGATGCCGAGCCCTCCGCGCCGACGACAGGAGGGGGCGGAGCCCCGGCCAGCATGGGGGCCACCGGTGTCTTCAACGTTCAACAGCTGCAGGAAGAGGCTCAGAGGGAGACCCGTGGACAGGCCAGAGCTCGAAAAGTGCCCCAGTGGGTTTTCCTCCACGACTTCTTCCGATCCCTTCTTCCCGGTGACGCCAACGCTCGCGCCCTGACGGCCGGCGGCTCCCGAGTCCAGGCCCTGCGGCGCTTTGCCCTCGGGAGCCTGAGCGCGTTTGCGCTGGTCGCCCTTCTGGGCTTCACCATCTCTTTTCTGGGGAACCGAAACCTCCAGGACCGGGTGACCACAGCAACTGCCGGCGTGGAGGAGCTGAATCCTGAACCAGGCATCCCTCCCACCGAAGACCAGCTCAGGACCCTGGACCAGCTGAGGCAGGAGTTGACCCTCCTCCGGGAATACGCGGAGGGGAGGCCCCCCCTCCGCCTGCGTTGGGGACTCTATCGAGGGGATGCTCTCCTCCCACCGGCTCGACAGGCTTACTTCCAACAGTTCGACAATCTCCTCTGGGCACCGACCCGGGAACGGCTGGTCGCAGGCCTGACCAGCCTTGAAGGGGAACCGGGAGCGGAAGACGACTATGGTGAGACGTACGATGCCCTCCGGGCATACCTGGTCACGACCCGGCATCCCGAGCGGAGCGAAGAGGGAATCCTGACTCCACCGCTCATGGCTCACTGGGCCTTTGCCGGCGAAGTGGGTGAGGAGCGCAGGGAATTGGCCAGAGCCCAATTCAACTTCTTCGCTCGGGAGCTGGCCGTCGAACATCCGTTGCCCCGGGACGCGGACCAGGCACTGGTCACATCCACCCGAGAGTTCCTTCTCCGCTTCGCCGAGTTGGACAGGGTCTACCAGGCGCTCCTCTCCGATGGCTCGACGGGAATCGAGCCGGTGGAGCTCTCTCGGATTGCTCCAGGGGCCGGCGGAGCCGTCCGGTCCGACCATTCCGTTCCGGGCGCCTTCACCCAGGAAGGTTGGGAACGAGTTCAGAGCGCCCTGGGCGATGTTGACCGGCTGTTCGCAGCCGAAGAGTGGGTAGTGGGAGAGCAGGCCATCTCCGCCGAAGACCGGGAGCGATTGACCCAGGAACTCGCAGATCGCTACGTGACCGATTACGTGGAGCACTGGCAGAGCTTCCTACGATCTGCCACCGTCCCTGGCTTCGGGAGCACGGCGGTAGCAGCCCAACGGCTGGATATCCTCAGCGGCAACCAGTCTCCCATCCTCCAGGTGCTGGCCACGACAGCCAGGAATACAGCGGTGGATTCCTCCCTTGTCATGCCCCACTTCCAGCCCGTGCACCAGGCCACCCCTCCGGAGATCCGGGATCGCTTCATCTCCGATGCAAATGAAAGCTACATCGCCGGTCTGGCAGACCTCCAGAGTGCAATGGATCAGCTCTCGGGCGCCTCAGGATCCCAACGGGAGCAGCTCATGGGGGCCGCGTCCTCCAACGCCGAACAAACCCGACGGGCCGTGAGGCAACTTGCTCAGGGATTCAGCGTGGAAGGAGGGGCACAGGTGGCAGCCAGCGAGGTGGAACGCCTCATGGAGGCGCCGGTCCGGCTCAGTGAATCCCTTCTCACCCAACTGCCTGCTGCCCAGGTGAACGCTCAAGGGGCCACGTTCTGCCAGTCTTTCGAGGGTGTACTGAACCGATTCCCTTTTGATCAGAACGCTGCCGCCGAGGCCACCATGGACGACCTGGAATCGCTCCTGGCACCGGGGGATGGAGCGCTGTGGAACTTCTACGAAAATGTGGGCGGAAGCCTCCTTGCTCGACAAGGAGGACGCTACGTGCCAGCACCCGGGGCATCGCCTCAGCCCACTGAGGCCTTCGTCCGCTTCTTCAACCGTGCCGCCGAGATCTCCCAGGCCTTCTTCGGAGACCAGGGCTCGAGCCCTGAGATCGTATTTGCTCTGAGGCCTGACACGTCGGATGATCTGCCTGAGATCACCGTCGGTATCGACGGCCAGACCCACCGGTTCACCCGGACGGTCGCAGCTGCGCAGACATTCATCTGGGAAGGAAATCGGGCAGACAACGTCCGAGTGACTGGACAGTTGAACGGGGAGGAAGTCACCTTGATTGAAGCGTCGGACAGCCCCTGGGCCCTCTTCCGATTCTTTGGGAATGCCCAGTGGGACGACCAGGGGGGAGGCCGTTACCAACTCAGGTGGGCCATTCCTGGGCAGCAGGTGGACCTCACCGCTGAATTGAGCCTTCCCCGGGGCATCCCCGTCTTCCGGGGCGGATTCGTCGAAGAACTCACATGCGCCCCCCGGATTGCCCAGTGACCGCAAGGATCCGGCAGCCTGATCCCCAAGGAGTCCAACCATGCAACGATTCGCCCTCTGGTCCCTGGTGGCCCTCATCGCCCTCGTCGCCGCCGGCTGCCGAGGGGGCGGAGATGAACCCCCATCGCCTCCGGAGCCCGAACCGGATCCCATGGCCCCCCTGGCGTCGTCGGCTCGCCTCTACTACGACAACAGTGGAGGCATCTCCGACTCCCTCCGGGTAGTGGTGAGAGACGAGGACGACTGGCAGGACCTGTGGGATCGGGCCACCTCCCGGCAGTCATCCCCCCCAAGCCGTCCCACCGTGGACTTCACAGAGGAAATGGTGGTAGCCGTGGGCACGGGCAGGATGACGCCCCAGGACCGGATCCAGGTCGACAGTGCCGGATTCTACACCGAACGGACCGTGGACGGGGCCGAAGAGGAATATTTCATCGTGGTCGTCCGAACTCACGAAGGCTGCCGTCGGCTGGAGGCTGACGCCTATCCCCTGGAAATCGTGAAAGTCCCCAGATTCGATGGATCGGTCCGGTGGGAGGAGCGTCGGGAGCAAGCCACCGACTGTGACCAGGAGGCACGGCTCGTCCCCTCCAGCCATCGGGAGTTCCTGGGAACAGGGAGACCCGCACCATGAGCGATGCCGCCGGCCCTTCCGGCGATTCTCCCGCCGGGGAACCGGAGGGAAACGAGCCTGATGCCACGGACCTGGTAGGGACCGTTCTGGCAGGCCGCTACAAAGTGCTCCGCCGCCTGGGCGTCGGGGCCATGGGCGCCGTGTACCTGGGTGAGCACATGCGGATTGGCAGGAAGGATGCGATCAAGGTCCTCCGCGCCGCCATGGCTCGTGATCCGGAAGCCATCGCCCGTTTCACACGAGGGGCTCGGAACGTCTCCCGTATCCGGCATCCCAACGTCTGTACCCTCTACGACTTCGGCGATACCAAGGAAGGCTTCCATTTCCTGGCCATGGAGTTCGTGGACGGGCCATCCCTGGGCGAGCTTCTGGAAGATCAGGGACCCCTCTCTCCAGACCGGGCGGCCATGCTCACCGGGCAGATAGGGGAGGCGCTCCAGGCCGCCCACACTCTGGGAATCATCCATCGGGACCTGAAGCCCGACAACATCATGGTGGCCCGGGAGGCCGACGGGTCAGAGCAGGTGAAGGTGGTGGACTTCGACATCGCCCGTGGCCCCGCCGAGGAGGAGGGGCCCGCGGTGACCCGGCATGGCTTCGTGGTGGGAACCCCTGAGTACATGAGTCCGGAGCAGCTCACCGGCGATCCCCTGGACGGCCGCAGCGACGTCTACTCCATGGCCCTGGTCCTTTTCCGGATGCTCACCGGGAAACTGCCCTTCGAAGGTGATACGGCCCAGGAAATCATGGTCCAGCGCCTCACCAAGAAGCCGCTGACCCTCTCCGAGGCTGCAGGACATCCCTTTTCGGAGGCCCTGGAGCAGGCAGTGGCCCAGGGGCTTCGGCGAAAAGCGGCAGATCGTCCCGATGACGCCCGGACCCTGGCTCAGCAGGTTCAGGAGGCGGTCCGGACCGGCGGGCCTGCTGCTGCAGCCCCGCCCCCTCCGGGTGGGTCCACCCAGCCTGGCGCCACAGCGCCGCCACCGACCCAGGTGCCCTCGGCGTCGGCCACTGGCGACCTGCCGGCCCCCTCACCTGCTTCGCAGGGAGCCGGGGCCACTGGGGCCACCGCCGCTCCCCGTCCCTCAAGAGCCGCGGCAGCCGAAGCCACTCCCGTAGGTGAAGGGACCGGACGCTCAGGCATCCTCCTCCTGGCCGGCCTGGGTCTGGTGGTACTCCTCATGGTCGGAGGTGGCGGAGCCGCCGCCTATTTTGCGCTTGGTTGGTTGGGAGGCAACGACGGTGACTCAGACGTGACGACCACAGCGATGGTAACGGAGGAAGCCGACGATCCCGGAACGGATTCGGACCCGGAGGTCGAGCCCTCCATGGAAGAGGAGGCCCCTCCTACCCAGGAATCCCCTCCTCCTGCGACGGCACCTCAGGAATCTGCTGATCCAGCGCCACAGGACACGGAGGTAGAAGCTCCGGCCCCGGCGCCGGCCACAGCGGAGACGCCACCAGCCGCCACGGACGCGCCGCCGGGGTTGGACATCGACCCTGCGGAAGCCCAGTCCACCCTCTTCGGCATGTTCGTGGCGCTGGGTGAGGATGACCCGGGCCCCGTGCAGTTGGAGGCCATGCGAGACACCATCGAAGCTATCTGGGAGCACCCAGAAGTAGCACAGGAGGACCGGGCCTTTGCCGCCCATGTTCTGGGGCTGGCCCTGATCTCCATGGGAGACTCGGTCCAGGGGGTGGATTGGCTGGATGAGGCAGTCCGACTGGACCCCATCGAGCGTTACATCAGTGTCCGAAACCTCCATCGGGAGGATGGGCCGTGAGCGACTTCCCCGGCGAAGACCGACACGTCTATGCCCAGGTCTGGGGACTCAGCGACGTGGGACAATCCCGAACCGAGAATCAGGACGCCTTCCTCATCGCCGAACTGAGAGATACTGGCTCGGAGGAAGGCTTCATCCTGGGTCCCGACTCCCCTGAGCTCCAGGATGGCGGTGATCCCCTCGTCACCATCGGCCCTCGGGGGATGCTCCTCCTGGTCGCCGATGGGATGGGGGGAGCTGCAGGTGGTGCCGTGGCATCTCGCCTGGCCACCTCGGTCATCGCCGAACAGGTGGTCCAGGGCTGGACGAAGGATCGGGTCCAGACCCCGATCCGCTTCGCACATCACCTCCGGGACGCTGTCCGCCAAGCGAATGCCAGAGTCCATGCCAGGGCGCTGGAACGCCCAGAGCTCACCGGAATGGGGACGACGGCCACCGTGGCGGGGATCCTGGATGGCATGGTCTACATGGCCCAGGTCGGCGACTCCCGGGCCTACCTGCTCCGAAACGGGAAACCAACCCAACTGACTCGCGATCAGTCCATGGTACAGGAACTGGTGGACCAGGGTGCCATGACGCTGGAAGAAGCAGAACGAAGCGTGCACCGCAGTGTCCTCCTCCAGGCTCTGGGCACCGAACCGGAGGTCAAGGTGGCATTGACCTACCACCCGCTGCGCCGGGGAGACACCCTCCTCCTCTGCTCTGACGGACTGTCCGGGCCCGTCTCGGATCAGGAGATCGCTGGGCTCGTGACCGAAGCCCCCTCTCCCGAGGCGGCCTGCTCTCGACTCGTGAGCCTGGCCAACGAACGAGGAGGCCCGGACAACATCACCGTGGTCATTGCCCGATTCAGTGGAGAGGGGTGTTCACCTGCCACTCCGGACGAGGAGGTCAAACTCCGCCCCTTTGACCCCGATTCACCCTGATCCGCCCGAGATGACGCCCCAGCTTCTGATCCATAGTGGAGGCCGAAGGGGGATGCGGGTCCACCTCCAGGGCGATCGTGTCCGGATTGGGCGGAGGGGAGACCTGGAACTGGTCCTGGATCCGGACCAGGATCTGGAGGTGTCGGCACTTCACGCCGAGCTCACCCGGACCGAAGCAGGATGGACCCTCCGGGATCGAGGCAGTCGAAACGGCACCTTCCTCAACGGACAGGCGCTGGGGCTGTCACCCACCACTCTCTCCCACGGGGATCAGATTCGCCTGGGGCCCAAGGGTCCTCTCCTGGAGCTCTTCCTGGACGAGCAGGCCCGGGCCAGACAAAGTGCCGAGAACGTCTCATCCACGGCCACAGTGACAGCCCCAGAGCCCCAGCCTCAAGGGGCGTCCGGTACCCAGGTCCAGCGTCGGCTTCGAAGGGCTACCCGGCGGCTGCGTTGGATCCTGGCGGCCACAGTCGTCCTCCTCGTCATGGCAGGAGGTGCACTGTTCTACACCGCCCGGGAACGAGCCGAGTGGTCTCAGGAGCGAGCCGCGCTGGAAGCCAGGGCCGATTCCCTCCTGGCATCGGAGGCTCAAGCGACTCAGGCCCTGGAGGGAGAACTCAGCGAGTTGGACGAGGCCCTGCAACGGTCTCGGGAGGAGCTGGAGTCGGTCCGCTCAGCCCTTGCCGCCCGGGACGCCCAATCGTCTCCCGACCCTCAGGTCACCACCCCTGAACCTTCCTCCACGGATGGAGAGGAAGGGGAGCTCCGGCGACGCCTCCAGGAAGCCACCGCTGCCCTGGAACGGCAACAGATCGCAGCATCTCTGGATTTTGACGGGATTCAGGATGCGAATCGCCAGGCGGTGGCCATGGTCTTCGCTGAACATCCTGGAGGGACGGTTGCCACTGGGACGGGGTTTTCCGTGGAAGCTTCAGGAATCCTCATAACGAGCCGGCATGTTCTCCTTGGTGAGGACGGGTCCTCCTCCCCCACCCGGATAGCGGTTCAGTTCACCGACTCCTCCCAGGTCTTTCCAGCCAGCCTCCTGGCTGTTTCCTCCGACTGGGACCTGGCCGCCATCCAGGTCGAGAACCTGGTGGGGGAGGTTCCCACCGTGGCCGGTTTGAACCTCCGGCCCGACACCCTCTCATCCGGGGTGCCCATGGCTTCCCTGGGATTCCCGCTGGGAGGGGAGATGGCTGAGGCCGGCGGCGAGCGGTCGCCGGCCCGGCCCCTCCTCAGCGCAGGAGTGCTTCTGGGTCGAAGCTCGGGTCAGTTGGAGATCCAGGGCTATGGAGAGCCAGGGGCCAGTGGGAGCCCGATCTTTGACGCCCAGGGGCACGTGGCCGGAATCTTGTTCGGAGGGCGCCGGGACGGAGATCGGCGAGTCCTGTTAGCCGTTCCCGCCCCGGTGGCCACTTCCCTTCTGCAGGCCATCCGGGACGGTCGATAACAGCTGGGTCCCGATCAGACGGGTCAGGAGGTGGCCAGCTGTTCCAGCGCCTCCTGGGCTTCCGTCATCTGCGGAAACTCGCTCACAATGCGCTGGTACGCCTCCACTGCCCGGTCGCGGTCACCGAAGTCCTCGTAGGTCTGTGCCCGGGAGAAGAGGATGACGGCTTCGGCTGGAATCTCCCTGGCCTCCCGCTCCTCTCGGACCTCACGACTGAGCGGTGGAAGGTCCACCCCACCGGTCACCTTTCCGGCCAGCTCCACCAGCATGTCATAGATGCGTTCCCGCTCGTTCCGAACCTGATCGGTATAGATGATTTCACTTGTTTCCACATCCACCACCCGGGCGTCCATCCTGAAATCACCCCAGACGTCCATGAAGCTCCCCGTGATGACATATCGGGCTCCTACCAACCGACCGATCTCAGCCGCCGTGCCTGGCTCCACCCGTCCCGAAGCACCCAGGTCCTGCTCATCCAGGAGGGCGTTCAGCATGGCCCGCTCCACCACCCGGAGGGACGAGTTCTGACCCAGTTCGGTGAGCAGCATGTGCTGTAGTCCGACCTCCAGTGCCTCGAAATCCTCCTGCTCCGGACCAAAGGAGCCACCGTTGTCGAACTGAAGAACTGCCACGCCGGGGCGACCATCGTCAGGGACATCCTGGCCCACCCCCGGGGCCGGAATCGCCAGGTGGATGGCCAGGGCCATGACGACGGCTCCGGTAAGGCGGTGGAGAATGATGTGGGGAGTGGAGTGGGACATGGAACAGCTCCTTCTCTCGGGAAGGGAAGAGTCGAGATTCAGGGTAACGCCAACTGTCTGTTAATGCGCCAGTGGAGGCCGGGGACCGCCACATGGGTTGAAGCTACACCGGGGGAAGGCACCCGGTGCCACCGGTCCGCCACTTTACCAGCCCGACTCCAGCTATCATGATCCTCAGGCGGCGCACCCCGCAAGCAGGCGGCGGCCCTTCCACCGCCACCACCTCTGACCCTTCAACGAGAGAGCGAGTCGACACCATGACTCATCCCTGGACTGGATCCATGACGGGACGGCACGTCCTCATCACCGGAGCCTCTGCAGGCATCGGAGAAAGTTGCGCCACCCTCTTTGCTGGTGCTGGGGCCCGGCTCACCATCGTGGCACGTCGCACCGAACGGCTGGAGAGGTTGAAGGAGAATCTGGCGGAAGCACACGAGACCCAGATCGAGGTGGCCGGGCTGGATGTGCAGGACCGGAGGGCAGTGGACGCTTTCACGACTCGCCTCACGTCGCAGGGAAACGCCGTGGACGTGCTCGTGAACAACGCCGGCCTGTCCAGGGGCCTGGCCCCACTCCACGAAGGGTCCATCCAGGATTGGGAGGAGATGATCGATACCAACGTGAAGGGTCTCCTCTATATGACCCGGGGAATACTCCCCCACATGGTGGCCCGAAACTCGGGGCACATCATCAACCTGGGGAGCACAGCAGGACACATCGTGTACCCCGGAGGCAATGTCTACAATGCCACCAAGTTCGCCGTTCGTGCCCTCACAGAGGGGATCAACCTGGACGTGGCCGGGACCGGAGTCAGGGTGTCCACCGTGGATCCGGGCCTGGTGGAGACCGAGTTCTCCCAGGTGCGCTTCCGGGGAGACTCGGAGCGTGCCCGGAAGGTCTATGAGGGATACACTCCCTTGAGTCCTGAGGATATCGCCCAGGTTGTCCTCTTTGTGGCTGCTGCCCCTGCCCATGTGAACATTCTCCAGACCGTCGTCTACCCCACGGATCAAAGAAGCCCATACGTGCTTCATCGCCACGACCCGGAGGACGACGGATGACCCCACCGGAACAGAACGGTCCCCCTTGAAGATCCCCGAGCCCCACCCGTACCTGGTGGTCTTCACCCTCTGGCTCCTGGTCTTCTCCGCCAGCAGCCAGATCATGATCATTGCGCCCATCCTCCCCCTGGTGGGTGATGAGCTGGGAATCCGGGAGGCCCTTCTGGGCACCCTGGTCTCGGCCTATTCGGTGATGGTAGGCATCTTTGCCGTCATTTCCGGGCCCTTCTCCGACCGGGTGGGCCGAAGGCAGATCCTCCTGGCTGGAACGGGCTTGATGACGCTGGGCCTGGGGGCCCACCTCTTCGTGACCGGCTACCTGTCCTTCATCCTCGTGCGGGTTCTGGCCGGAATCGCAGGGGGCATTCTCTCGGGTTCAGCCGTCTCCTACGTCGGAGACTATTTCCCATATGACCGGCGAGGATGGGCCACCGGCTGGGTCATGAGCGGAGCAGCCTTCGGACAGATCCTGGGGATCCCCCTGGGTGTCGTCCTGGCAGGCGCCTTCGGCTTCCGGACCCCCTTTCTCCTTTTCGCGGTCTGTATGGCGGCGACCTTCGTTCTCATCTTCCTCCGAATTCCCCAGCCTGGCGTCCAACGGAGTTCCGCACCGGTGACCCTGTCCGGAGCAACCCGGGACTACCTGGCCATGCTTCGGCGTCCTGGTGTTGCGGCTGCAGCCGGTGCCTTCTTCCTCATGTTCCTGGGGGTTTCCTTCTACGTAGTCTACCTTCCCACCTGGCTCGAACGGGAGATCGGAGCCACCGCCAACCAGATCGGGCTCCTCTTTCTGGTGGGAGGGGTCGCCAATGTACTGGTGGGACCGCAAGCCGGGCGGATCTCCGACCGGGTGGGTCGGAAGGGAATCATCGTGTTCTCATGCACAGGTCTGGCCGTGGCCATGGCGTTCACGACCGTCGTGGTGGGCAGTGTGGGCGCCGCCTTCCCATATTTCTTTCTGGTCATGGCGCTGGTCGCCATGCGAGTCGGCCCCTTCTCTGCCTTGCTCACTGCCCTCGTATCGGATGAGCGGCGAGGATCCCTCCTGAGTCTCACCGTCGCCCTGGGCCAGGTAGGATTTGCAGTCGGGGCCTCATTGTCAGGGATCATATATGAGCAGTCGGGATACGGGCCCACTGCCGTCCTGGCCGGGATTTCCGTCATGGGGATGGGAGTCATGGTCTGGTTCTTCGTCCCGGAGCCCCCGCTCTCCTCGAGCCTCTCCTCTGGGCCTTCAGGGACCCTGCACCCGGAGCCGGAGGAGGCTCCCCTGACCTCCCAGGAACCTTCAGACTCTGGTCTGGGACCCGGCAGCACCTAAGTTTACCGGGTGGGCGTCCGGATGACCTTCGATGGTGGAAGATCGAATCCCGTACTCGAGGCCCCCCCCGCCGACGCCCATCAGCACCCTCACTCCTCTCCTCCCGAATTCGTCATGCCAGCTCCAGAAGCCAAGAGGGACGGCCCGAAGCTCAAGGTCCTCCTGGTCGAGGACGATCTGGACCAGGCCCATCTCCTCCGGTTCCTCCTGGAAGACACCGGACAATATCGGGTGACACTGGCCCAGGATGGCCTTCGGGGGTCTGAGCTTGCCGCCGGTGGTGGCTGGGATCTGATCATTACCGACCTGAATCTACCGGGCGCATACGGGGAGGCCGTGGTAAAGGCCAGTCGAAAGACCCACCCCAACACGCCCATACTGGCCACCACCGGTTACTCGGGTCCGGAATTCGCTGACAAGGCCCGGGAGGAAGGGGCCGATCATGTCCTGATGAAGCCCCTGGATCGGGATGAACTTTTGGAGGTGGTGGAAGAACTCATCGCCGGCCCCATCAATTTCGCAGCTTCCGATGCCGGCCCTCCCACACTTCCCCTCAGGGTTCTGGCTCTGGGGATCCGGCCAGGGGAAGTTGAGGCTGGAGCCGGTGGCACCCTGCTTCGTCACGCATCCCGGGGAGATGCAGTTCTGGTCCTGGTCATGGGGTCAGGAGCGACCGACGACGCTGAGGAACGACGCCTCCGAACCCGGGCCAAACGGACGGCCCGACGCCTCGCTGCCAGATTCTACATGGCTTCTGCTCCCCTGGATGAGAAGTCCACCTTTCAGGCCGCAGCGGCCAAGGTCCTTGAAGAAGCCCTGGCCGAGATCCGGCCGGATGTCCTTTATCTTCCCACACCCAACCGCCAGGACGCGTTGGCCCATCCACTGGTCCAGGCAGCCCTCAGCGCTGGTCCGGATATTTCCCGTGTATTCTGCTATGACGTGGGCGATGCTTCTCGGGACTTCAGACCAAAGCTGTTCCTCCCCGTCGAAGAGGTCATGGATCAGAAGAAGGGGCTCCTCCAGACCTTCCAATTTCCCGACGGAAACCCTCTCTCTCCCCACGAGGTGGCTGATCGGAGTGAGCTCTGGGCCCACCTGACCGGAGGTAAACAAGCTGAAGCGTTCGAGGCCATCCATGGCGCCGAGCCCTGGGCCGGCGCTACTGAGGCCCCATCCTGACCACGTTTCCCCAACCCCGGGATCCGACTTGAATTCCCCCGATACCTCCTTGAGAAGCGTTTGTGTGTTCTGTGGCTCCACCGCAGGGGAGGATGCTCGTTATCTCCAGGCGGCTGCTACCCTGGGATCGGTCATCGCCAGCCGAGGCCTGCGGCTGGTTTATGGCGGATCTCGTCTGGGGCTCATGGGACGCCTGGCCGAATCTGCCCTGGAAGCCGGTGGCGAAGTCATCGGTGTCATTCCCCGTGCCCTCATGAACCGGGAGGTCGCCCACCCGGGTCTGGCTGAACTCGTGGTAACCGAATCCATGCACCAGAGGAAGTCGGAAATGGTGGATCGGGCGGATGCCTTCATCGCCGCACCCGGCGGATTGGGGACGCTGGAGGAGTTCTTCGAAGTCCTGACCTGGTCCCAGCTGGGACTCCACCAGAAGCCCTGCGGCCTCCTGGACGTCCGGGGCTATTACAAGCCCCTCATAAGACTTCTGGACCACGCCCTGCAGGAAGGATTCATACAGGAGGCCCATCGCCGGATGATCCTGGTGGATCAGGAAGCAATCCCTCTGTTGGACCGGATCGGTCGCTACGTCCCTCCTGAAGTGCCCCAGTGGATCGGGCAGGCTGAGACCTGAACCGAATATGGCCCGGTCGGAAGACTGCCCCGACGTTCCCTTCTCCCCCGGGGAGGGCGCGGGTTAGGTTAAGGGTCGTAATCGTACCAACATCCTGAACGTGCACACCCAACTGGAGCCACAGGGAGGGTCTCTTGGCCACCAAGCCTCACCTGGAATTCGAACGGGACATGGTCGAGGTCCAGGAGCAGATCGAGAAGCTCCTGGACATCGCTGAGCGAAAGGGAATCGATGTCTCCTCCGAACTGGCCGAACTTCGCCGGAAGCTGGAAGTACTCCGGGAGGAGACCTACCAGAACCTCACGCCCATCGATCAGGTTCAGGTCGCTCGCCATCCACGGCGCCCCTACACCTTGGATTACCTGGAAAGGGTGTTCACCGACTTCATCGAACTCCATGGGGACAGGAGCTACAGGGACGACGCAGCCATCGTGGGGGGATGGGCCCGATTGGATGGCCAACCGGTCATGGTCGTAGGCCACCAGAAGGGCCGGGACATGAAGGAGAACCTGCTGCGTAACTTCGGGATGCCCCATCCAGAGGGCTACCGGAAGGCTTTGCGCCTCATGCGCATGGCCGAGAAGTTCGGGCGACCCGTGGTGACCCTCATCGACACTCCTGGCGCCTACCCCGGAATCGGCGCGGAGAAGCGGGGACAGGCCGAGGCCATCGCCACGAATCTGAGGGAGATGGCTCGGCTGAAGGTCCCCCTCATCTCCGTTGTCCTGGGAGAAGGTGGCTCAGGAGGGGCTCTCGCCCTGGGTGTGACCGATCGGATCCTCATCCTTGAGCACGCCGTCTACTCGGTCATCTCTCCCGAAGGCTGCGCAGCCATCCTCTGGCGTTCGGCCGAACACAGAGACAAGGCAGCGGCGGCCTTGAAGCTCACTTCATCCAACCTCAAGAAGCTGGGCGTAGTCGACGAGGTGATCCCGGAACCTCCCGGCGGCGCCCATGCCGACTGGGACACGACCGCCCACCGTCTGAAGGATGCTCTCATCCGCCATCTGACCGAACTCCGGTCCCTGGATGCAGAGGAGCGCCGGAAGGCCCGATGGGACAAGTTCGGACAGATGGGCGCGTGGACGGAAGGCCACTGAACTCAAGCTGTGCCAGGAGCCACCATGTCCGCATTCGCAGAGATTGGATTCAAGGGAGACCGGAAGGATTACTTCATGGTTCGGGAGTTGGAGGTTCTTCCGGGCCAACATGTCATCGTGGAGGCGGATCGGGGCGAGGACCTGGGTAAGGTCCTGGCTCTGGGAACGGTGGCCGAGCGGAAATGTTCGGCATCAGGAGGGTGCGGCACTCCAGAACCGGACCGGGACGTTGTGCGCTTGGCACGAGACGAGGAGTTGGGCGTTCTGGAGAGTCTCCGGGAGGACGAGGAACGGGTCCGCGTGGAAACCCGGAAGAAGGTGGAGGAGCACGGACTTCGGATGAAGGTCACGGAGGCCGAGTGGCAATTTGATCGAAAGAAGCTCACCATCTTCTTCACCGCTGACCGGCGGGTGGACTTCCGGGAGTTGGTTCGCGACCTGGCCCGGACCTTTCGAACGCGAATCGAACTCCGGCAGATCGGAGTCCGGGATGAATCAGCCCTCCTGGGCGGAGTCGGCCGATGCGGTCGGGAGCTCTGTTGCTCCACCTGGCTCCCAGAGCTGAAACCGGTATCCCTCCAACTCGCCAAGGACCAGAACCTCTCCCTGAACCCAGCTCAGATTTCGGGGTGCTGCGGACGTCTGATGTGCTGCCTTCAATACGAACACGACACCTACGTCCAGGCCCGGCGGCGCTTCCCTCGAGAAGGAAAGCAGCTCCGAACCCCCAGGGGACAGGAAGAAGTCTTGAAGGTGGATATCTGGGGAGAGCGGGTGACCCTCAAAGATGAGGAAGGGGAACGCCGGGTTGTATCCCTGGAGGAGTTGAAGGCCGAAGTCCGTGAATCATCTCCAGGTCCCGGAAAACCCCGATCGAGAGACCGGTCTGAACCGAACTGAGCCTTCGAACTCCCATTCTCCGGGGTACCGACACAGGCTCCGAGCTACTTGCTATCCCGGCATTCCAGCCTCGCAAACCGCCCAAATCCAGGACCATTCCAACAGTGTCTCAACCGACCGCCTCCAGACGGTATCTTACCACCCCGATCTACTACGCCAGTGGGGAACCCCACATTGGCCATGCGTACACCACCTTCCTGGCCGACGCTCTGGCTCGCTACCACCGACAAGCAGGTGGAGACGTCTTCTTCCTGACCGGAACCGATGAGCACGGGCAGAAGATCCAGGAGGAGGCTCGCCGTCGAGGGATCGCCCCCATGGAGCTCTGTGACGCCATGGCAGAGCGGTTCCAGGAAGCATGGGGGGACCTGGGAATCTCATACGACCGATTCATCCGGACCACGGAGCCGGAGCACCAGGCCGTTGTCCAGGCCTTCGTACAGCGTCTCATGGACCGGGGGTACATCTACGATGCCGAGTACGAGGGATGGTACTCCGTCCACGAAGAGAGATTCTTCACCGAGAAGGAGTTGGGCCCGAATCGGACAGACCCCATTGCCGGACGCCCCGTAGAACGGATTCGGGAAAAGAACTACTTCTTCCGGATGAGTGCCTTCCAGGACGACCTGATCCAGCACATCCAGGAGAATCCGGAGTGGATATTTCCGGAGAAACGGAGAAATGAAGTCCTGGGATTCCTCCAGAACCCCCTCTCCGACCTCTCCATTTCTCGGCCCCGGTCCCGGCTGGCCTGGGGAATCCCCCTCCCCTTCGATGAGGAGCATGTCACCTATGTCTGGGTGGACGCCCTCATCAACTACCTGACTGCCTCCGGTGCAATCGACCCCGGCAAACCTCCCGAGCAGCAGGGCTTCGACGATGTGGAAGGCTCCTGGTGGCCGGCCGACCTCCACCTCATCGGGAAGGACATCCTGACGACTCACGCCGTCTATTGGCCCACTCTGCTCATGGGAGCGGGGCTTCCACTTCCGCGACGGATCCTGGCCCACGGGTGGTGGGTCGTAGGTGAGACCAAGATGTCCAAGTCACTGGGTAATGTGGTGGACCCACTCGCACTTCAGGGAGAGTTCGGGAGCGACGCTGTCCGCTGGTTCCTCCTCCGGGAAATGCCTACCGGTGAGGACGCGTCCTATACCCCTGAACGCTTCCTTACCCGATACGAGGAACTGGCCAACGTTCTGGGCAATCTGTCCAGCCGTGTCACCTCCATGGTGGCCCGCTACCAGAACGGCCGCATTCCGTCAGAAGTGAACGGGCGAGGACTGGAGAACCAGATCACCACCGCACTGGACCAGGTCCATACATCCATGCACAGCCTCCGAGTGAACGAAGCCCTGGCGGCAGCGATGGAGCTGGCTCGAGCCGCCAACGGCTACGTGGAGACCGAAGAGCCTTGGTCCCTGGCGCGCCAGGACGGAAAAGAGGACGAATTGGCGGAGACATTGGCGAGTCTCCTCCGTTCACTCCTCCTCCTGGCAGCCCTCCTGCTTCCGGTGATGCCCGGGAAGATGAAGGAGTTGGTAAGCTCTCTGGGCCTGTCCCAGGTCCCGACCATCGAGGAGGCACAGCGCCTCCCTCTCCACCAACTGGCAGTTGAGAAGGCCCCTCCGCTCTTCCCCAGGATTGAAGATTAGGAGACTGAGGACTGAAGCGGTCGTGAATGCGGGTCCCGTTGACGTCAGGGTGAGGATACCGGTAGCTTGACACGCTTTACCCCTGTCGGTTGAAACAGCCACATCACTTCGTGGCGAGGGGTTGTTTCGGACCTTCCATCGCTGTCATGCATTCGGTTCCAAGCGGGCAGAGTGCTCAGCCCGCTAGCTCTGGACCGGAAAGCGGGTGGTGGGCCCGGGCGAGTGGATTGGGGATTTCGAACCGTCGAACCGTCGACGGTTCTTCTGGAATGAAGAGGGTTATGAGAGAAAACAAGTGGACGGTCCTCCTCCTTCGGGACGAAGGCGATGACCTCCGACAGATCACCTTACCCACCCGCTCCCTCCGGCTCCTGGCTGGCGGAGCCGGATTCGGTTGCCTGGCGGTGATCCTTCTCCTCGGGTTTATCGGTGTGCGGGGTATAGACACGGTTCAGAACGTCCAACTCGAACGGCAGAACCAGGTCCTGGTGTCGGAACTCGAGTCCCTTCAGAACCGGATGGGAGGACTTCAGGGCGAGCTTGAAGAATTGGCTCAGCGAGATGCGGAGCTTCGTGTCATGGCAGGGCTGGACGAAATTGACGAGGAAATCCAGCGAGTGGGTGTCGGGGGGCCGGGCTCCCCTGAACTTTCATCCCATCCCCTCTTTGAATTGAACGAAGAGGTGGGTGAGGACGCCTTTGCCGTCTCCTACGACCTGAACGCCCTGGAGCGGAGGGCACGACTCCTTCGAGAAAGCCTGACAGAGGCCGCCGACTCCCTGGAGGCCCATCATGACCTCCTCCGGGCCACACCGTCCATACTGCCCACTGACGGTCGAATCACCTCCCGATTCAGTTCCGCCCGGTCCCATCCCATCCACCACGAGGCCCGGCCTCACACAGGGGTGGACATCTCGGCGCCCCGGGGTACGCCCATCCTTGCCGCGGCCAAAGGGCGGGTGACCTTCGCTGGTCGGCGAGCCGGATATGGACTGGTTGTAGAGTTGGACCACGGGTACGGATATTCCACCCTCTACAGTCACGCTTCCGAACTCCTGGTTCGAGCCGGCGACCAGGTGGAACGGGGCGACCGGATCGCTCGGGTTGGCAGCTCCGGCACTGCAACTTCCCCCCACCTGCACTATGAAGTCCATGTGGGAGGCCGGGCCATGAACCCGGAGGGTTACATCATTACCGGGGCAATCCCCTGATCGCGCAACCCAGCCTGAAACTCGGTGGACCGTCGGCCCGCCATTCCGGCCCTCAGCATCCGACGTGGAGATCGTGAGTCCCTTAACTTTCATCGCCGTCCTCTCCCTCGTTCTTCCCACCGGGGACCTCCAGACTGCCGGCACGTCGGCTTTCTCGCCGGATACGGTCGTGTCTCCACCCGAGGGCCCGACGACCGCCTTTTTCCAGTCAGGAAGCTCCGAGGTTGTCTCCATCAGGGTCTCAGTCCCCCTGGAGGAGACGGTTGAAGAAGCCGGAACCGCCCAGATCCTCCGGATACAAGCGGAGGGTCGAATGTCTTCCCTGGCCGATCGGATCGGTGCCGATGCCCAGGTCCACCGCACCTCCAGAGCTATGGTCTACCAGGTCTCCGGCTCTGTCCAGGATCTGGACTTCCTGGGCTGGATCCTTCGAACCGGCCTGGCTGCCCCCGATGAGAGCCAGTTCG